>JBGAOB010000219.1:0-8121 GCA_044222045.1 Candidatus Eiseniibacteriota bacterium
AGCAGCGCGTCGACCGCCGCGCGCTCGCGGCGGAAGCGCTCCATCATCGTCTGGCGCAGCGACGAGTCCATGCGGAACGCACTCGCGTATCCCGCGGCCAGGCGGCGAGCGAGCGCGTGCCGGGCGGGCGGGTCGAAGCCGAGCGCGGCGAAGATCCGATCGGTGCCGCGCAGCACCAGTCGCCAGCGCGCGTCGAGCCCCGCGTCGCCGTGCAGCACCGCGAGCGCGTCGAGCGCGGCATCGGAGTCGTGGCGGAACCACGTCTCGCACGCGGCGAGCGCGCGCGGCCCGCCGTAGCGCCGCACTTCGGGCAGGTACGTGTCCAGCTGCACGCGGTGCACGAGTCCGGCGTCGCGCCACGGGGCGACGCCGGCGTGCAGCGCCGGCAGCACGTCCGACAGGAGGCGCCGCGCGTCGCCGTGCAGGCGCAGCCGCACGTGGTGTTCGGGGTCGCCGTAGCGGATGAAGAACCACGTGTCGGCGGCGCCGCTCGCACACGCCTCGCGCACGCACGGCGCCACCACTTCGCGCAGCACGCGGTCGGCCACCGCGGGGCCGGCGTAGAGCTTCGCGTAGAGCCACTCCGAGCCGGGCGCGAACGACCACGCGGCGTCCGCGTCGGGAGCGCGTCGGCGCGGCGCCGCCGGGACGGGCGCGGGCTCGGCGCGCCGCAGCAGCGGCACGATGACCTCCTGCACGTGCCGCCCCGCGGGGCCCTCGGCCACGTCGGGCCGGCCGCCGGGCATCAGCTCCACCAGCGTGAACCCCTCGCGTCCGCGGAGCGCGTCGAGGAACGCCTCCACGGACAGCGCCTGCTCGAAGTCCACGGGCAGCACGTTGTCGCCGTCGGCGAGCCCGACCCAGCGTGGCACGCCGCGGCGTGCGCGCCACGCGCTCGCGCGCGCGAACGGCCCACCCTCGCCGCGCTGCAGCTGGTCCAGGTCGGCGCGCACGCCGCTCCACTGCGCGCGCGCGAGCACGACGCGGCGCCAGCGCACGCGCGGCAGCCGTGGCGCATTCCCGAGCGGCCCCCAGTTCCACGCCACGCCCTCGCGCACACCCTCGGCCTGCAGCGCCGCGAGGAAGCGATAGATCGCCACGCTGCGCAGCGACGTGTTGTGCGCCGACGTGAGCCTCGGGCGCACTTCGGCGTCGAGCGCGCGCGACCGCAGCACGACGCGGCCGTCGCGCAACGAGACGAGCAGGTCGCTCACGTGCAGCGTGCGGTCGGCCGGCGCGCCCGACGCGCCGAGGTAGGCCAGCTCGAGGTCGCGGAGCACCGGGCGCGCGAGGATGTTGCCGATGCGCCCTTCGGGCAGGTGCACGATCTCGAAGTAGCGCACGTCGGGCCGCAATGCCTGCTCGGCGCGCAGGTGCTCGCTCACGTGCGCGTGCAGCTCGGGATCGGCGTGGCAGAAGCGGCCCAGCAGCCGCACGCCGGAGGGCCCGGCCGCGTTCTCGAGCACGGCGCGCGGGCCGCCGGGCGCGTCGGGTTCGAGCAGCGTCGCCATCACGTGGATCGAGTCGGCCAGCGCCGGCACGTCGTCACCGAACGAGCGCACGTCGGCCTCGTCGAGCACGAGTTCCTCCGCGCCCGACGCGATGGCCTCGGCCAGTTTCCACTGCAGCCGCGCGAGCCGCGGCGGCCACGGTGAGCCGTCGCCGGGCGCGCCCGGGAACGGCAGGCCGGCCAGCAGCGGCGACGGATCGAGCCCCGGGTCGTTCGTGGTGGCGAAGCCGATGCCGATCTCCTCGTCGAGCACTTCCACCAGCGGCATCTCGCGCTCGCCCCAGCGCTCGTCGAACGCGCGCCGGAAGTCGGCGAGCGGGTCGGAGCGCGTGGGCCCGGCCACGCGCAGCAGCACGTCGAGCGCGTCGAGCAGGTCGTCCACCACCGAGGCGGCGAGCGTGGCCGCGGGCGCGGGGCGCGAGAGGTCCACCTGGAAAAGCCGCGACAGCTCGGCGTCGGCGAGCGTGGACAGCCGCGCGGCGAGCGCCCGGTAGCGCGCCGGGGGCGACGGCGGCTCGCGGTCGAGCGCCGCGAGTTCCGAGCGCACGTCCTGCAGGCGCGCCACCACGTCGCGCGCCGCGGGCAGCGCCTGGAGCCGCTCCACGAGCGCGCCCAGGCTGTCGGCGCCGGTGACCACGGGCCCCAGGCACGGCACCAGCAGCTGCGCGTCGACCAGTTCGTCCACGAACGCGCGCGCGTCCGCGGCCGGGATGTCGTCGCTCGTGAGCACCGCGGCGACGGCGTCCAGCGTGGCGCCGTCGCGCGCACGTTCGAGCGCGCGGCGAAGCGGTTCGTGCGGCTCGACGTCCACCAGGAAGTAGGTGCGCGAGCGGCCCCGCAGCCGCGCCTCGGCGTAGCGCAGGTGCCCGCCCGCGTCGTAGAGGCTGGTGTTGGTCTCGAAGCGCAACTCGGCGCGTACCGCCGGGTCGGCCGCGAGCCGCTCCACGAGCAGGCTCAGGTAGTCCATGTCGAGCCGCGTCAGCCGGCGATCACCGCCCGGGGCCGGCAGCGGCAGGTGCGTGTCGCGCGCGATGGCGCCCACGGACGTGCCGGCGAAAAGGCCGAACGGCGTGGGGCGCGCCGCCATGCGGGACACGTACTTGGTGAGCGCGTGCCGCAGGCCGTCGTGCTCGGGCGCCAGGGGATCCGCGCGGAACGCGTCCAGTCGCTCGTCGAGCGCAGGGGAGGCCACGAACAAGGCTTCGCGCACGTCGGGCCGGTCCGTGCAGGCCGCGAGCCGCTCGCACAGCGTGGCGCGCGCCGCCGCGCCCGCGTCGCCGCGGCAGCCGTCCGCCCAGTCCTGGAGAAGGTCGAGGGGCAGGAGGGGAGTGCGGAAGGCGAAGAAGCCCGAGGAAACGTATCCGCGACCGTTCACGAGGCGACCATAGCTTCCGGCTCGGGGGGGTGCAATCGCTCGCATGCCGCCGTCGCCGCGGAAACGCGCGCGGCCCCTCTGCGCGAAATTCGTCTCGCGATGCGCCGCGGCCACCGGCTAGACTCCGCCCGCTCGCGACGGCCGGTACGAGATCGCGGCGGGTTCACCTCCGTCCTTTTCCCTTGGGAGGGTTCGATGCAGAAGCTCGAAGTGAAGAAGCTCACGCTGAACCGTGACACCGTGCGCAAGCTGACCGAGGACGAGACGAAGCACGTCAACGGCGGGCTCGTCACCGTGCGCTGCACCAGCAAGGCCTCCGCCTGCTGCCCGTGCACCGGCACCAGCACCATCGGACCGACGCAGCCGCTCGTCTGCTGACCAGACTCACTTCCCCCTGGAGGTCTGCATGCAGAAGCTCGAGGTCAAGAAGCTCACGCTGAACCGCGACACGGTGCGGAAGCTGACCGAGGACGAGGCCAAGCAGGTGAACGGCGCGGCTCCGACCGGCATCACGGTTCGCTGCCCGTGCACGAGCACCAGCAGCTACGGGCCGACTCGCCCGCTGGTCTGCTGAGCGTTCGTTTCCGACCGGCGGAGTCCGTTTCCGCTCGAGCCCACGAGGCCGCCACCCCGAACGGGGAGCGGCCTCGCGGCTTTCCGGCCGCCGCGCCGGCACCCTCCGTAGAATTGCGCATGGAGTCGGGGGGAACCTTCGGCCGATCATGCGTGTAGTAGGACCTGTGCGCGCCGTACCCCCGGCGCGTTCGGACGTACCCGTACCGCATCCGCTCGCGCGAGGCGTTTCGGCCCCCCACGGCCATCCCCCTCTTCCGCACCACGCGAGCACCCGGCGACTCCCACGCTCCGCCGGACGCGGACCCTCGACACATCGCTCTCCGTCTCCGGCGACACCCCCGCCGGGGTCGGGCTCATGGACGTGCTCGCCACGCGCAGGCCGCGCGCGGGAGGACGCGGATGTCTGCATCTCGCTCGCCATCGACCCTCGTGGGCCTGGCGGTCACCGTGCTGGCCGTGGCATGTGCCGCGTCGGCCGTGGCCGCGACGCTGACGCTTTCGTTCACCGCGCCCGGAGACGACGGGACGTCCGGCCGCGCCGCCCAGTACGACATCCGCTACTCGACGTCGCTCATCACCGCCGCGAACTTCTCGCTCGCCACGCGCGTGACGGGGCTCGCGCCCCCGCAGCCACCGGGCACGCGGGAGAGCATCCGCGTCACCAGCCTGCTGCCGAGCACCGTCTACTGGTTCGCCATCAAGACCGCGGACGAAGTGGGCAACTGGTCGGCGATGTCCAACGTCGTCATGTCGCCGCGCACGACCACGTCGCTCGGGGATTCGATCTCGACCGTGTCGTTCTCGGCTCCGCAGCCGAACCCGGCGCGCACGAACGTGCGGCTGGCGTTCGAGCTGCCGCGCGCGGGCAGCGTGCGGATGGAGGTGTTCGACCTGACCGGGCGTCACGTGCGCACGCTGTACGACGGCATGCACGAAGCCGGTGGTGGCGACGTGGTGTGGGATCTGCGCGACTCGGGCGGCGCGCCGGTGAAGGCCGGCGTCTACATGGTGCGCGCCACCATGGAAGGTCGCGCGCTCATGCAGCGACTGGCAGTCGTGCGGTGACGAGCACCCGGCGGATGCGCCCCGCCCTGCGCGGCGAGCCCGACGCGGGTGGCACGCGCGGCGGCGCCCGGTGCGCGCGGCTCGATTTCGTTGCCGCGACGGCGGGACTCGTGCGGTAGGCTGGCGCCGCGCTCGCGCCCGGGCACTCCCCGGAGCGCGAGTCGATGCCGTGATCGCCCACGAGATCGTCGGCGCCACCCCGAGCGAGGCGGGCCCCCGAGCCCCCGTCGTCTCGCCCTGTCGTGGAGGTCGCGATGGCCGCTGGAACGAGCACTTCGGTGCGCGGGGTCTCGCCGCGCGCCGGTCACGGGCGCAGGTCGTCCGTCGTCGTGGGACTGGTCGCGCTGCTGATGCTGGCGTGGTGTGCCGCCCCGGCCCGCGCGCAGAACGAGATCGCGGTGGAGAACGCGCTGCCCGGCAACCCGCAGTCCGAGTGGGACGTCGCGGGTGCGGGCGACCCGAGCATCCAGGGGTTCACCACCGACATCAGCGTGGACCAGGGCGGCACGGTGTTCTTCAAGATCGACACGCCCGCCACGGACTATCGCATCGACATCTACCGCATGGGCTATTACGGCGGGCTCGGTGCGCGCAAGGTGGCCACGGTGCAGCCGTCGGCGGCGCTGCCCCAGGTGCAGCCCGCGCCGCTCACCGACGCGGCGACCGGGCTCGTGGACTGCGGCAACTGGGCGGTGAGCGCGTCGTGGGCGGTGCCCGCGACCGCGGTGTCGGGCATCTACGTCGCGCGGCTCGTGCGCGAGGACGTGCCCGGCGACCTCGCGAGCCACGTGCTGTTCGTGGTGCGCGACGACGACGGCCACTCCGACCTGCTGCTGCAGGCGAACGACGAGACGTGGCAGGCGTACAACACCTACGGCGGCAACAGCCTCTACACCGGTTCGCCCGCGGGCCGCGCCTACAAGGTGAGCTACAACCGCCCCGTCACCACGCGCTGCTGCAACTACCCGGGCGGCGCCATCGTGACGTGGTTCTTCAGCGCCCCGTACCCGATGGTGCGCTGGCTCGAGGCGAACGGCTACGACGTCAGCTACACGAGCGGCGTCGACACCGACCGGCGCGGCGCCGAGCTGCTGGAGCACCGCGTGTTCGTGTCGGTGGGACACGACGAGTACTGGTCGGGCCCGCAGCGCGCGAACCTCGAGGCGGCGCGTGACGCCGGCGTGCACCTGGCGGTGTTCAGCGGCAACGAGATGTTCTGGAAGACGCGCTGGGAAACCAGCATCGACGGCAGCGGCACGCCGTACCGCACGCTGGTCTGCTACAAGGAGACGCACGCGGGCGCGAAGATCGATCCGCTGCCCGGCGTGTGGACCGGCACGTGGCGCGACCCGCGCTTCAGTCCGCCGGCCGACGGCGGGCGGCCCGAGAACGGCGTGCTCGGCACGATCTTCGTGGTCAACGGCGTCACGAACAACGAGCTGGCCGTACCCGAGGCCGACGGCAAGATGCGCTTGTGGCGCAACACCAGCGTGGCCGCTCTCGCCCCCGGGCAGACCGCCACGTTCGCCACCGGCACGCTGGGCTTCGAGTGGGACACCGACCTCGACAACGGCTTCCGTCCGCCGGGGCTGTTCCACCTGTCCACCGCCACGGTGAGCGGCGTGCCCGTGCTGCAGGACTACGGCTCCACGTTCGCCACCGGCACCGCCACGCACCACCTGGTGATGTACCGCGCATCGAGCGGCGCGCTCGTGTTCAGCGCCGGCACCGTGCAGTGGTCGTGGGGGCTCGACGCCACGCACGACAACCCCGGCGCGCCCGCGGACGTGCGCATGCAGCAGGCGACGCTGAACCTGTTCGCCGACATGGGTGTGCAGCCCACCACGCGGCAGCCGGGGCTGGTGGCCGCCACGGCGAGCACCGACGCCGCGCCGCCGACGGCCGCGATCACGTCGCCGCTCGCGGGGGCGAACGTCGTCAGCGGCACCGCCATCACGGTGAGCGGCACCGCCGCCGACGTGGGCGGGCGCGTGGGCGGCGTGGAGGTGTCCGCGGACGGCGGCGCCACGTGGCATCCCGCGACCGGGCGCGAGGCGTGGAGTTGGAACTGGGTGCCCGGCGCGCTCGGCGCCGCCACGCTGCGCGTGCGCGCGACCGACGACACCGGCAACCTCGGCGCGCCGGGCGCCGGCGTCACGGTGAACGTGCAGCCGCCGCAGCCGGCGGTGTGTCCGTGTCGCATCTTCACCACCGACGGCGGGCCGGTGGCGAACGACGCGGCCGCGGTGGAAGTGGGCGTGCGCTTCCGCTCGGACCGCGACGGGTTCGTGCGCGGCCTCCGGTTCTGGAAGAACGACGCGACGAACGGCGGCACGCACGTGGGCCATCTCTGGAGCAACGCGGGCGCGAACCTGCGCACGGTGACGTTCACGGGCGAGACCGCCTCGGGCTGGCAGGAAGCGCGCTTCCCCGCGGGGCAGGAGGTGGCGATCACCGCGGGCACGTCGTACGTGGCGTCGGTGCACATGCCGCAGGGGCGCTACGCGGCGACGCCGGGCTACTTCGCCGGGCACGGCGCCGACCACGCGCCGCTGCACGCGCCGCAGGACGGCGCGGGCGGCTTCGCGAACGGCGTGTACGCCTACGGCGCGGGCGGATTCCCCACGAGCACGTTCTCGTCGGCGAACTACTGGGTCGACGTGGTGTTCGACACGGCGCTCGCCGCGCCGGCCGGGTGCCTGTCCGATCGCACGGCGGCCGACTTCGCGGCGGGCTCGTTCGGCGCCGGCACGTACGCCGCCGTCACCGACGACGGTGAGGTGAGCCTGGCGCCCGCGGTGGGCGCCGAGTTCGGCGGCGCCGCACTGCCCGCCGGCTGGTCGGGCGCCGCGTGGAACGCCGGCGGCGGCGCGAGCGTGGGCGGCGGAACGCTGACCGTGGACGGCGCGCGCGCGTGGAACGGCGCGACCGCGACCGCCGGCCGTTCGCTGGAATGCGTGGCCCGCTTCGGCGGCGATCCGTTCCAGCACGTGGGCTGGGTCGCCGACTCGACGTTCGCCGCGCCGTGGGCCGTGTTCAGCACCGGCAGCGGCGGCGGCCTGTTCGCGCGAGCGAGCGACGGCACGAGCCTCGCGATCCCCGGCAGCTGGCTCGGCGCCGTGCATCGCTATCGCATCGACTGGACCGCCGGCGGCTTCGCGTTCTCGGTGGACGGCACGAACGTGGCCACGATCCCGCTGGCCGTGGCCACGCCGCTGCGCCCGCTCGCGAGCGACTTCGACCCGGGAGGCAACGCGCTGGCGCTGGACTGGCTGCGCGTGACGCCGTACGCGCTGACCGGCACGTTCACGTCGCGCGTGGTGGACGCCGGCGCGAGCGTGGTGTGGGGCGCCGCCACGTGGACCGCCGACACGCCCGCGGGAACCAGCGTGGCGATGCAGGTGCGCACCGGCGACACGCCCGCGCCCGACGGCAGCTGGAGCGCGTTCACCCCGATCGGTTCGAGCGGCACCTTCGTGGGCCGGCCGTCGCGCTACGTCCAGTACCGCGTGGACCTGGCCACGTCGAGCGCCGGCCTGACGCCCGTGCTGCGCGACGTGGCCGTGGCGTGCGCGACCGCCGGGACGGGCGAGCC
>JBGAOB010000220.1:0-8051 GCA_044222045.1 Candidatus Eiseniibacteriota bacterium
CAGCACGCACTCGGCGAGCCGGCGCGCCGCCGGCCGCGGCAGCCGCGCGAGCGCGTACACGCCGATGCCCACGAGGCCGTCCACCAGGTCGTAGGCCGGCTCGAACGCGTCGTCCTCGACCAGCGCCAGCAGCGCGTCGTCGATGCCGGCCACCGGGTCGTCGTCCCCCTCGACCGGCGACAGCTGGTGCGCGGCCCACGCGACACCCGTGAAGCCGCAGAACAGCGATGCGTCCATCGTGCGCGACGCGACGAGGTCGAACGCCTCGCCCAGGCGCGCCACCGCGAGCGCCTCGCCGCGCGGGTCGAGCCCGGCGCCGGCGGCCCACGCGTGGAACAGCGCGAGCCCCGCGCGGCCCGAGGCGAGCGAAGCCAGCCGCAGCGCGCGCGGGTCGCTCACGGCCGAGAGCGGCCACGCGTCGGGATCGCGGTCGAGCGCGGCGGCGATCGCGCGCACACGGGCGAGCGCTTCGTCGCGCAGCGCGCCCTCCAGCAGCGGCGTCCAGGGGCTCATCGGTCGAGACGCCGACGAGCGGCCGCGGACATCGCGACCGCTCGTCGAGCGTGGTTGCGGTTCAGCACCAGATCGGATGGGACGGACCGGCGCTCGTGTGCGTGCACGGACAGAGCTTCGTGACCGCGGCGCCCTGCACCTGCCTGGCCTCTTCCTCGGTCAGCCGGCGCAGCGTCTCGCGGTTCAGTTCGAGCTTCTGGATCTTCGAAACCACGGAAGCCTCCTCGTTGGGGGTGAACGAAGCGAGCGATCGATCCCGGTGGTCTCGGGCCCGCCGGGCGGGCGGCAGCATAGCCGAAGCCTTCGGGGCCCCGGGAAGGGAATTCGCACCGCGCCGCGGGGCTACTCGCCCGCGCCGTCGATCGCCTCGAGCGCCAGCGCGAGCACGTGGAAATCCGCGGGACCCGCGTCGTCGAGCCGTTCGCGGATCGCGCCGCGGTGCGAACGCTCACCGCGACGCGCCAGCAGCAGCGCCGCGTACGCGGCATCGCTCGCGCCGCGCGGGATGCCGTCCTCCAGGTAGAAGGTCTCGGGCTCGCTGAACACGTACAGCAGCGCCTCGTCGGCGGGCGAAGGTGTGCGCACCGCGATGCGCCCGGCGAACACGTCGGCGAGCAGCGGGTCCACGATGGTGCCTTCCGCGCCCGCGAGCAGTTCCAGCGTCTCGGTGCGGTTGCGCGCCACGGGGTGCCCGAGCGCCCAGCGCAGCACCACGGGCAGCAGCCGTGCGGCCGAGATCGAGTCGATCGAGCCGGCGCCGCGCGCGTGCACCAGCCAGCGCGCCGCGCCCGCGATGCCCACGGGCTCGCTCACGACCACGGCGAGTGCGGCCTGCACGGTGACGCGATCCATGCGGTCGTGCAGGTACGGCTCCACCAGGCGGTCCAGCGGCAGGCCCACGAACCACTCCGGGTGCGCGGCGCCGAGCACGCGCAGGCACGCGACGGCGCGATCGAGCCGGTGCGGCACGAGCTTCTCGAGCAGCGCCGCGCGCGCCGGCTCGTCGCCCGGCTCCCAGAGCGCGTCGGGCGCGCCGTCGGGGAGCAGCGCACGCTGGTCGGCCACGATGCGGTCCCACAGGCCCTCGCGCCGCGCGGTGTCGCGCAGGTCGGCGAGCGGCCCCGGCACCCGGCGGGCGGCGAGCCACGCGCCCGCGCGCTCCGCGGCCGCGTCGGCGAGGCGCGCCCACGGCGTGTCGTGCTCGGCCCAGTGCAGCGTTCGCCCGCGCACCAGTGCCAGGCGCGCGAGCGTCTCGCCGCCCGACTGGAACTCCAGCGACAGGTGCCCGGGCGGCAGCGGCCGGCCCGCGTCGGCCGAGCACACGTCGGCGAGCGACTCCACCAGTTCGCGCACCGCCTCCGGATCGCGCACGTCGACGACGTCGGCCGGGCCCTCGGGATCGTCCGCGTCGGGCACCCGCACGCGCACGCGGTCGGCGCCGTGCAGCCGCGCCTGGAGCCGGGCGCGGAATGCCCGCGCGTCGCGGTCGGGTTCGTCGGGGCTCATGCGATCTCCGGGGGCGGCGTGAAAACCGGCGGACCGCCGGGGCGGCGCGCGGGGCGCCGCCGGAGCGGTCCGAATCGGGGCGCATTGTGCCGCGTCAGAAGGGGGCGCGTCGACCCGGCCGCCCGCGGCGGGTCCGCCCCTTCCACGGAGACCCCGATGAAGCTCGCCATCGTCGGCACCGGCATCGCCGGCCTCACCGCCGCCTCGCAACTGCACGCCAGTCACGACCTCACGCTGTTCGAGGCCGGCGACCACGTGGGCGGCCACGCGATGACGCTCGACGTCCCGCACGAGGGCCGGACGTGGCCGGTGGACGTGGGCTTCATGGTCTTCAACGAGACGACCTACCCCAACTTTGTGCAGATGCTCGCACGCTTCGACGTGCCCTCGCGCCCCGCACCGATGGGGTTCGGGCTGACGGACCGCCGGTCGAGGCTCGAATGGTGCGGCACCACGCTGAACGGCGTGTTCGCGCAGCGCCGGAACCTGCTGCGCCCGTCGTTCCTGCGCATGCTGGCCGAGATCCTGCGCTTCAACCGCGAAGCCCCGGCGCTCGCCGAGCGCGAGGGCCACTCGCTCACACTGGGCGAGTTGGTCGAGCGCGGGCGCTACTCGGCCGCGTTCCGCGATCACTACCTGGTGCCGATGGGCGCCGCCATCTGGTCGGCGCGCGAGGCCGACATGCGGCGCTTCCCGGCGCTGTTCTTCGTGCGCTTCTTCCGCAACCACGGCCTGCTCGAGCCGCCGCACCGCCAGCTCCAGTGGCGCACGATCGCGGGGGGCTCGCGCGAGCTGGTGCGCCGGCTGTCGGCGCCGTTCGCGCACCGCATCCGGCTGCGCACGCCGGTCGTGGCCGTGCGTCGCGCGCCGGGCGGCGCCGGGGTCGACGTGATCACCGCGCGCGGGCCCGAGCGCTTCGACGAGGTGGTGCTGGCGACGCACGCCGACACGTCCCTGAAACTGCTGCAGGAGCCGGCGCCGGCCGAGCGCCAGGTGCTGCGCGCGTTCCCGTACCAGCGCAACCTCGCCTGGCTGCACACGGACACCGGCGTGCTGCCGCGGTCGCGGCGCGCGTGGACGAGCTGGAACCACCACCGCCCGGCCTCGCCCGAGGCGCCCGTGTCGGTGACCTACGACCTGTCGCTGCTGCAGGGGCACGCCACGCGTTCGCCGCTGCTGCTCACGCTGAACCCGGAGGGCGCGGTGGATCGTGCGCGCGTGCTGCGCGAGATCCCGTTCGACCACCCGGTGTTCACCGTGGACTCGATCGCGGCGCAGGCGCGCCACGCCGAGGTGAGCGGTGCGGACCGCGTGCACTACTGCGGCGCCTGGTGGCGGAACGGTTTCCACGAGGACGGCGTCGTGAGCGGCCTCGCGGTGGCGGCCGCGCTGCACGGCGCCCGCCGGGTGGCGCGCGCATGAACAGCGCGCTCTACGTGGGCTGGACGCGGCACCGGCGGCGCGAGCCGGTGGAACACGCGTTCCGCTACCCGCTGCTGATGGCGTGGCTCGACCTGGCCGAGCTCGACCGCGTGTTCGCGGGCCGCTGGCTGTGGAGCACGTCGCGGCCGGCGCCCGCGTGGTTCCGGCGCGCGGATCACCTCGGGGACCCGCGCACGCCGCTCGACGTGGCCGTGCGCGACCTGGTGGAGGCGCGCACCGGTCGGCGGCCGCGTGGGCCGGTGCGGCTGCTGACGATGCTGCGGCACTTCGGCGTCGCGATGAACCCGGTGAGCTTCTTCTACCTGTACGACGAGGCCGACACGCGGGTGGAGTGCATCGTCGCCGAGGTGCGCAACACGCCGTGGAACGAACGCCACTGCTACGTGCTCGACCGCCGCGGCCGCCCGTGGCGGAACGGCCGCGCGCTGGACTTCCGCGAGGCGAAGGCGTTCCACGTCTCGCCGTTCATGGACATGGCGATGGAGTACCGCTTCCGGTTCTCACCGCCCGGCCGGTCGCTCGCGGTGCACATCGAGAACCACGCCGCGCGCGGGCGCTTCTTCGACGCGACGCTCGCGCTGCGCCGCCGCGACATCACCGGCCGATCGCTCGCCGGCGCGCTCGCGCGCCACCCGTTCCTAACCGCGGGCGTGCTCGCGGGCATCTACGGCCACGCGCTGCGGTTGTGGCTGAAGCGAGTTCCCTACCACCCGCACCCGCGCGACGCGGAGCGCGCGCTCACCCGGAGGACCACATGAGCCTCGGCGACACCCGCATGGAATCGGTGGCGCTGGCCGAACCGGCGCTCGGGCGGCTCGACCGCCTGGCGCGCGACGGCGTGCGGCGCCTGCTCGCGCGCCTTCACGACGGCGAACTCACCGTGATCGAAGGCGGCGTGCGCGACACGTTCGGCCGCGCGGCCCACGGTGCCGAACGCCTGCACGCCACGCTCCACGTGCGCGACCCGCGCTTCTGGAGCGCCGTGGCACTGGGCGGCGCGCTGGGCGCCGCCGAATCGTGGGTGCGCGGCGAGTGGGAGTGCGACGACCTGACGACGCTCGTGCGCGTGCTCGCGCGGCACCGCGCGCTGCTCGCCGGGCTCGAGTCGGGCGGCGCGCGCCTGCAGGCGCCCGTGCTGAAGGCGCTGCACGCGCTGCGGCGCAACACGCGTGGCGGCTCGCGACGCAACATCGCCGCCCACTACGACCTCGGCAACGACTTCTTCGAGACGTTCCTGGATCCCACGATGATGTACTCGTGCGCGATCTGGCCGCATGCCGACGCCACTCTGGAGGAGGCCTCGCGTCACAAGCTCGACGTCGTGTGCCGCTCGCTCGGCCTGGCTCCGGGCATGGACGTGCTGGAGATCGGCACGGGCTGGGGCGGATTCGCGGTGCACGCGGCGTCCCGGTACGGCTGCCGCGTGACCACCACGACGATCTCGCGCGCCCAGCACGAGGGCGCGCTCGCCCGCGTGCGCGCACACGGCGTGGGGGATCGGGTCACGCTGCTGCAGGAGGACTACCGCGACCTGCCCGCACGCCTCGGCCGGCGGTACGACCGCGTGGTCAGCATCGAGATGATCGAGGCCGTGGGCCACGAGTACCTGCCCGCGTTCTTCCGGACGATCGACGCGCTGCTCGAACCCGCCGGCCGTGCGTTGATCCAGGCGATCACGATCCGCGACCAGGACTACGACGCGTACCGCCGCGGCACCGACTTCATCCGCCGCTGGATCTTCCCCGGCGGCTGCCTGCCGTCGGTGGCGCGCATGACGGACGTGGTGGCGCGCCACACCGCCCTGCGCGTGGACGGCCTCGCCGACTGGACGCCGCACTACGCGCGCACGCTGGCCGAGTGGCGCGAACGTTTCGTGGCGCACCGCGAGCGCCTTCACGCGATGGGGCGCGACGACATGTTCCAGCGCCTGTGGCTGTGGTACTTCGGCTACTGCGAGGCCGGGTTCCTGGAGCGCACGATCGGCCTGGTGCACCTGGCGCTCGCCGGCCCACGCGCCGGCGTCGGCGCGGACGGCGCGGCGCCGCGACCCGCCACGGAGCGCGCATGAGCGTGGACTGGGCGATGCCGGCGGTGGAGCGCGGGCTCGTACCCGACGCGGTGGTGCAACTGGGCATCCGCCGGCTGCTGCGCGAGACGCTCGCGCGCGAACGGCGCGGCGGCCCGGCGGCCGTGCGCGAGCGTCGCGAGCGCCTGCTCGCGGCGATGCGCGGCTCCCCGGTGGCGCTGCACACCGACGACGCGAACCGCCAGCACTACGAACTGCCGGCGCGGTTCTTCGAGATCGTGCTGGGGCCGCGGCTCAAGTACTCGTGCGCGTGGTTCGAGCCCGGCGTGACGGACCTGGGGCGCGCCGAAGAGGCGATGCTCGCGCTCACCGCCGAGCGGGCGGGCCTGGCCGACGGGCAGCGCGTGCTGGAACTGGGCTGCGGCTGGGGCTCGCTCACGCTGTGGATGGCCGAACACTTCCCCGCGTCGCAGGTGACCGCCGTCTCGAACTCGGCGCCACAGCGCGCGTGGATCGAGGCGCGCGCCGCGGCGCGCGGGCTCGGCAACGTGCGCGTGATCACGGCCGACATGAACACGTTCGCGCCCGAGGGGCGCTTCGACCGCGTGGTGTCCGTGGAGATGTTCGAGCACATGCGCAACTGGGCCGCGCTGCTCGCGCGCACGCGCGGCTGGCTCGCGCCCGGCGGCGAGCTGTTCCTGCACGTGTTCTGCCACCGCGAGCTGCTGTACCCGTTCGAGACCGACGGTCGCAGCGACTGGATGGCGCGCCACTTCTTCACCGGCGGCCTGATGCCGTCGTTCGACCTCCCGGCCGCGTTCCCCGAGTCGATGCGCGTGCAGGCGTCGTGGGCGGTGGACGGCACGCACTACGCGAAGACGTGCCGCGCGTGGCTCGCGCGGCAGGATGCGCACCGCGACGAGGTGATGGCGATCTTCCGCGACACCTACGGTCGCGACGCCGCCACGTGGTTCGAGCGCTGGCGGCTGTTCTTCCTGGCGTGTGCGGAGCTGTTCGCGTGGGCCGACGGCCGCGAATGGCACGTCGGGCACTACCGGCTGCGGCCGGCCGCGGGCGACACCTCGACCGGGCATCTCGCGTGAACGCGCTCGCGGCGTTTCCCGGCGGCGCGGCCGCGCTCGGGCTGGCCGTGACGGCGGGGCTCGCCACGCTCGTGTGGGTCGCGAGCCTGGTCCGGCGCGACGTGAGCATCGTGGACGTCTTCTGGGGCGCGGGCTTCATGGTGCTGGCCTGGACCTGGCGCGCCGTGCTCGGCGCCGACCACCCGCGCGCCTGGCTGGTGCTGGCGCTGGTCACGGTGTGGGGCGCGCGCCTGTCGCTGCACATCGGCCGCCGCAACCACGGCCGCGGCGAGGACGCGCGCTATGCCGCGATGCGCGCCCGCAGCCCGCGCACGTTCGCGTGGACGAGCCTCGTCACCGTGTTCGGACTGCAGGCGGCGCTGCTGTGGGTGATCGCGCTGCCGATCTTCGCCGTGATGCGCAGCCCCGCCCCGCTCGCGTTCGGCGCGCTCGATGCCGCGGGCGCGGCGCTGTGGGCGCTGGGCTTCGGATTCGAAGCCGTGGGCGACGCGCAGCTGGCCGCGTTCAAGCGCGACCCGGCGAACCGCGGCCGCGTGATGGACCGCGGCCTGTGGTCGTGGACGCGGCATCCGAACTACTTCGGCGAGGCGTGCCTGTGGTGGGGGCTCGGGCTGATCGCGCTGTCGGTGCCGGGCTCGGCGTGGGCGCTCGTCAGCCCCGCGCTGGTGACGGCCCTGCTGCTGCGCGTGTCGGGCGTCACGATGCTGGAACAGCACATGGCGTCGCGCCCGGGCTGGAAGGAGTACGCCGCGCGCACGAGCGCGTTCGTGCCGATGCCGCCGAAGCGCTGACGGGTGGGCGGCGGTGCGGCGGACATCCGGGCGAGACACGGCGCAACGTGTGCGGCTCCCCGCATGTCGCATCTCCTTCGCGCGAAAACACCCGATCGGTGCAAGACCCTGCGAACGACGCGCCGGCGCGCACGCGCGAAGCGCACGCCCGTTCGCCGGCAGCAGACGCACGCCGTGACAGGGCGCGTTTCCGCGCAGAATCCGCTTGCCTCCTCCCCGCAGGGCCGCCGATACTCGTTGCGCGTCGGTTGTTGCAGTGACCCCCGTGTGTTCAATGCCGCCGGACGACTCCGGCGGTTTTTTTCATGCAGGCCGCGGACCATCGACGCGCCGGTCACGGTGACCGGGGCCGCCGTCGCTTGCAGGACGGCAAGGGTTCGGGACCACAGGTCCCATCGATTCGAGGAGCAGCACAGTGGCCAACGGCAACGTGAAGTGGTTCAACGAGGCGAAGGGTTTCGGCTTCATCTCCCAGGCGGGCGGTGAAGACGTGTTCGTGCACTACTCGGCCATCCAGGGCGACGGCTTCAAGACCCTGGCCGAGGGTGAGGCCGTGGAGTTCGACGTGGTCCGTGGGCCGAAGGGCCTTCAGGCCTCGAACGTGCGTCGCGGCTGATCACTCGCAGAACCGCTTCATTCCGAAAGGCGGGCGGCGCTCCGGCGTCGCCC
>JBGAOB010000221.1:0-8001 GCA_044222045.1 Candidatus Eiseniibacteriota bacterium
CGTGTGCGTGATCTCCACGCCCAGCTCGTGCGCGACGATGGCGGCGAGCGTGGTCTTGCCGAGCCCCGGAGGGCCGTGGAAGAGCACGTGATCCATCGCTTCGCCGCGCCGCCGCGCGGCCTCGAGGAAGATCTCGAGCTGCTGCTTCACCTGCGGCTGGCCGACGAAGTCGGACAGCGCGAGCGGGCGCAGGCGCTTCTCCTCACGCACGTCCTCGGCGAAGGGTTCGGGGTCGGCCACGCGATGCGGATACTCGGGGACGTCTTTTCGGGGGTCGGACACGGAGACTCCTCGCTAACGCGTCAGCGCCACGTGGCGCCCGAGACGGCTCAGCGCGCGACGGATCAGTTCCTCGATCGGCAGGTTCGGCGCCTCGTCACCGATGGCTCGAAGCGTGTCGTTCGCCTGCCCCGCCGTGAAGCCGAGGTTCATGAGCGCGGCGGTCGCGTCGGCCATCACGCCGGTACGAGGCGAGGCACCGGCCGCGGGCTTCTCGCCCCGGGGTGCCGCCGCCAGGAACTCCACCTTGTCGCGCAGGTCCACGATCAGCCGCTCGGCGGTCTTCCGGCCGATGCCGGGCACGGCCACGATCGCGGCCACCTGCCCGTCACGGATCGCACGCGCGAGCGCGGCCGGCTGCAGACCCGACAGCGCGGCGAGCGCCAGGCGCGGTCCCACGCCATTGACGCCGATCAGGAGGTCGAAGAGCCGGGCTTCCTCCGCCTGCGCGAAGCCGAACAGCATCACGGCGTCCTCGCGCACGATCTGCCGCGTGCGCAGCCGCACGGCGCCGCCCTCCGCGGGCAGCTCGGCCAGCGTGTGCGACGACACCTGGACGAGGTAGCCGACGCCCCCGCATTCCACCACGCACGCGCCGTCGAGTCGCTCGGTGAGCGTGCCGCTGAGCGACGCGATCATCGCGCGCCTCCGCTGCGCCGCGCGCCGCGGGACGGAACGGTCGCGAGCATGGCCGCGAGCCGGTCGGCGGCCGGCGTGCGGCGCCGGGGTGCGAGCGCCGCGAGATCGGCGAGCGTCGGGCCCCGGCGCGTGCGCGCACCCGGGGCCAGGGCCGCGACCCGGACCGACGGCTGATTCAGGTGGCAGACCGCGCCGGCCAGCGCGTCCGCGGCATCCGGAGCGAGTGGGATACGGAGCTCCAGCAACCGCCGGACCATGTAGGCGACCTGCTCCTTCTGCGCGGCGCCCGTCCCCGTGACGGCGAGCTTGATCGAGCGCGGGCTGTACTCCGCCACGGCGATGCCGCGTTCGGCGGCCGCCACGAGCAGCGCGCCGCGCACGTGGCCGAGCACCAGCGTGGAGCGCACGTTGCGGTGGTAGAACGCCTCCTCCACGACCACCACCGCGGGGCGCGCACGATCCATCACGAGCCCGGCCTCGCGGGCGATGTGACACAGGCGGCCGGCGAGGTCGAGACGTTCGGGTGGTGCGATCGTGCCCTGTTCGACGCAGGCCAGTCGGCCGCCGCGGCGTTCCACCACGCCGAAGCCGGTCCGTCGGCTGCCAGGGTCCAGTCCCAGGACGCGCATGTCGCGCAGATTCGGGCCAGTCGGCGCTCCGTGCAAGCGGATCCTTGCCGGCGGAACGCGCCGCCGCCGCGACCGCCCCGAAACGCGATCGGAGCACGCGGGCCGGCGTTCGCGCCGTCCGGTGCTCCGATGCGTGTTCGTGGCCTGGCGTGGGCGTCAGGCGTGCGCGGCGCCCGCTTCCTTCTCGGCCTTCGCCGCGGCGATCACCTTCTCGGCGAGTTCGCGCGGCACTTCCTCGTAGTGCGAGAACGCCGTCGACACCATGCCGCGTCCCTGCGTGAGCGCGCGCAGGTGCGTGGCGTACTTGTACAACTCGGACATGGGCGCCTTGGCCTTCACCACCTGGTAGTGCCCGTCGGCCTCGGTGCCGAGGATCTTCCCGCGCTTCGACGAGAGGTCTCCCATCACGTCACCGAGGAACTCCTCGGGCACGCGCACCTCCACGTCCGAGAACGGCTCGAGCAGGATCGGCGTGGCCTTGAGGATCGCCTGGTGGAAGCACGTCTCGGCCGCGATCTTGAAGGCCATTTCGGACGAATCCACGTCGTGGTGCTTGCCGAAGAACACGGCGGTGCGCACGTCGACCACCGGGTAGCCGGCGAGCGGCCCCTTCTCCATGCCGGCCACGACGCCCTTCTCGACGGCGGGGATGTACTGGTTCGGGATCACGCCACCCTTCACCTCGTCGACGAACTCGTACTTCGCACCACGCGGCAAGGGCTCCACGCGCAGGTGCACTTCGCCGAACTGGCCGCGACCGCCCGTCTGCTTCTTGTGGCGGTACTCGTCCTGCGCCTTGCCCTTGATGGTCTCGCGGTAGGGCATCTTCGGCTTCTGCAGCACGACCTCGACGCCGAACCGCTTCTTGAGTCGCTCCACGAGCACTTCGAGGTGCAGATCACCCATGCCGTAGACCAGCGTCTCGTGCGTGCTCTCCTCGAACTGCTTGTACAGCGTGGGATCCTCCTCGTGCAGCCGCATGAGCCCCTGGGCGAGCTTCTCTTCGTCGCCCTTGTTCTTGGCGCGGATGCACTCCGCGGCCACCGGGCGCGGGAAGTCCGGCGGGGCGAGCTTCACGGGGCGCGACTTGTCCGCGAGCGTGTCCCCGGTGTGCGTCTCCTTGAGTTTCACCGCCGCCACGATGTCGCCGGCGGACGCGCCCTTGCACTCGGAGCGCTCCTTGCCCACCAGGTGATACAGCGCGCCGAGCTTCTCGGAGCGGTTACGGCTCGTCACCACCAGGTCGGTGCCCGGCTCGACGTGCCCCGACCACAGGCGGATCAGCGAGAGTTCCCCGAGGTGCGCCTCGGCCAGCGTCTTGAACGCGGTCGCCGCCACCGGCTCGGCCCGGTCGGGCTTGCAGGTGACCTTCGCACCGTTCACTTCGCCGACCTGCGGATGCACGTCGAGCGGCGAAGGCAGCACGTCGACGATCTCGTCGAGGATCTCCTTGACGCCCAGGTTGTGGTACGCGGAGCAGCAGAACACCGGCGCGAGGTCGCACATCACGACGCGCTCGCACAGGCCCTTGCGGATCTCCTCGACGGTGAGGTCGCCCGTGGAGAGGAACTTCTCCATGAGCGTTTCGTCACCGGTGGCCGCCTCCTCGAGCAGCGTGGCGCGCGCGGCGGCGGCACGCTCCTTCAAGTCGTCGGGAATCGGCACCTCGACGCTCTTCTCGTCGATGCCGCGGCCCGAGAACGTGAAGGCCTTGTTCTCGATCAGGTCGACGATGCCGTGGAAGTCCTCCGCCTCGCCGATCGGCAACTGCACCGGCACCGCGTTGAGACCCAGGCGGTCGTGCGTGCTCTTGACCGCCGCGTCGAAGTTCGCGTGCTCCTTGTCCATCATGTTCACGCAAATGAGCAGCGGCGACTTCTCCTGCTTGAGCACTTCCCAGGCCATCTCCGTGCCCACTTCGACTCCGGCCGCGGCACGCAGCATGAGCACGGCGGCATCCGCCACGCGCAGCGCGCTGTACACGTCGCCGACGAAATCCGAGTAGCCGGGCGTGTCGAGCAGGTTGATCTTGTGGCCGAGCCACTCGAACTGCGCCAGGCCGAGATCGATCGACATCTGGCGCCCGATCTCGTCCGGGGCGTGGTCCAGCAGCGTCGTGCCTTCGGCGACGCGGCCGAGGCGGCTGGTGGCCTTCGCGTGGAACAACATGGCTTCGGCGAGCGAAGTCTTGCCCACACCGTGATGGGCCACGAGCGCGACGTTGCGAATCTGAGCGGTGGCGAACTCTTTCACGCGACACCTCCCACAAGGGGGGGACGAATCGTCCAGGGTCTGGCCGCGCGAGAGGAAGTGGCGCGACCCAGCGTAAAGTCAAGTGGCGATGCACGCTAGCACGGCGTTTTCGAACGGGTCAATGGACCTTTGGAGGTAGTCCGACCCACCGCCCGGGCTTTCTCCCGGGCGCGCCGTCCGGCGAGTTCGCGGCTCCGACGCGCTGCGTCCGTCGCCCGCCGAAACTCCGCGCTCCTCGCGCGGTCGTCGGGCATCGAACCCGGCTGGCGCCGCGATGCGGGACGGAGGATCCGTCCGTTGCTCCCCCGCCGGGCAACGGCTAGCTTCCCTCCCCGGTTCGAAGCTCGAATCCATTCCCGGGTTCCCCACCCCTCACGAGGAGTTTCAGCATGATGTCCGCCACTACGCGGCGTTCCGTGGCCGCGGCTCTGGTCCTGGGAACCGCCCTGACGGCCACGTTGGCGTTCGCCACGACGGGCCCGAGCAAGGGCAACGCCGCCAACGGCAAGGTCCTGTTCACGAAGAAGGTGTGTGCGCAGTGCCACAAGCCCGACGGATCGGGGGGCGTGAAACTGACCGGCAACCCCAGCCCGAACTGGCGCGACAAGAAGCGCATGGCGACGATCACCGACGACTTCATCCGCGACTGCATCACGAACGGCAAGATCAAGTCGGGCATGGTGGCGTGGGGCAAGACCGGGCAGTTGAAGCCCGCGGAGATCGAGGACCTGATCGCGTTCATCCGCACGTTCAGCAAGTAGTCGCCCCGACGCGACGAGCGCGCCGCGCACGTCGAACCGACGAGGGGAGCACGAGGCCGTGCTCCCCTTTCGCGTGCGCGGTCGGCCCGCGGACCGCCGATGACCGCCGGTGCCGGAACCGCGCGGCCAAGCCGGGCCGGCGCCACGGCGGCGAGCGGCAGCGGGTGCGGCGGCGCGGTCAGCGGATGCGAACGGAGTACGGCATCAGCGCGAGGACACGGCCCGCGGGATACTCCGCGACCTGCCCCCACACCTTCAGGTCCTCGGGCACGCGAAACGCGGCCAGCACCGACGCGGCACCATGCGCACGCGCCGCGCGTCGGCGGAGTCCAGGCCCGCGCGCTTCGCCGCGATCTGCAGCGCCCGACGCATGCCGCCGAGCTCGTCGACGAGCCCGATGCGCCGCGCGGCGAGCCCCGACCAGACGCGCCCCTGCCCCACCGAGTCGACGTGCGCCGCACTGAGCCGGCGGCCTTCGGAGACGCGGGACAGGAACACGCGGTAGAAGCTCTCCAGTCGCGAGCGGAAACGATCGCTTTCCTCGGGCGTGAAGTCACGGAACGGGGACATCATCTCGGCGTGACGGCCGCGCGTCACCGTTTCGACGTTGAGGCCTACCTTGCGGTAGAGCCCGAGCAGGTTGAGCTTGCCACCGAAGACTCCGATCGAACCGGTCAGCGTGGCGGGCTGCGCCACGATCGTGTCGCCCGCGCACGCGATGTAATAGCCGCCGGACGCCGCGAGATCGGACATGCTCACGATGACCGGCTTGCGGGCGCCCAGCCGCCGGACCTCGCGCCAGACGTCGTCGGACGCGCCGCCGTCGCCACCCGGGCTGTCGATGCGGAGCACCACCGCTCGCACGGACGACCGTTCGCGGAGGTCGCGCAACTGCGCGATCAGCGTTTCGGCGCCGATCTGATCGCCCGACCATGCCGACGAACGACTGCGACCCGGCATGATGGTGCCGGAGGCGACCACGAGTGCCAGCGGGGCGGATTCGTCCTCCGTGTCGACGTGATCGAGGTAGCGCTCGAGGCGCACCATGCGCGCGGAAGCGCCGGCCGCCTGGCGGGCGAACGAGTCCACTTCCGCCTGCTCGAGCAGCGTGTCGACGAGCCCGTGCGCGAGCGCGTCGGTGGCCATGTACGGCCCTTCGTCGATGCAGGCCCGGATCGAGTCCGCCGGCAGGCGGCGGGCCGCGGCCAGCGAATCGACGAGCAGCTGGAACTCGTCGTCGAGCAAGGACTCGAGCGCGGCGCGCGCGTCGGGTGACATCTCGGTGCGCGTATACGACTCGACCGCCGACTTGTAGGTGCCCACGTGTTCGAAGTTCGGGGTGATGCCGAGCTTGTCGTACGTCCCGCGCAGGAACATCGCCGAAGCCACGAGCCCGTCGAGTTGCAGCGTGGCCGTGGTCGGCATGGCCAGGTGGTTGGCGGAGCACGCGAGCAGGTACTCGGCTTCGGCGCCACCGCGCAGCGACGCGTAGACGGGCTTGCCCGAGGCGCGGAACTCGGCGATCGCCTCGCGCAGGTCGGCGAGTCGCGCCCAGCCCCAGTCGAGGGACTCCACGTGCAGGACCAGCGCCTTCACGCGGCCGTCCCGCGCCGCGTGGCGAATCCCGAAGACGACGTCCCACAGCGTGGCCTCGTCGCCGCGCAGGTCCGTGAACGAGAGTGCGGAGGACGTCGGATGGGATTCGGTGATCGTGGTGGGGACGTCGAACACGAGCACGGTGGGGCCCACCGGCGAAGTGGCCACGTGTCCACGCTGGATCCAGAGGAGCCCTGCCCCCCCCACGACCAGGAGCAGCACGACCAGGAAGAACACCCCTCGACGCGACGTCATGACGACCACCTCGGCCCTGCCATCCCTGACTGACTCCGGCGGAGCCCGACGTTCGGGCCTTGCCGCGCGCGACGATGGATCGCGCCTCCACGCGCGCGGCGCTCGACCGCGGCACGCGTGCCGACCACGCGGATATCAGAAGAGTCTACGGACGTCGACCGAGAAGTAAAGACTACGGGTGTTCTGCGTCGAGTCCGCGTGCTGCTCCAGCCGACCGTACAGGAACGTCCGCAGGCGCATCCGACCCGGCAGCGCCTGGTCCGCGACGAGATGCGCCTCCAGGAACGTGAAGGATTGGTGGAGCTCGACCGCGCCCGCTTCCTCCGAATCGTACTCACGCCGACCGAACGCCGGGGCGAGCGCCCACAGCGCTCCGCTGCCCACCCACTCGGCCTCGAACCCCAGCGCGGGCTCGACGTACGACTCGCCGGCGTTGCTCGGGGCAAGAAGCCACTCCACGCGGGGAGCCGCCTCGAGGGACCAGCCGCCCGATTCGAGACGCGGCCCAGCCTGGGCGCGCACCAGCCCGTAGTCGAAGTAGACCTCCGAATCGGGCCGGTCGTAGCGCTGCCACTCCCCTTCGATCCTCGCGACGCCGGACCAGGCGGCCCCCGCGCCGAGCCGCCATTCGCTCGAGGCGTCTCCCGACCAGTACCGATCGCGGGTGGTTGCAGCCGACTGCATCGTGCCCCGTCGGTTCACGCGGATGTTCGCGTCGACCGACCCGGACCCGGCATCGAGCCTCGCGGACGCCTCGGCGTGGTGCTCGAGATGATCGCGGGACGTCGAGTCCGGGAACTGCCGTGCATCGAGGCCGTAGTCGAGCCGCAGGTCCCCACCGCTCCAGCTGCTGCGCTCGAACGCCGCACCCATCGAGAGGACGTTTCGGTCGAGCACGAACTCGCTGCCCGCCCCGCTGGAGCGCAGCACCTCCGAGCCGCCGGTCAGTCCCCACCGCGACATGCTGCCCGCGAGCCCGCGCCAGGCCTGCACCGCGGCCGACGTCCGGAGTTCGGACCGGTCACGATCGAAGGTCCGGTCGGACTGCCACGCAGCCCGCGGCGTCACGACGATCTCCCAGCCGCCCAGGTCCACGCGGCGCAGACGTCCGTCGAGGCCGAGCGACCGCACCAGGTCACCCGCGCGTCCCTCGAGCCCCAGTCGCCACGCGTCGCGCCGCCCGTCGGCGAGTTCGCCCCAGTCGAGTCGCCCCACGGCCGAGTGCACGACTTCGGGAGTGCTCTGCAGGCGGGCCGGGCGAAAGGTGGTGTCGTCGAACGTCTGCTCGTAGTAGGTCTCGTTCGATGCATCCGTGCGCCAGCCCACTTCGACGCGCACCCGCACCGAATCGGGATCTGCTCCTGCCGTCCGGTCGCACACGCCGGTGGCCGTGATCACGAGGAGGGCCACGACGAAGGGCATCAGACGGCTTCGCCGGTGGGTTCGTCGGCAGCACCCACCGGTCGATCCCTCCTCTCCCGCGGCCCGGGGCGGGGTCACTTCGGCCGCGCGCCCGCCAGGCGTGACGCTCGATGCCCCAGGGCCCGCGCCGCCTGCGTGAGCCGGAGCGATGCCTCGAAGTGCGAGGC
>JBGAOB010000222.1:0-7927 GCA_044222045.1 Candidatus Eiseniibacteriota bacterium
GGGTGCCCCCAGTGCCCCGAGGCCAGCCCGGGCGCGGTGCGCGTGGTGAGGCACGCGGTCCAGCGCCGCGCCCGGTCGCCGAGCGTGGCCGGCGTCTCGCCGTGCTCGAGCGCGAGCACGGTCGCGTGCACGTCGACGAGCGCCCACAGTCGCAGCGTTTCGCCGCCGTACCAGCGCAGCTCGCCCTCGGGCACGCGCCCCGCCACGGTCATGCGCGGCAGCAGCCGGCGGCGCACGTGGTCGTAGAAGCGTCGTGACCAGCGCACGCTCCACTGGTCGGCGCCGGGCGCCGACTCGTCCACCTGGCTCGGCGCGAGCGACATCCACAGGCGACGGCGCGCCGCCTGGTCCACCAGGAACCTCACCATCGTGTTGCCTCGACGCGTTCCGACGGGCCGCATGTTCGCCTCCTCTCGGGAAGGGTGGTCAGCGGAGGGGATATCGGGGCTGAGGTCGATGCTGCGGTGCGGGGAGCTCAGCGGACTTCGTAGTTCGGCGCTTCCTTCGTGATCTTGACGTCGTGCGGGTGGCTCTCGCGCAGGCCGGCGCCGCTGATGCGGACGAAGCGCGCCTTCGTGCGCAGGTCGTCGATCGTGCGGCAGCCGCAGTAGCCCATGCCGGCGCGCAGGCCGCCCACGAGCTGGTACACGGTCGCGGCGAGCGGGCCCTTGTACGGCACGCGACCCTCGATGCCCTCGGGCACGAGCTTCGACAGCTCGTCGGTGTTCTCCTGGAAGTAGCGCTCGCGGCTGCCCCGCGCGGCGGCCATCGCCGACAGCGAGCCCATGCCGCGATACACCTTGTACTGGCGACCCTCCAGCAGCACCACTTCGCCGGGGCTTTCCTCGGTGCCGGCGAACAGCCCGCCCATCATCACGGTGTGCGCGCCGGCGGCGAGTGCCTTCACCGCGTCGCCGCTGTACTTGATGCCGCCGTCGCCGATGATCGGCACGTCGGTGCCCTCGAGCGCCTTCGCGGCCTCGAGGATGGCCGTGATCTGCGCCATGCCCGCGCCGGTCACCACGCGCGTCGTGCAGATGGCGCCCGGACCCATGCCCACCTTCACGGCATCGGCGCCCGCGTCCACCGCGGCCTTCGCGCCCTCGCCGGTGCCGACGTTGCCCACCACGAGGTCGGCGCTGCCGGCGTGCGTGCGCAGCGCGCGCACCGCGTCGAGCACGCCCTTGGAATGCGCGTGAGCGCTGTCCACCACGAGCGCGTCGACGCCGGCGCGCACCAGCTCCTGCGCGCGCTCCACGAAGTCGCCCGCGGTGCCGATCGCGGCCGCCGCGCGCAGCCGGCCGAGCGCGTCCTTGCACGCGTGCGGGTGACGGATGCGCTTCTCGATGTCCTTGACCGTGATGAGGCCCTTCAGCTGCCGGTCGTCGTCCACCACGGGCAGCTTCTCGATGCGGTGCTTCGCGAGGATGTCGCGCGCCTGTTCGAGCGTGGTACCCACGGGGGCCGTCACCAGGTTCTCGCGCGTCATCACCTCCGACACGCGGCGGCGGTCGTCGGTCTCGAAGCGAAGGTCGCGGTTCGTGAGGATGCCGACGAGCCGGCCACCTTCGGTGATCGGCACGCCCGAGATGTGGAAGCGCGCCATGATCGCGTGCGCCTCGCCGAGCGTGGCGTCGGGGCGCAGCGTCACGGGGTCCACGATCATGCCGCTCTCGGAGCGCTTCACGCGGTCCACCTGCGCGGCCTGCTCCTCGATCGAGAGGTTCTTGTGGATCACGCCGATGCCGCCCTCTCGGGCGATCGCGATGGCCAACGCGGACTCGGTGACCGTGTCCATGGCGGCACTCACGATGGGCACGTGCAGCGCGATGTTCCGCGAGAAGCGCGTGCGCGTGTCGACCTCGCGCGGATGCATCTCCGCGAAGCGCGGCACCAGCAGGACGTCGTCGAACGTGAGCGCTTCGGGGCCCACCTTGTCCGTCCAGGCGACTCGTTCCGTCACGGCGGAGAATCCTCCCGAAAGACCGAAGCCGCAGCGGGACGCGCTGCGGCTTCGTGGCTCACTTCTTCGGCGTCGCCGAAGGCTTGTCCGGCTTGCCTCGCTTGAAATCGTAGTAGTAGTGCGCACCGAGTCGCGCATCGACCAGCAGCGGCGAATCGCTGTACCCGCGCGGGAACTGGTCGTCCCGCTTCGCGAAAGCCATGTGGCTGCCGAGCGTGAACTCCACCGACGTGTTCGGCAGCGCCTTCAGGAAGCGCTCGACGCCGACCTCGGCCGAAGCGCCCAGGTACAGCCCGCGGTGCAGTCGGAACGTCTCGGGATCCTTCAGCACCTTGCGGCGGTTCTCCACCCACACCCGGTACAGCGACGGCCCCGCGCCCACGTGCCAGCGCCACGGATCGGAGCCGCGCACCAGCTGCAGCTGCGCGGCCGCGCCCGCGACGAGCGTGAGGTGCTTGTCCTTGGTGGCGTCGCCGGGGAAGTTCGGGTCGGGAAACGGCACGGGCTCGTCGTTCTTGTAGGCGGCCCAGGCCATGTACGGCGAGATCTGCCAGCGCAGGGTGCTGTTCACGAGGTAACGGAAGTGGCCGGCGAACACGAGGCGCGGCTGCGCGCCTTTCTGGTAGTCGCCGCCGGCGACGAAGGCGTTGCCGCCGATCTGAGCGCCGACGGAGCCGCGGCCCGGAAGGTGGCCGGAGTGCGGCCGGGCGGCGGTGGAATCGGCGTCGGCGGCCCAGCACGCCGGGGCGGCCATCAGCATCGCCACGAGGGCGGCGCCGACCCAGCGAACGCGAGAGATCATGAGAAGAGGACTCCTCATTCCGTGCGGTGGGAATGCAGGGGTGGGCCCGGTGCAATGAGCGCCGCACTATAGGAATGGCCCCGGGGAGTGTCAATCGCCGCAGGCGCTTGGCGCGGCGCGGCCGAAGGTGGTGCGAGTCGCGGCGCCCCGCGACTCGGCCGGACGGCTCGTCCACCCGGCGGGCGCGGACGAGTCCGGGGCCCCGCGTGACGTCGGCGTCGGCCGACGCGCGGCCCGCGACGCGCTGCCGACGGGGATCGGGCCTCGGGGGCGCGCAGCGGGCGGGTTCGATCGGCGGAACGGATGTTGCCCAACGGCCCCGGCGCGCGGGGACTTCGGCCGGGAACCCACCCCATCCTCCGCATCACCCTTCCCACACCCCGACCTCCCTCACCGGTATCCGATTTCCGGGACCGGCCGCCAACCGGTCCCCGTCCCGGCCGCACTCCCCGCGCGACGCCCGCGTTCGGCGTCGGGAGAAGGCGACCTGAGGGTTCGTTGACAGTCCCCGGAAGTGGCCCCTAGACTCCCGCCCTCTTTGGAGTTGCGCACGCCGGGACTGCTTCGAGCCGTCCCGGCGGTTGATCGTATGGGGGAACGCATGACCCGGTCGGACCAGTGGAAGCTGCTGGGAGTGGTGCTGGTCACCATTGCAGCCCTTTGGCTGCTTTTCCCGTCGTATCGCTACTACACGATGACGCCGGCCCAGCGGGATGCGCTGGCCCCTGCGGAGCTGACCAAGCTCCGCAGTGACGCCATCCACCTCGGCCTCGACCTCCAGGGCGGCCTGCAGCTGCTGCTGGAGGTGGATCGCTCCCGGCTGAATGCGGCGGAAGCCAAGGACGCGCCGGAACGCGCGATGGAGATCATCCGCAATCGCGTGGACCAGTTCGGCGTCGCCGAGCCGCTCATCCAGAAGGAAGGCGAGGATCGCATCGCGGTCCAGTTGCCGGGTCTGACCGACCGCGCGCGTGCGATCGACCTGATCGGCAAGACGGCCCTGCTCGAGTTCAAGCTGGTCCGCACCAACGAAGAGGCCCGGGCGCTCTACGACCGCCTGGACGCCTATCTCGCGGCGCGCGGCGCCGCGGCGGGCGACAGCCTGGAGCGCTCGAAGCCACTGACGTCGCGGTTCTTCGACGCGGGCGGCTTCGTTCGCAAGGACGACCTCGGCGCCGTCGAGAAGCTGCTCGCGACGCCCGGCCTCGACTCCATCATCCCGATGGACTCGGAGCTGCGTTGGAGCAACCCCGACCAGGCCAGCCAGGGCGTGACGGGCCGCATGCTGTACGTGCTCAAGCGCGAGCCCGAGATGACGGGCGGCTCGATCGCCAGCGCCGAGGCGCAGGTCGGCCTCGACCAGACGAACCCGGGCGCGTGGGGCGTGAGCATGAAGATGACGCCGCGTGGCCGCGCCGAGTTCACGCGGGTGACGGGTGACAACGTGCAGCGCCAGCTCGCCATCGTGCTGGACGGCGTCGTCGCCTCCGCGCCGGTGATCCGCGATCGCATCCCCACCGGCGACGCGTCGATCACGGGCGGCAACTTCGACATCAGCACGGCCAAGGACCTCGCGATCGTGCTGCGCGCCGGCTCGCTTCCGGCGCCGGTGAAGATCCTCGAGGAACGCACGGTCGGGCCGTCGCTCGGCGCCGACTCGATCCAGGAAGGCGTCATGGCCGGCCTGATCGGCACCGCGCTCGTGGTGGCGTTCATGGTCGTCTACTACAGCCTGTCGGGCGTGATCGCGGTCGCCGCGATGATCCTGAACACGCTGTACGTGATCGCGGCGCTCGCCTACTTCAAGGCCACGCTGACGCTGCCGGGCCTCGCCGGCCTCGCCCTCACCGTGGGCATGGCCGTGGACACCAACGTGCTGATCTTCGAGCGCATCCGCGAGGAGCTCCGCGGTGGCAAGGGCGTGCGCGATGCCGTGCGCCTGGGCTACGACCGCGCGTTCCGCACCATCTTCGATGCGCACTCGACCACGATCATCAGCTCGATCTTCCTGTTCCAGTTCGGCACGGGTCCGATCCGCGGGTTCGCGGTGACGCTGATCATCGGTCTGCTCGCGAACCTGTTCACGGCGGTGGTGTTCACCCGCATGATCTACGACTTCTGGCTGAGCCGCGGACGCGTCGAGCGGCTGAGCATCTGACGCGCACGAAAGGCCTCGCTCATGTTTCAGCTTCTGATCGGAACGAACATCCCGTTCATGCGCTACCGGCGCATGGCGTACGTCTTCTCCGGCCTCATCCTGCTGGCGACGCTGGGCTGGTTCTTCACGAAGGGCCCGAAGTACAGCGTCGATTTCACCGGCGGCACGCTGCTGCAGATCCGCACGGTGCCGGCGCTGCACAGCGACCAGGTGCGCAACGCGCTGGGTCGCGGCGGGCTGGGCGACGTCGAACTGCAGGCCATCTCCGGCGACACGCCGGGCGAGTTCCTGCTCCGCATGCCGGAGCAGGGCAAGGACTCGTTCGAGCGCATCCAGGGGATGATCCAGTCGTCGAACGCGGGCACGCAGGTCGAACTGCGGCGCATCGAGACGGTGGGCCCCAAGGTGGGCAGCGACCTCCGCAAGAAGGCCATGCTCGCGGTGCTCACGAGCCTCGGCGTGATCCTGATCTACGTGGGCTTCCGCTACGAGTTCAAGTTCGCGCTCGGCGGCGTCGTGGCGCTGCTGCACGACGTGCTGGTGACGCTCGGCGCCCTGATGTTCACGGGGCGCGAGATCTCGCTCACGGTGATCGCCGCGCTGCTGACGATCGCCGGTTACTCCATCAACGACACGATCGTGGTCTTCGACCGAATCCGGGAACGGGCGAAGGCGCTCCGCAAGGAGCCCCACGAGCGCGTCATGGACATCGCCGTCAACGAAACGCTCTCGCGTACGGTCATCACGGCGTTCACGGTGTTCCTCACCGCGCTGGCCCTGTTCATCTGGGGCGGGCAGGTGCTCCGGGACTTCTCGTTCGCCATGCTGGTGGGCGTCGTGTTCGGTACGTACTCGTCGGTCTACGTGGCGAGCGCGCTGGCGCTCGACATCTGGATCGCGGTGGACCGTCGCAAGGGCGTGAAGACCACAGGAAAGTGAGGCGGATGATGCGCACCCTCCCGGTCGCCCGAGCGCTGGCGCTGCTCGCCCTTGTGGCGGTGGTCGCTTCGGGTTGTGCCAAGAAGGTCACCAGTGTCGACTCGGCCTACACGCAGGTCGAGGGCAAGCCGGATCCCCGGGTGTTGCTCGTGTCCTGGCCGGATCTCCCGAACACGACGCTCGACTACGCGCGCCAGGAAGTCCCGGGCTCGAGCCCCGTGGAGTTCCGCGACGTCGCGATCACCACGACGCCGATCTACAACGTCGGGCCGGGCGCGCAGCGCCTGGCGATCTTCGACGGTTCGATCAGCTCCGCGTTCCAGATGTTCCGGCGCGAGCGCAGTGGTGGATTCCGGCAGTTCAAGACGTACCCGTTGCCGCCGACCCGCCGGTGGATCGACACGCAGTACGAGTACTACGGCACCACGGACGGCTCCGCGTCGGGCTTCACGCCGGCGACGTACGTGGCGCGCGGGCTCGTCGAAGGTCTCGCCACGCCGCAGTCGCCGCTCTCGAACGTGTCGGTGTCCACGGCGACTCCGGCGCCGAGCCTCGTGTATCGCGGTTCGACGTCGCCGACCGACTCGCTGTTCCGGATGTCCTGGAACTCGGTGAGCGGCGCCGCGGGCTACTGGCTGCACGTCTACCAGTTCCGCGCGAACGCCTCGGTCCTCGAGCGCCAGAAGAGCGGCGCCCCCGCCCCGATCCTGGACGGCAACGTGCAGGACTTCTTCGTGGGCTACGTGGCCGCGCCCGAGACGACGTTCAAGCTCCCGTCCGACACCACGCGCATCCAGCCGGGCCAGATCTGGCTCGCGCGCCGCGGCATGCTGAACGGCCAGGTGTACCTGGTGCGCGTCACGGCCGTGGACGCCGCCGGGCAGGTGGTCGCGTGGATGAAGGGTGACCGTGACAGCATCCGCATCCAGGACCCGAACGTGTACCGTCGCTGGACGCTCGGCGCCGTGCACGTGAATCCGCGGCGGCCGACGCCCTGATCGCGTCTCCGACATCCGGGCGATCCCGAAGGGCGGCGCACTCGCGCCGCCCTTCGGCGTTCCGGGTCGCCGGCCCCACGGGCGCGCCGGGCAGGACTGACGTTTCCCGGACACGATCTCCGGCCAGCGGACACCTATACTCCATCGCATGACTCGCCGGCTCCTCGCCGCCCTGCTCGGGCTCGTCCTCGCCGCCTCCAGCGCCCGCGCGCAGGCGCCGCGTCCCGGCACGCACCAGTTCGGCATCGCGCGGCTCAAGTACGGCGGCGGCGGAGACTGGTACGGCAACCAGACCTCGCTGCGGAACCTGCTCGCCGCGGTCCGGCAGCGCACGAGCATCCCGGTGGGCGGCGGCGAGGAAGCGGTGGTCGAACCCGGTTCGGCGGCGCTGTTCCAGTACGCGTTCGCGTTCGCCTCGGGGCACGGCAACATCAAGTTCACCGACGCCGAGGCCACGAACCTGCGCCGGTGGCTCGATGCCGGCGGCTTCCTGTGGGTGGACGACGACTTCGGCATCTCGCCGTCGTTCCGCCGCGAGGCGAAGAAGCTGTTTCCCGACGACGAACTGGTGGAACTCCCGTTCTCGCACCCGGTCTTCCACCAGCTGCACGAGTTCCCCGCCGGCCTGCCCAAGATCCACGAGCACGACGGCGGGCCCGCGCGCGCGTTCGGCGTTGTTCGCGGCGGAAGGCTGCTCGTATTGTTCACGTTCGACTGCGACCTGGGCGACGGCCTCGAGGACGAGTCGATCCACCAGGACCCACCCGAAAGGCGCGAGGCCGCGTTGCGGATGGCGTTGAACATCGTCCACTACGCGCTCTCGAACTGACTCGGCCGAAACCGGGACGGACACCACCATGCCCCAGCACCCGAGCGTTCCCGCCCTGGGCCGCCTGCTCGCCGGCGCGCATGCGCGCCTGCGCCGCGCACGCGTGCTGCGCGAGGCGCTGCAGGCCGCGTCGCGATTCACGCTGGCGCTGACCGCGGTCGTCGCGCTGGGCGTGGTGCTGCCCCTGTCGCCCGCCACCGCCACGGTGCGCCTCGCGCTGCTGGCGGCGGGCACCACC
>JBGAOB010000223.1:0-8498 GCA_044222045.1 Candidatus Eiseniibacteriota bacterium
CGGGTACGCCTGGATCAGGTGCTTGCGCGTGAGGTCCATGTACAGCGCGTAGCTGCCCACGTACCACTTCATGGTCAAGTCGATCATGTTGTGGAGCCGACCCACCTGGAGGCGGCGCTCGAAGAACGCCGGACCGAAGTCCCCGCCGCGCTCGGCCTCCTCGAAGATCTGCACGAAGTAGCCGGCCTGCGCGCCCTCGAGCTTCGAACGGAGCTGTTCCATGTTCACGCCGAGCCGCCGCGCCTGCGCCTCGAAGAAGCGCAGCGTCGGCGGGAACTGGAACTGGAAATCGTAGAACTCGCGCGCGATCTTCGGCGCGACACGGCGCGCCCAGCCAGACAGATTGCGCAGTGTCCGCACGTCGCGTTCGGTGAACCTCATGAACTCGCGCCGGATCCTCAGGTTTCCATCGTTGATCCGGTAGTCGGTGCAGAGCGTGGCCATGCGTGCCTCTTGGCGAAAGTGTGCCCAACACGAGGGGTGTTCGTTCCGAGTGTCGGGCGGAGGCGCGAAGAGTTGAGTCCGCGAACGCGGGCGGAGCGACGGTTCGCGCGCCACCGGGCACCCGGCCCGCGCAAGTGACGGAAATCGCGCCCGCCCCGGCACGCCCGTCGCCGGGATCCGCCGCGTCCGTCCCGCCGGGGTGCTCCGCCCGGAGGGCGCCGAGGCCGACGGACGAGCGGATCGGGTACATTGCGCGGCATGTCCGAACTCATCGATCGCCGCCGCGAGCGCATCGCGGCCGCCTGGGCGCTCACCGACGAGCTGGTCCTCGTGGGCGCAGGCGAAGCCCTGCCCGTCCAGGCCGGAGCAGTTCGTTCCTTTCCGTTCGTCGCGCACGCCGAGTACGTCGTGCTCACGGGCCGCGGGTGCCCGGCGCGGTCATCGCGTTCGATCCGCGCAGCGGCTGGACCGACTTCGTGCCCGTGGTGACCGAGGCCGAGCGCGTCTGGGAGGGCCGCGAGCAGGGTCCCCGGCACGCCGCTCACCGAGCTGCCGGGATGGCTCGCCGCCCGCCGCGGCCGGACCGTGGTGGGAGCTCGGCTGTCCCTTGCCGGCGCCGCGGCATCCGGCGCGCGCGAGGCGTTGCGCGAGACGCTCACGCACGCGCGCGCAGCCCGAGGACGCGACCGAGGACGAACTCGTCCGGCGCGGTGCACGCCGCGAACGCGGGTTCGCCGCCGCCGTGGACGCGATCCGCAGGGGCGTCACCGAGCGCCGTGCAGGTGGGCCTGGGCGGCGTTTCTTCCGCGCCGGCGCGGGCCGCACCGCGTACGGGACCATCGTGGCGTTCGGCTCGAACGCCTCCGTGCTGCACTTCGAGCCCACCACGCGCGTGGCGAAGGCCGGCGACGTCGTGCTGATCGACGCCGGCGCCGAGGTGGAGCGCTACTCCTCGGACGTCACGCGCACGTACCGCGTGGGCGGATGGGACGGCTTCGCGCGCGACCTTTACGCGATGATGCTGGAGCTGCAGGTGCGCGCGGTGGCGTCCTGCCGCGCCGGCGTGGAATGGCGCGACGTGCACCTGAAGGCCGCGCTCGACATCGCCGCCGGCCTCGTGTCGCTGGGCGTGCTGCGAGGCACCGCCGAGAGCCTCGTCGAGCGCGACACGCACGCGCTGTTCTTCCCGCACGGGCTCGGCCACCTGCTGGGGCTCGGCGTACGCGACGCGAGCGGCTACCTGCCGGGTCGCGCGCGCAGCACGCGACCGGGGCTGTCGATGCTGCGCACCGACCTGCCGCTGCAACCCGGCTACGTGATCACGGTGGAACCGGGCGTGTACTTCATCCGGGCGCTGCTCACGCAACCCGCCCACCGCGAACGACACCAGGACGCGGTGGACTGGACGCGGGTGGACGGCCTGCTGGACTTCGGCGGCATCCGGATCGAGGACGACGTGCTCGTCACCGACGGCGACCCCGACGTCCTGACGCGCGACATTCCGAAGCAGCTCTGAGTGCGGCGGCGCCCGGCGCCGTCCGAAGCACCGAGGGCCCCGTCGCTCGCGCGGCGGGGCCCTCGTCCTGCGTTCGCGGCCTACACCTGCTCGTGACAGGACCGGCAGGTCGCGCGATCGGTCCGCGGATCGCCGTTGCGCATGCCGTGGCACTCCATGCACTCGAGCCCGGCCTTGCGGTGCGCACCGTGCGAGAACGGCCCGAGGATGCTGCCGACGGTGGCCTCACCGGGATTCGCGTGGCAGGGCCGGCAGTCACCGGGCCCGCGCGGGGCACGCGTGTGATGACAGCCGAGGCAGCCCTGGTCGCCGAAGCGCACGACCTCGGTCTTCGGCCGCTGATCGTGCGGTCGGTGGCACTTCTCGCACTCGAGCTTCGCCGTCACCACGTGCGGCCCGTGCGCGAAGGCGTGCCCGCGCCACGGCTCGCCCTGCTTCTCGATACCGGTGTGACAGCTCACGCACTTCTTGGAGCCGACGGCCACTTCCTTCCACGGCACCGGCAGCGCCGACAGGCCCGCCTCGGCCCGCGCCGCGTTCATCTGGTCGTGCGCCTTGCCGAGCACCGCGTACGCGTAGTTCACGTTGTGCACACCGTGGCCCTCGGCCACCAGCTTCACGTTGTGCAGTGCGTCGTCCCACGCCCCGGACCTGCGGCCGCCCATCGCGGGCGCCGTGGCGAGCATCTGGCTCTCCATGGCGTGCACGCGCTCGTCCACGCCCGCCTTCCAGCTCGCGAGCACGCGATCGTAGCCGGGCCCGTGGCAGAGCATGCACGACACCTCGTTCGCGCGCTGGATCACCGGGTTGTGGCCGGCGAACAGCGTGGTCGGCTCCGGGGTGGCCACGTCGCGGTTGTGACAGCCGCCGCACGTGACGCCGGTCGTGTACATGGGGCCGGGCATGTTCGGCACGCCCCGCGCGCCGATGCCCGCGTACAGGTCCTGCTGGGCCGTGTGACCGCCGCCGTGGCACGAGTTGCAGTTGCCGCCCCGGTCCTCATGCGGCGCCGCACGCAACGCCTCGCGCCCGTGCTGGATCTCCAGGTGACAGTCCTGGCAGGAGACCTTGTGCTCCACGGTGTGCGCGCGGTGCAGCGCTTCACGTTCCTTGTAGCGCTCCAGGTCCTTCGGATCGTTGTGGCACGTCAGGCACCGCTCGGGGGGCACCTCGCCCGTGCCGCGCGTGACGCGGCCGTGGCACAGCAGGCAGTCCAGGCCCATCCGGCCCACGAAGCGGTGGTCGAACTTCGTACCCGCCGCGGTCTGCACCAGCCCCTCGGGCGGCTCGTGGCACGTGGTGCACGGCGTCTTGCCGGGATTCACCAGCTGGCCGCGCACGTGGCACAGCGCGCACGTGCCACCGGACACGCTGATGTGCTCGGACTTGATGCGGTGCTGGTGGCACGACGTGCAGCGCAGGCGCAGGCCTTCGTAGGCCTCGCCCAGGTGCGGCTTGTGGTCGAAACGCGCGCGCTTGTACGGCGCCTTGCCCTCGAGCAGGCGGCGCTGGTGGCAGCGCAGGCACGCCGCGTCGTCGACCTGCGCCCACGGATTCGTGCCCCACGCGGCGGTCAGGTACTTCACCACCATGTTCAGGGCTTCGACCTTCTTGCGCAGTTCGGCGCCCACGCCCGGCGAGATGTGACACTCCACGCACGGCACGTTGTGATGCTTCGAAGCATGCCACGTCTGGTAGTACGGACGCATGATGTGGCACGTGCCGCAGAAGTTCGGCGTGGACGTGACCTGGATCGACACGATCGCCATCACGAGGCCGAACGCGATCACCGACGCCGGGATCAGGCCCGCCATGCGCAGGCTGCCCGGCGAACGGCGCCATTCCGAGAACCCCTGGCGCAGCTGCTGCAACCGGCCCAGCGGCCCGGTCACCGAGCCGCGCAGGCGATCGAGCGGCCCGCTCACGAAGCCTTCTCCGCGCTCCGCCAACGATTGAGCACCACCAGCAGCAGGCCGGTGAACAGCCAGAACGCCGCCAGCAGCAGCCAGCGCTCCGCCACCAGGCCGAGCTTCTGGCCCACGGACTCCTGCACCTCGTCGCCCACGCTGCGCGCGCGCATGGCCGCCTCGCGAACGGCCTCGATCTTCGCCGCGTGCGCCGCCATCGCCACGCCTTCGAGCTCCTCGCGCGCGTCACGGATGCGCGCGTGGTAGTCCTCGGTGGGCAGCGGGATCGCGTCCGCGCGCGCCACCATGGCCACCGCCTTGTCGATCGACGCGAGCGCGTTGCGGTACTCGCGATACATGTCGGCGCCGAGCATCTCCTCGCGCGAGCCCTTGCGGTGGCACTTCACGCACGAGGTGACGAGCGACTTCGCTTCCGTCTCGCGAATCGAGTGCGCGCCGTGGCACGTGACGCACTCCGGGCGCACCTTCGGGTCGAGCGCCAGGCCGTGCGCGCCCTCGTCGAACGCGCGCCGCACGGCGTCGTGGCAGCGGCCGCACACCGCGCCGCTCGCGCCCGCCTCGGGAGGCGCCGCGCCGTGCACGCCGTGGCAGTCGGTGCAGCCGGGCTTCTTGCCGCGCAGGTGACCCGAGTGCAGCGGACCGTGCACGCTGGCGGCCCAGTCCGCGGTCATGTCCTTCTTCAGCCGCCTGCCGACCACGGTGTTCGCGTTGCCGTGGCAGCGGCTGCAGACGTGGTCCACGTTCGTGAGGTGCGTCAGGCTGCGCGCGTCCGTCGCCGGCAGCGACTCGTGCGCGCCGTGACAGTCGATGCACGTGGCCACGTCGGGATCGCCCTCGGCGAGCTTCCGGCCGTGGCCCGACGTCTGGTACAGCGCCACCTGGTCCACGGACAGCCCGTACGCCTTCATGCGCACGGGATCGCTGTGACAGCTCCCGCACATGGGGGCGATCGCCGCGCGCGCGGGCGAACCGATCATGCCGGCGTGCGCACCGCCCTCGTCGGCCGCGGCGTCGTTGCCGCGGTGACACGACGTGCAGCGCACGCCCTCGCGGGCGTGTCCGCCGCGCGCGAAGTCGGTGCGCTCGCGCGGGTGACACACGCCGCAGCGGCCGGACGCGACGCGGGAGTACTCGAGCTCGGCGGGCGTGCTCGCGCCCAGCGTGCCCGTGCCGGCGATCTGCGTGATCGCGGCGCCGGCGGCGTGCACGCTGTCGACCACCGTGTCGCGCACGGCCGACGTGGAGTCGGACGGCTTCGCCGCGGGCGCGGCGCCGAGCACGGCGAGCAGGACCAGCCCCGTGGCGGCCCGCACGATCCAGCGGCGGCTCATCGTCCACGCTCCAGGTAGAGGCCCAGTACGGTGAGCGCCACCCATACGAATGCGGCGATCAGTCCCAGTCGTCGCATGCCGCCCTCTCCCGACCGCTCCTTCCAGCGACCGGCCCACGCCGGCAGCAGGAACACGGCGAGCGTCGCGAGCACGAACAGGCCGCCGACGAGCCACGCCAGCATCGGCAGACGGTCCCGCAACACGGCGGGCAGGGCCAGGTACCACGGCGGCAGCACGGTGAGCGGCGTGGTCAGCGGATCGGCCTCGTGGCCGAACGGCAGCGGCACCGCCACCGCCAGCGTGAACAGCGCGCCGAACACGAGCAGGAACAGGAACGCGATCGCGTACAGGTGGTCGCGGCCCGTGCTGACGCGTGCGCTCGCGCCCGCGCCGGTGAGCCCCACGCGACGCACGGTCGCGAAGGTCAGGAAGAACAGCGCCAGGAACACCACGGGCAGCACCATCGTGTGCAGCACGTAGAACCGCAGCAGCACGACGCCATCCACCGCGTGCCCGCCGGCGAAGAACGTGAGCAGCGGTCCGATCAGCGGCAACTGGTCCACCACCTCGAGCCCGCGCGTCGCGCCCCAGTAGGCCTTCTGCGTCCACGGCAGCAGCCGGCCCGTGAAGTCCAGCTGCACCACGACCCACGCCATGGCGACCATGCAGCCCCACAGGATCTCTCGCGGCGCGCGCCACAGGCCGTCCCAGAAGAAGCGCCCCAGGCGCAGGACCACGGCCGCGATCAGCAACCAGGCACCCCACGCGTGCACCTGCCGGACGAGCCAGCCCATCGGCAGGTCGCGCGCGATCAGCCGCGTACTGCCGTACGCCGCCTCCGGCGTGGGCTGGTAGTAGCAGGCCAGCAGCACGCCGCTCGCCGCCAGCACGCCGAACAGCACGGTCGTGAGCAGCCCGAGGACGCGCGGCCACTCCAGGTACGACGAGGCCGGGCGCGTGGCCGTCTCGCGGAGGACCTCGCGGAACGACTTGCGCGTGTCCACCGGCGTGTACACGAAGCCGAAGTGGGACACGAAGGAGAACAGCTCCGACAGGTGCAGTCGCTGTTCGAGCCAGCCGATCCAGTCGGATCCGCCGCTCGGGCCGGGGACTCCGGGCTTTCCGGGCTTCTCGCTCACAGGTGCACCCACATCTCTCTCGCGCGCACCGTCACCGTGTACGTGGGCAACGGGTGCGTCGCAGGTCCGGATACGACCGCGCCGGACAGGTTCCACTTGTCGGCGTGGCAGGGACACTCGAACGAACGGGTGCGACGGTTCCAGCGCACGGTGCAGCGCAGGTGCGTGCAGGCCGCGGACACCGCGACCACCTTCGACTCCTCGACGCGCACCAGCCAGAACGGGCGCAGTTCGTACTGCTGCAGGCGGGCCTCGCCCACCGCGAGCGAATCCACCGGTCCGGCGTCGATCCACTCCTCACCGGGGATCGTGGCCTGCTGCCGCGGCGTCAGGTACAGGGTGACGCCGATGATCACGGCGAGCACCCACACCACCACCAGCCCGCTGCTGGCCCACGTCCACACGCGGTCCAGGCGTGCACTGCTCGCGCTCATGGCCCCCCCTTCCCTGTGAACGCGACCGGCGGAACGCGCAGAGCGCGCTCCGCCGATCACCTCAACGCTGCGCGCCGCCGCCGCGAGGCTCGGGCGCCATCGACGGATCGTGGCACTGGATGCACAGCTCGCGTTTCGGCTCGCGCTGGAGCAGCCCCGGGAACTCGGCCGCGTGCGGATCGTGGCAGCTCGTGCACGTCATCGGCTGACCGCGCCCGTCGGGCTTGTCGCTCTTGACCGGGTGGTAGTGCTTGCTCAGGTCGCCGTGACAGCTCTGGCAGAGCGTGGCGATGTCCGACTGCTTGATCAGCTTCGGCCCGTTCGAGCCGTGCGCGTCGTGACAGCTCGTGCAGCCCTTCGCCAGCGCCTTGTGGACCACCTTGCCCTCGAAGGCCCGGCGATCGTGGCAGTCGTAGCAGAGCTGCGTGGCGGTCGAGGCCTTGATCGTGGGCGCGCCCGCACCACCGTGCGGACCGTGGCACGACAGGCACTGCTGCGCACCCTGCACCGGCGCATGGATGTGCGCGCGGCCGGTCCAGCTGCCCTTCTCGTGGCAGCTGGTGCACAACGCCGCGCCGCTCTTCTTGAGCGCCGCCGCGCCGCGCGTGGTGTGGCACGAGGTGCACTCGCCGCGCATGAACGGCAGGTGCTTCGCCGGCAGCATCAACCCGTGTTCGCCCTTCGGCTGGACGTGCGGATCGTGGCAGCTCGTGCACTGCACCTTCGCCAGGTCGATGCCGGCGTGCTTCGCCGTCATCGTGGGCTTGGCCAGTCCGTGGCACACGGTGCACAGCGCCGCGCCCGGCCGGCTCGTCATGCCGGGGCGTTCGGAGCCGTGGCTCTCGTGGCACGTCAGGCACAGCCCGCGCGCGACCGGTGCGTGCGGATCCCCGGCGGCGATGCGCTTGGCCAGGTCCTGGTGACAGTCGCCGCACAGGTCGGACGGTTTCTTCTTCAGCATGCCCACGCCCGCGCCACGATGCGGCTCGTGGCACTGGCCGCACTCGCCCTTCTGCACCGGCGGATGCCCGTGCTGGAGATTGGCCTGCTTCGTGACCTGCGGGTGGCAGCGCTGGCACAACCGGTCCGGCGAGTCCACGAGCAGGTTCTTGCCGTCGCCGGCGTGCGGCGTGTGACAGGTGACGCACTCGCCCTTCGCGACCGGCGGGTGCACGCGGTCCCCGGCGGCACGGGGCTTCGCGACGTCGTGGCACTTCTGGCACAGCACGGCCTTGGGCGCCGCCAGGTTCAGAGCCGAAGGAATGCCCGCGCCGTGGCACTTCGTGCACGCCTTCTCGGCGAAGCCCGGGTGCGGGACGGCGGCGATCAGCTTCGGCTGCTTCGACGCGTGCGGGACGTGGCACGACGTGCACTTCGCACCGGAGACGTCCGAACCCTGGTGCGCCTGCTTCATGTCGGCGTCCGAGCCGTCGTGACAGTCCATGCACAGCTGCGGCACGGGCTTCGTCAGCGCCGGCGCGGCCACGCCGCCGTGCGCGTCGTGACACTGCAGGCAGTCGCCGTCGGCCACCGGCTTGTGGACGTGGTCCCCTTCCTTGCCGATGCCGCCGTGGCAGGTCGCGCAGAGGGCGTTCGCCTTGTCCTTCAGCAGGTGCGCTTCCTTGGAACCGTGCGGTTCGTGGCAGGCCGCGCACTGGCCCTTCGCCGCGGCCGTGTGCGCTCCGGGGCCCGTGATCTTCTTGCCG
>JBGAOB010000224.1:0-7898 GCA_044222045.1 Candidatus Eiseniibacteriota bacterium
CGTGGCGCGCGCGCCGCAGGCCCGCGACGTCGTCGGGGTGGTAGACGAGCTGCGGCGCCAGGTACGACTCGCCGCGTGCGGGCACGCCGCCGTCGCCCGCGCGCAGCGGGGCGCCGTAGGTGCCCGACGCGTCGATCACCGCGAACGCGTGCAGCAGGTTCTCGCGTCCGCCGGCGTCGCGCACGAGCAGCCGGAACGGCCGCTGGTCGCGCACCTCGTCGCGCTCCTCGTCGTGCCGCAGTGCGCCGGTCCGGCCGATGCTCACCACCTGCGCGGACGTGTGCACGCGGTCCTTCAGCTCGGGCAGCCGCGCGAGCGGCTGCAGCACGCGCTCGGCCAGCTCCGCGCCCGTCGGGCGTTCGTCCGCGGGCGGCGCCGTCCAGCCCGAGGCGGCGAGCCGCGCCGCCGTGCGCGGACCGACCACGTCGCGCCACGTCGAGAACATGCGGACGTGCCCCCACGCCGACGGGTGCGCGCCCACTTCGCCGCGCTCGAACACGTGCACGTCGAAGCCCCGGTCGAGAGCGGCGCACGCGGCTTCGAGCCCCACGGGGCCGGCGCCGACGATGGCGAGGGTGTTGCGGGCGGGCAGCGGCATGAGCTCGGGATCTCCGGACACGAGGAATGGAAAGGGTCCGGCACGCTAGGGGATGCGGGACCGGCGCGCAACGCCGCCGCGGCGCGCGGTTCGCGGGCGAGCACGCGGTTTCAGGAAGCGGGCGAGTCCTTCGCGAGCGCTTCGATCATCTTCTCCCGGCGCGCGACGAACGCCTCGCCCGCGCGGTCGAGCGAGCGCCACCACACGAACACCGCGAACGCCGCCTCGATCGCCAGCAGCAGCGCGGCCAGTGCGTCGCCGGCGCCACCGGGCACGAACCAGCGCGCGAGGAACGCGGTGCCCCCGAGCAGCGCGGCGGCGACGAGCGTGACCGCGAGCGACGACCACGTGGCCTGCCAGCTCACGTTGCGGCGGCTGCCCCAGCCCTCGGTCACGCGCACCGGCCAGCGGATCGAGAAGTCGTTGCCGGTCGCCAGCAGCACGGCCAGCATCGCCACCGTCGCGAACCCCCACGCCGGCAGCTGCGACGGCGTGAACCCGCTGCGCAGCGCGGCGAACAGCGCGCCGAGCATCACGATCAGCAGCAGCGCTTCGAGCAGGAACGTGACGTTGCGCGCCAGCACCACGTCGCGCGCGCGCACGGGCAGCAGGTGCAGCGTGCGGATGCCGGGCCCGTAGTGCGCGAACAGCATCAGCGACACCTGCGCCAGCGTGGTGGTGCTCATCACGGCGGCGAACAGCGGCGCCTTGCCCGACGTGGCGGGGTGCACCACGTAGAACGCGCTGATCAGCAGCGGCGTCAGCACCACCCACAACAGGCCGCGCGGCGAACGCGCCTGCACCAGCAGGTCGAAGCGCACGAGGTTCGCGAGGCGCGCCGGCATCAGCGCGGCGAACGCGTGGATCGCGCCGGTCGTGCGCGAGCGGCCGCCGTCGGCCGCCGGCGGTGCCACCGCGCCGCGCGCGATCACGCGCGAGCCCACCAGCACGAGCGCCGCGATCATCGCCAGGCTCGCGAGCAGTCCGAACGCCGCCGCCCGCCCGCCGCCGCCGAGCGGCGCCGCGGCCACCGCGGCCGGCGCGCCGATCGTGGGCCAGCGCGCGAGCCACTCCGACGCGCGCAGCATCGCCGGGGCCGTGGCCACGCGGTGCGCGAGCGCGGGCGTGATCTCGGTTTCGACGAGCGCGCTGTAGCTCCACGACACGCCGAGGAACACCAGCGCCAGCAGCAGGCGCGACAGCATGCGCATCCACTCCGTGCGCAGCAGCCGCTCGAGCACGGCGACCAGCAGCTGCAGCGCGGTCACGGTGAGCGCCATCGACAGTGTCGCGCCGAGCAGCGCGAAGCCGCCGGCAATCGGCCCGTGCTGCGCGAACGCGGCCACCACGAGCGCCGCCACCGGCACCACCAGCACGATCGTGGCGGGCTCCAGCACCGCCGCCGCGGCGTTGAACGCGAACAGGTGCGAGGGCCGCACGGGCCAGCGCAGCAGCTCGCGCGGCGCCAGCGCCTGCCCGGCCGACGCGGCGAGCACGGCCGCCGACACCCACGCGCTCTGCACCAGTCCCAGCACGAGCGCGAACGCGCCGCCGCGCAGCTCGCGCACGGCCCACCACGCGCCCATCGAGCCGGCGAACCACACGGGCCAGAACAGCACCAGCAGCCCGAACGGCGCGGCGATCGCCACCCAGCGGCCCGTCGACGTGAGCGAGCGCCACCACAGCTTGAGCCGCAGCCACAGCAGCAGCCGCAGCAGGTTCACCGCGACTCCCCGGTGAGCCAGTCGAGCGCCGCGCGCGGGCGCGCCTCGCCGCCCACCGCGGCCAGGAACACCTGCTCCAGCGTCTGCGACGTGCCGCCGTCGCCGCGCCGCAGCGCGTCGAGCGCGCCCTCGGCCACGAGCCGACCCGCGGCGATGATGCCGACGTGCGTGCACAGCCGCTCCACCACCTCCAGCACGTGCGAGGTCAGGAACACGGTCACCCGCGCCTCGCGCACCAGCCGCTGCAGCAGTTCGCGGATCTCGACCGTCGCGACCGCGTCGATGCCCTCGAAGGGCTCGTCCAGGAACAGCACGCGCGGTCGGTGGATCAGCGCGCACGCGAGCGCCAGCTTCTTGCGCATGCCGTGCGAGTAGCCCACCACCTGCTTCGCGCCGTCGGCGGCGAGCCCCATGGCCACCAGCAGTTCGTCGGCGCGCTCGCGCGCCACCGCGGGCGGCAGGCCGTGCACCTCGGCCACGAAGCGCAGGTGCTCCGCGCCGGTCAGGCGTTCGAACAGGTGCAGGCCGTCGGGCACCACGCCGATCACGCGCTTCACCGCGAGCGGGTCGCGCGCCACGTCGAAGCCCGCCACGCGCGCCTCGCCCGCGTCGGGCGCGAGCAGTCCGGTGAGCATGTTGATGGTGGTGGACTTGCCGGCGCCGTTCGGGCCCAGGAAGCCGTAGAAGGAGCCCTCCGGCACGCGCAGCGTGAGCGTGTCCACCGCGAGCTTGCCCGCGAACGCGCGCGACAGGCCGCTCGTCTCGATCGCCAGCGTCGGGCCCGCGACGTCGCCCGCGGCGGGCGGCGGCGCGCTCACTTCGGCGCCCCGGGTTCGCGCTTCTCGCGCGTGGCCAGCCACACCGCGGCGGTCCACGTCGGCACCAGGTTCACGCCGGGCACCAGCTCGGCGAGCACCGTCGGCACGAACGACCAGTGGAAGCCGCACAGCCACACCATGGCGATCGCGATGCCGATGTCGAGCGCGTCGTTGAAGGGCGAAGCCGCGCCCTCGAAGAAGAACGGGAACGCCACCCACTGCACGAAGTCCGCGGCCATCGCCAGCACCCAGGCGGCCTTGTGCACCCGGCGGCGCGACGGCGGCCCGGACGGTGCGGCGGCGGGTGGCGGCGCGTCGGCCGTCGCGCGCTCGCGCCGTTCGGCGGCGGGCGAGGAGACCTCGGCGTCGATGGCTTCGCTCGGTCGGGGATCCTGCGTGGACATGCGTTCGCTCCGGTGTCGGGGGGCGGGTGCGCGCAGGATAGCGAAGCGCCGCGGCCCCGTCGCGGCGCGCCCGGCCGCGCTCAGTCGGGCAGCCGCAGCGTGGCGGTGATCGGCGCGTGGTCGCTCGCCGCCCCGGGGCCGTCGAGCCCGGTCACCACGGCGCCGGCGCGGTCGCCCGCGCGCGGCGGCGCGAAGCCGCGCGCCGCGATCCAGTCCAGCCGCAGCGCGCCGCGCCGCTGCAGGCCGCCGAGGGCGCCGTGCACGAGCGCGCGGAGCGGTCCCGGCATCGCGTTCACCTCGTCGAGCCGGTCGAAGCGCAGCTGCAGCGTGGGCGCCGCTTCCAGCCACGGCTCCCACGCGAATCCGGCCGCCGCGAGCCGGTCGAACAGCGGCTCGCGGTGCGCTCCGCGGTCGGGGCGCATCAGCCGCGAGCGCAGCGCGCCCGCGGGCCACGTGAGCAGCGGCAGCGCGCCGGTGAACGACGAGTGCCACAGCCCGCGGTCGAACGTGTGCGTGTTCCAGTCGCCGGCCACGAGCACGGGCCGAGCGTCGCCCGCGAGCGCGGCGAGCAGCGCGGACATCTGCGTTTCGCGGTGCGCGCGCGTGCGGTGCACCTCCAGGTGCACGCTCGTCGCCACGAACGGCCGCCGCGGGTGGCGGATCTCGGCGACCAGTCCCACGAACCGGCCGAGCATGCGCTCCAGGTCGTACTGGATCTTCTCGGGCCCGGGCAGCGGCACCAGCCGCACCTCGCCGATCGGCCAGCGCGACAGCACGGCGAGGCCGAACAGCGACTCCTCGTTGGCGCGGTCGCCTGCCGTGGTGGCGTCGTCGTCGCGGCCGACGGTGGTCTCGAGGAACTGCGGCGCCCACACCGCGTACAGGCCCAGCGCGTCGGCGAGGTCGCCCGTCACGTCGCGGTTGCCCGCCCGTGCCATCCCGAGGTCGATCTCGTTGCACGTGATCACGTCGGCGCCCGCGAGCCGCGGGTGCTCGCGCAGCGCCCGCTCCACGCGGTCGTACCAGTTGCCGTGCTCCACGTTCCACTGCACCGCGTGCACCGCGGTCTCGTCGCGCGCCGTCGCGGGCGGCGAGGCGGGCACGTAGCGGCGCACGGTGCCGAGCGCCAGGGCGAGCCGGTCGCGCAGCGCGGGCCACTCGCGTGCGGCGTGCAGCGATTCGATCGTGCGGTGCGGCGCGATCGCGTCGCGCACCTCGCGCGCGAACACCGCGGCCTCCGCGGGACGGGCGGGCCGCGAGCGGCCCGGTGCGGGAGCCACCTCGGCGGCGGGCGCGAACGGCGCACCGCCCGCGGGCGGAGGGACGTTGCTCACGCGTGCTCGCGGGTGCGGCGCACCAGGCCCGCGAGCCACGCTTCGCTGTCGCGGCGGTCTTCGTACTCCACGCGGAGCCGCGCGCCGATGCGGTCCGCGATCTGCCCCGCCAGCCGCACGCGCGCTTCGAGCACCAGCCCCTCGCGGCGCTCGAGGAACGTCTCGACCAGCCGCAGTTCCTCGGACGTGAGCAGGCCCGCCGTGGTCGCCGCGGGCATCGCCGCGTCCAGCCACGTCGGCGGTGCGGCCGCGACGGACGCTTCGTGCACCACCACCGTGCCCGCCAGCAGGTCGCCGAGCCGCTGGCGCTGCGGTGTGAGCATCACCACGAGGATGCCGACGCCGTACATCGACGGCAGCGAGTCGACCAGGCGCATCAGGTTGCGCGCCACCGCGCCCGCCGCGGTGAGCGGGCGGCCGTTCGTGCGGATCACGCGCAGCTTCATCTGGCGCTTGCCGGGCGTCTGGCCCGACCAGAGCGTTTCGAACAGCGCGTAGTAGCCGAACTGGATCGCGAACAGGCCGAGGATGAGCAGGCCCATGACCCACGCGCCCTCACCACCCGCCATGCGCCCGGTCAGCCCCAGGCCCAGCGCCACCAGCAGCAGGACGGCGACGATCGCGATCTGGTACAAAGTGTCCACCATCAGCGCCAGCGCGCGACTGCCGACGCCGGCGAGCGGGTACTCCAGCCGCATCTGCTCGGGCGTGTCGATGGTCAGCGTTTCGTCGGAGGACATGGGTGATCTCCGCCACCTGGATGCGCAAGCGTCGTGATCTCTGGACGCGATTCGACGAACTGGTGCGACGAGGCCAGCAGTCGGGGCTCGCCTCGCTGCGTCACGCCGAGCTCCGCGAGCTGGCGCTGCTGTACCGGCAGACGGCCGCGGACCTCGCCACCGTGCGCGAAGATCCCGCGAGCACATCGCTGGCCGCGTATCTTAATCAGGTGCTCGGACGCGCGCACAACCTGGTGTACAGCGGCGCGCCCGAGCGCGCGCGCGGTCCGCTCGACCTGCTCGCCCGCGACTTCCCGCGGCTCGTGCGCGAGGAGCTGCCGCTGGTGCTCGCGTCGGCGGGCATCTTCGCGGGCTTCGCGGTGGCGGCGTGGTTCGCCGCGCACGCCGATCCCGGGCTGGTGCGCGCGTACCTGTCCACCGCCATGCGCGACACGATCGACCGCCGCGAGATGTGGACGCATTCCATCGTGGGCGTCCAGCCCGCGGCATCCAGCGCGATCATGACCAACAACATGACGGTGGCGTTCATGACGTTCGCCAGCGGTATCTCGGCGGGCGTGGTGACGTTCTGGCTGCTCGCGCACAACGGCGTGATGCTGGGCGTGATCGGCGAGGCGTGCGCGCGCGCACACATGAGCGACAAGCTGTGGTCGTTCGTGGTGGCGCACGGTTCGCTGGAACTGCCCGCCATCTTCGTGGCGGGCGCGGCGGGCTTCGTGGTGGCGCGCGGCATCCTGTTTCCGGGCGCGCTGCCGCGCCGCGTGTCGCTGGAGCGCGCGGGAGCGCGCGCGGCGCGGCTGGCCGTGGGCACCGTGCCGATGCTGGTGGTGGCGGGCATCGTGGAAGCGTTCGTGTCGCCCACCGCGGCGCCGCCCGCGCTCAAGGCGGCGCTCGGCTCGGCGCTGTTCGCGCTGTGGGTGACGTGGGTCGCGCGCGGCGGCAGGGACGCGGCGCCGCAGCCGGCGGCCACCGAGGCTTCCGCGCACTGAGCGGGGCTACAGCCGGCTGCGCTCCTTGGCTTCGAGGTAGCCGTTGATCGCCACGGTCGCGAGCGCGCCGGGTTCGGCCTCGGCCACGCGCGCGCCGCGCTGACGCAGCGCGCGCAGCAGCGCCTCGCGCCGCGTCGACAGCTCGAGTGCCGCGGCGCGCCGCCACATCGTGTCGAGGTCGTCCGGCGCCGCCGCCGCGGCCACCGCCAGCTCGCGGTGCGCGAGCGCCAGGAACAGCAGCAGGTGCCGCCGCGCCACCTGCCGCGCGCCCTCGATGACGTCGGGCGTGCCCGCGGTCTCGGCCACGTCGGTGATCCACACCACGAGTGCCCGCTGCTTCTGGCGCGCGAGCACCTGCAGCGCCGCGCCCAGGTGATCGGCTTCGGACGTCTCGCGCGCGGCCAGCGCCAGCGCGTCGAGCAGCGCACGGCGGTGCGCGCGGCCGTGGCCGGGCGCCACGCGCTGCTGCACGCGACGGCCGTACACGAGCAGTCCCACGCGGTCGCCGGCGGCCTCCGCCACGCGCGCCAGCCGCAGCGCCGCGTCGGCGGCCACGTCGAGCCGCGACCGGTCGCCCACGCGCGCGCCCATGAGCCGGCCCGCGTCCACCACCAGCCACACGGTCTGGCTGCGCTCGGCACGCCACTGCTTGGATACGAGCCGGTTGCGGCGCGCGGTGGCGGGCCAGCACACGTCGCGGAGCTCGTCGCCGTCGCGCCAGTCGCGCAGCGCCTCGAACTCGCGGCGCACGCCGGCGAGCCGTTGGCGGCGTCTCTCCAGCTCCATCTGCCGCGTGCGCAGCGCGGCCAGCGTGATCGCGCCCGGGTCGCCGAGGTCGGGGTACACGCGCACCACCTGCGGCAGCTCCGCGCGCAGGCGGCGCTGCGCGAGGCCGAGCGACGACTGCACGCGCAGCCGCACGGCGCGGGCGCGGTGGTCGCCGCGCGCGGCGGGCGTCAGCGGTACGCGCGCGCCGCCCTCCACCGCGCCCACGAGCCCGTCCACGCGCGTGCCGGCGGGCACCGTGAATGCGGCCACGGGAGCGGCGGCGGCCAGTCCTTCGTCCACGTCGTCCGCCAGTTCCACGTGCAGCGCGGCTTCGGACTCGTGCGCGAGCACGTACTCGAGCGCGCTCGGCCGGCCCACGGCGAGCGCGCCGAGCCAGCGGCGCCGCACGCGCATGGTGGCCGGCAGCCGCGCCAGGTCCACGGCCCACGCCGCCACCAGCAGCACGTCCCACAGCACCATCAGCAGCGCGAACCGCGGGTTCCACCACGCGGGAGCGAGCGCC
>JBGAOB010000225.1:0-8081 GCA_044222045.1 Candidatus Eiseniibacteriota bacterium
CGTCGCCCGGCGTGTTCTGGGGCGCGCTCGCCGGCATCGCGCTGTCGGCCGCGTCGGCCGCGAGCTTCAACCACTGGTACGACCGCGACATCGACGCGCTCATGCGCCGCACGGCCACGCGGCCGCTGCCCGCCGGCGTGCTGCCGCCCGCGAGCGCGCTCGCGCTGGGCTTCGCGCTGGCCGCGCTGTCGTGGCTGGTGCTCACCACCACCGCGAACACGCTCGCGGCCGTGCTCGCGATGGCGAGCATCTTCTACTACGCGGTCGTGTACACGATGTGGCTCAAGCGCCGCACGCCGCAGAACATCGTGATCGGTGGCGGTGCGGGTGCGAGCGCGCCGCTGATCGCATGGGCCGCCGTGACCGGGCGGCTCGACCTGCCGGCGGCGCTGATGGCGGCGATCGTGTTCTTCTGGACGCCGCCGCACTTCTGGGCGCTGTCGCTGTACCGCCGCGACGACTACGTGCGCGCCGGGCTGCCCATGCTGCCGGTGACGCACGGCGAGCCCGAGACGCGGAAGCAGATCCTGCTGTACTCGCTCGTGCTCGTGCCGGTGACGCTCGCGCTGGCACCGTCGGGCCTGGTGGGCCCGGTGTACGTGGTGCCCGCCGCGCTGCTGGGCGCGCTGTTCGTGGCCGGCGCCGAACGCCTGCGCCGCCAGCCCACGACCCCGAACGCGGTGCAGTTGTTCCGCTTCTCGATCCTGTACCTGTTCGCGCTGTTCCTGTGCCTGACGGCGGACGCCGTCTGGCGCTGGGTCGCGTAGGGCGGGAGCGGGGCGGGCGCGCTCGCGGGGCTGTCGCGTGCGCAGGGGAGGAACATCGGCCCGGTTCACGTCCCCCGAAAAGGGTACGGGTCCCGCGAGGCGAACCTCGCGAGACCCGATTTGGTAGCGGGGGCTGGATTTGAACCAGCGACCTTCGGGTTATGAGCCCGACGAGCTACCAGGCTGCTCCACCCCGCATCAAAGTGCTGCGACGCGCGGGAACCTATCCGCCACGACGGGGGCTGTCAAGCGAAGCGCCCGCGCGAGCGCGTCGCGAGGCGGGATGGTCGGAACCCTCCGCGGCCGGGACCTCTCGCATGACCACGCCGTCGCATCGGTGGCGCCCCGGCCCCGGCTCCCGGCGCGAGGGGCTCGGCGCGTGCGCTCCCACGGGGGAAGTCGCGATGGTGGATGTTGCGTGCCTGCAACGCGCTTAGTACCCTGCCGAGCCCGACCGGGTGGTGTCCGTACGTTCCGCCCTCACAACCCCTTTCCGGAGGTTTCCGTTGATCCGATTCCGGCCCGGAGCCGCCCTGGCCGCCGTCCTGCTGTGCGCCTTCGTGCTGCATGCGGGGCAGGCGCGGGCGGCCGCCGAGATCCACCGCTTGAACCTCGTGATCTCGGGCATGCCCAGCTCGATCCAGGGTGACGGCTTCAACGACGCGATCGACCGCTACAACCAGACGGTGCTGAACCCGATCCTGTACCAGCCCGTCGACAAGGTGGCGTTCGGCTGGCAGTTCCAGAGCGAACTCCGGTACTTCGTGCGCCCGAACATCTCGGTGAACGCGGGCCTGTCGCAGCTGCGCTCGATCAACCGCCGCGAGTTCCTGCCGGCCCTGAACCAGGCCGTGAACGTGCAGGCGGAACTGATCACGGTGCCGGTGCACCTGGGGGCGTCGTACTACATGCAGCCCTACAATCAGGGCGACTTCCAGGCGCGCGGCTACTTCGGGGGCGGCCTGGTCAGCTACACGCACACCCGCACGAGCATCCAGCAGGTGCTGACGAACCCCGACACCACGCTGATCGAGCGCTTCGGCGGTTCCTTCAAGCTGTCGGGCACGCAGGACGCCCCCGGCTACTACGTCGAGGGTGGCGTGCACATGTTCTTCGCGCTGCGCTACTCCGTGCTCGTGTCGGCGTTCTACCGCAGCGGCGACGTGACGAACCTGATCGACGAGAGCACCGGTGCGATCCTGCGCGACCAGAAGGGCAACCCGCTGCACGTGAACGTGAGCGGTGTGGGCGCGCGGCTGGGACTCGCGATCGGGTTGTAGCGACTTCCGCAACGAGACGGGCCGGCTTCCGCGTGGAGGCCGGCCCGTCGTGCGTCCGGGGGAGTCAGCGCGTGGCGCTGGAGTCCGGCCGCCCGTCGCGGAAGCGGTAGACGATCTCGCCCGGTTTCGCCATGCCGTGCTCCTCGCGCAGCATCGCCTCGGCGTGCTGTTGCCGCGCCTTCGGGTCGTCGAGTTGCGACTCGAGCGAGCCCCCCTCGGCCTTCACGCGCGCCAGTTCGCGCTGCGAGGCGGCCAGCTCGGCGCGCATGCGGGCGATGCGGAGCACGCTGTGATCGCTGAACACGCCCGCATAGAGCGCCCACACGAGCACGCCCAGGACGACCCAGCCGAGGCGTCGGCGCAGCGGGTGTTCGGGCGTGGCGAACGGCGACGTGATCGAGCGGCCGAGCACGCGTCCCGTGATGTCGCGGGGCATGGGGCACCTCCCTGTGATGCCGGTGAAACCGGCGGCGCGCCCCGGTCCTTGGGGCGCGCCCCGTGTGAGGATCAGCCGAGCAGCCGGAACGCCGAGCGGCCGGCGTACTGCGCCGAACCCTCGAGCTGCTCCTCGATCCGCAGCAGCTGGTTGTACTTCGCGACCCGGTCCGTGCGGCAGAGCGAGCCGGTCTTGATCTGCCCGGCGTTCGTGGCCACCGCCAGGTCGGCGATCGTCACGTCCTCGGTCTCGCCGGATCGGTGCGAGATGACGGAGGTATACGACGCGCGGTGCGCCATGTCGATGGCGGCGAGCGTCTCGGTGAGCGTGCCGATCTGGTTCACCTTGACCAGGATCGAGTTCGCCACGTGCTCGCGGATGCCGCGGGCCAGGCGTTCGACGTTGGTCACGAACAGGTCGTCGCCCACGATCTGGATGCGATCGCCGAGCTTCTGCGTGAGCAGCGCCCAGCCGGCCCAGTCGTCCTCCGCGAGGCCGTCCTCGATGCTCACGATCGGGTAGCGCCCGCACAGGTCGGCGTACCAGTCCACCACCTGCGCCGAGGTCAGCTTCTTGCCGCCCTCGCCGGCCAGCGTGTACGTGCCGCCGTCCTTCTGGAAGATCTCGCTCGACGCCACGTCCAGCGCCAGCGCCACCTGCTCGCCCGGCTTGTAGCCGGCCTTCTCGATGGCCTCGACCAGCACCTTGAGCGCGTCCTCGTTGGACTTGAGGTTCGGCGCGAAGCCGCCCTCGTCGCCCACCGACGTCGACAGGCCCTGCTTCTTCAGCACGCCGGCCAGCGTGTGGAACACCTCGGCGCCCCACCGCAGCGCTTCGCGGAACGTGGGCGCGCCGAGCGGCACGATCATGAACTCCTGCAGATCGACGTTGTTGTCCGCGTGCTTGCCGCCGTTCAGCACGTTCATCATCGGCACCGGCAGCCGGTACGCGTGGACGCCGCCGACGTAGCGGTAGAGCGGCAGCGACATGAAGTTCGCCGCGGCGTGGGCCACGGCCATGGACACGCCGAGGATGGCGTTCGCGCCCAGGCGGCCCTTGTTGGGGGTGCCGTCCAGCTGGATCAGCTGGGCGTCGAGACCCTTCTGGTCCAGCGCGTCCCAGCCCAGCAGGGCGGGGGCGATGGTCTCGTGGACGTTGCGGACGGCGTTCTGGACACCCTTGCCCTTGTAGCGCTTGGCGTCGCCGTCCCGCAGTTCGACGGCTTCGTGTTCACCAGTGGAGGCGCCGGAGGGGACGATGGCGCGCCCGGTGGCGCCACCCTCCAGCAGGCATTCGACCTCGACCGTCGGATTTCCGCGCGAATCGAGGACTTCACGGGCCCGGAGAGACGAAATGGAAGTCATGCCCGCAGGCTAGGTGGGTGCTTCCGGACGGTCAAGCACCCCGGGCCTCGATGCACTCCGGCCGGGCAAGGCCCGGGAAGGGCCTGACGGGGGCCAATCCGGCCCGGCACTTCCGGACCGGTTCTTGACCCTCGGAAACGGCCCCACCTAATGTGCCGCCCCATGAAACCCACCCCCGCGTCGATCCGTAAGCGGCCCCACTGAGGGCGGCGAGAGCGTGATCAGCGAGGAGGCCGGACTCGTCCGGAGATGTCTGGCGGGTGACCAGAAGGCCTGCCGGGAACTCGTCCAGCGCTTCCAGCGCCCCGTGTTCTCCATCCTCGTGCGCATGGTCCGTCGCGCCGAGGATGCCGAAGACCTGACCCAGGAGACTTTCGTCAAGATGTTCCGGGCGCTCGACCGGTACGATCCGGAACGCCCGTTCAGTTCCTGGTTGTTCACCATCGCCTCGCGGCTCGCGATCGACCACATCCGGAAGCGCCGGCTCCACACGATATCCCTGAGCCAGGTGGAGCCCGGCTCGCACGAGGAGCGGACGATCGAGGTCCCCGACGAGGGCCCCGGGCCCGACGTGGTGACTTCGAACCGCGAGGAAGAGAAGATCACGTCGGCGCTCATCGACTCGCTGCCGCCGCACTATCGGATCGTGGTGCTGTTGCGCCACCAGCAGGACCTGTCTTACGAGGAGATCGCCGACACGCTGCAGATGCCGCTCGGCACGGTGAAGGCCCGTATCCACCGCGCACGCGCGCTGCTCAAGGCCCGGATCGAAGGCGACGCCACATGAACCGACATCTCGATCCCGAAACGCTGCAGGACCTGCTCGACGGCGAGCTCGGTCCCGACGAGCGACTGGCGGCCGAGACCCACCTCGCCACGTGCGAATCCTGTGCGGCCGAGTGGGCGGGCTTCCGGCGGCTGTTCGGCAGCCTCGAGGCGCTGCCCACCTGGGATCCCGGTCCCGAGTTCACCGAGCGCGTGCTGGCCGCGGTGCTGCCGGAACTGCCGGTCGCACGCGAAGCGCGCCCCGCCTGGTGGCGCCCGCTGGCCTGGGCCTACGGCGCTTCGGTGGTGGCGAGCGTCGCCGGGCTCGGAATCGCGATGATCACCCCCTCCGGCCGCTCGGCGCTGCACGAGATCGCGTTCGCGGCCGTGCGATCGGTCGTGTCGTCCACGCTGTTCGTCTTCACCTCGATCAACGACGGCGTGCTGCGCGTGGCCGACAGCGGCCGCTTCTTCGCCTCCGTCGGCGGGCGCCTGACGCCGTTCGGCCGGGCGGTGGTCGAGCTGTTCCAGCAGCCGATGGTGGTCGCCACGGTGTTCGCGGCCCTGGTCACGTGCGGCGCCCTGCTGTGGTGGATGCGGCCGCGCGAGGGACGTTCCTGGAGGGGAATGCAGGATGTCGGTCTCCTGGGTCTCTGAGTCGTCGCGGCGGCGCGTCGCGATCGGGGTCGCGGCCGCGCTGCTGCTGGGAGGATTCGCCGCGCTCGCGGAGGCGCGCACCGTGGCGCGCGCCGTGGTGCAGGACGACAGCGGGCGCGTGGTGAGCCGCGTGCGCGTGTCGGATCGCGGCATCGAAGTGACGCGCGCGAACGGCGACAGCGTGGACGTGACGCTGAGCGGGGACTCCGACGATTCGCACGTCGTCGTGGACACCGAGGGCGCCGGGCTCGTGCGGCTGTTCTCCGACGCCCACGTGGGCGAGGACGAGCGCATCGACGGTGACGTGGTGGCGGTGTTCGGCTCCGCGACCGTGGAGGGCGAGGTCACCGGCAACGTGGTGGCCGTGTTCGGCTCGGTGCGCCTGGGCCCCAAGGCGACGGTGGCAGGCGACGCCGTGGCGGTGGTCGGCGGTCTCGACGCGGCCGACGGCTCGCGCGTGACGGGCGACAGCGTCTCGGTGGGATTCCTGCCGCTCACGCTCGGCCTGCCCGCGCTGCCCGTGGTGCTCGCCACGATCCTGCTCGGCTGGCTCGTGTCGCTGTTCTTCGGGTGGATGTTCGGCGTGCTGTTCCCCGAGCGGCTGCAGCGCGTGTCGGAGATGGCGTCGCGTCGCACGCTGCTGTCGTTCGTGTTCGGCCTGCTCGTTCCTCATGATGCCGGTGGTGTCCATGGTGCTGCTCGTGACCGGTCATCGGCATGGTGATCGCGGTCATGCTGCCGTTCGTCGCGGTGGCCATGCTCTACGCCGGCCAGATCGCCGGCACGTACGTGCTCGGCTGCAAGCTCACCGCCCGCAAGCTGGGCGCGCGCGGCGCCATGGCGGCGATCGTCGCCGGCACGCTGCTCGTCGGCAGCTTCTTCGCCGTCGGCGTGATCTTGTGGGCGACGCCGGGCTCGGTGCGCACGATCGCGGTGTTCTTCCACCTCGTCGGCCTGCTCGTGATCCTCGGCCTGTCGCTGATCGGCTCCGGAGCCTTCCTGCTCTCGCGCTTCGGCCTGGGCCCGCGTCGCTCGCGACGACGCCGCGCCCGTCGGTCGCCACGGCGCCGGATCCGCCGGCGCCGGTCGGCGCTGAGCATCGAGCTGGGGCCGAACCGCCGTGGGTGATCCCGCACGTCCCGGCGCGCGTGTGGGGGCAGCGCCCCGCCCGCGCGAAGGACGGGCGTCGAGCACCGGCGTGCCGCGCTCCGTCGCTCCGGCGATCGGGGCCAACCGAGCGTTGCGCCGCTGCCGTCGCGCTGCACGTGGCCGGCGCGGGTGTCGCCCCGGGGCACACTCGTCGCGTTGAGTGGCGGGCATGTTCCTCGCCTTTGGGTACTCGCGCTGGGCCTCGCGTCCATCCGCACCCTCGCCCTCGCCGCCACGGTCCTCCTCGCCGCGACGGCGGCCCGCGCCAGCGAACTGTCCAGTTCCGGTGCGCCCGACCGGCCTGCGGATCCACGCCATGGAGAAGACGCTGCGCGCTTCGGCGAGTGGCGAGGCAAGCTGGTGTTCTCCGGTCCCCAACGGGCTCGAGTTCGAGCTCGTCACGTCGGTGGACGACCCCGTGATCTCGAACCCCGGCGACGGTGCGTTCCACCCGTTCGACGTCGCCGAGGTGCGGCGCGCTCGACGACGTGCGCTTCCCGCTCTCGGTGGCATCGGCGCCGAGATCTTCGTGCTCCCGTACCCGCGCCGCCTCGGCCTCGAGTCGGCGGCCGGCTCCGCCGTCATCCTGCTCTCGCCCGGCGTGCGCGCGATTCGCGCCGAGCACCAGCACGCCGAAGTCGTGCACGAGCTCGGCCACGTCGTCCAGTACGCGCTGATGCCGATCACGATGCCGAGGGCTGGGACCGCTACCGCGCGCTGCGCGGCATCGAGGACGACGCGCTCCTCGGGCGTCGGTGCACGCCGATCGACCGCACGAGATCTTCGCCGAGGACTTCCGCGCCCTGTTCGGCCCCGCGCTCGCGAACTACACCGGCACCATCGAGAACGACGCGCTCCTCTACCCGACGCAGGTCACCGGGCTCGCCGACTTCATGCTCGCGCTGGCCGGCGCCGCGCCGCGCCCCGGCTCGCTCGTGGTGCTCGGCGGCGGCTCGACCGGCGCCGTGCGCCTGGCCCGCGACGGCCGCGCGCCCGCGCTGCTCGACCTGTTCGACGTGACCGGGCGCCGCGGCGACGGTCGCCCCGCTCGCCGACGCCGCCAGCGCCTCGTGGCTGTGGGACGGCCGTGACGCCGCCGGCCGCACGGTGCGCGCCGCGGTGGTGTTCGCCCGCGCCCGCGACGGGCAGGGCGGCACGACGCGCATCGTCCGCCTGCCCTGACGCCCGCCGTCGGAGGGGTCAGCGCCGCGCGAGGTCGCCGGGCGAGAACTCGGCGCTCACCACGCGCGCGCGGCTGTCGCCGAGGCCCGCGAAGTTGCGCACGGCGTCGAACAGCGACCGCGGCAGCCCGGTGATCCCGCCGCCGCGCGGGCCGCGCACCTCGCCCGACAGGTAGCTCTCGACTTCCTCGACGTCCTCGACGCTGAGCGGCTTGACCGTGGCCGAGAGCACCACGAAGCAGCGCGCGCCCGCTCCGAGCCGCGCCGTGCCCGGGAACGCGAGCGCGATCGGCCGCGACAGCGCCAGCTCGAGCGAATCCACCGAGGCGGCGGTGATCACCGGCAGCCCGGCGCGCTCGAGCCGCCACTCGTGCGTCCACACGTCGTAGCGCAGGCGCACCGTGGCGTCGACCGAGCGCTCGACGCGGTCGAACCAGCCGCTGCGCTTGCGCCACAGTTCGGCGTGCAGCAGCAGCGTGGCG
>JBGAOB010000226.1:0-7843 GCA_044222045.1 Candidatus Eiseniibacteriota bacterium
CTTCGGGTCCAGCACCACGTGCACCGGGATGCTCTGCACGACGGGAGAGAGGCGGCCCTTCGACGTGAACGCGCGCACGAACGCTCCGTCGGCGAGCGCGGGCAGCACGCGCGGCGCGATGCCGCCGCCCACGAACACGCCGCCCAGCGCGAGCGACTTGAGTGCGAGGTTGCCGGCTTCGGATCCGTAGATCGAGGCGAAGCGGCGCATCGCCTGCCGCGCACGGTCGGCGCCACGCTGCCACAGGTCGTTCACGGCCGCCGCGGGATCGGATGCCGCGTCGAAGTACGCCGCGTCCTCGGCCGTCTCCTCGCCGTGGCGCGCTTCGCGCAGGAAGCGATACAGGTCCGCGAGGCCCGGCCCGGAAAGGATGCGCTCGTAGCTGACGCGCCCGTAGCGGGATCGCAGCCACACGAGCAGTTCGTCCTCGAGCGCGTCGCGCGGGCCGAAGTCGGTGTGGCCGCCCTCGGACGCCATCGGCCGCCAGGCGTGGCCGTCCCACGGCAGGAGCGCCTCGCCCAGCCCGGTGCCCGCGGCGATCAGCGCGCGGTGCCCGGCTCGCGCCGTGCCGGGCTGCAGCGTGTGCAGGTCGGCGGCCGCCAGGGTCTCGAGCCCCCACGCGGTGGCCTCGAGGTCGTTCAGCAGCGTCACCGGGCATCCGAGTTCGGCGGCGAGCGAGGCGCCGTCGACGAGCCACGGCAGGTTCGTGGCGATGCAGCGGTTGTCGGCGACCGGGCCCGCCACACCGAGCACGGCCACGGACGGCCGCGCGCCGGTGTCGGCCACGAAGCGCGCGAGCACGGCTTCCAGCGAAGCCGAACCGCGCGTGGGCAGGCGTCCCTCTCGCGCGGGTTGCCGCGGGGAAGCGCCGGGTTCGAAGAGCGCCAGTTGCGCCTTGGTGCCGCCGATGTCGCCAGCCAGGATCACGGCGCGGCATCCTAGGGGAAGCCCGCGCCGGGCGCGAACGCCGCGGGGCCGAACGGCGTTCGCCCGGGCCACTCCGCGCTGGCGACGCACGCGCGCGGCGGGTAACGTGCGGGCACCCGCCCCCACGTGTCCCGGAGGTCCGGACTGCTTCCCGATCTCACGTCCGACGAACTGCGCCGCTACGCCCGCCACGTGCTCCTGCCGGAACTGGGCCTCGACGGCCAGCGCCGGCTCAAGGCCGCACGCGTGCTGCTCGTGGGTGCCGGCGGGCTCGGCTCGCCGCTCGCGCTGTACCTGGCCGCGGCCGGCGTCGGCACGCTGGGCGTGGTGGACTTCGACGCGGTGGACGTGAGCAACCTGCAGCGACAGATCGCGCACGGCACGTCCGCGGTGGGAGTCCCCAAGCTCGCGTCGCTCGAGGCGCGCGTGGCCGACCTGAATCCGAACGTGCGCGTGGTTCGGCACGACGTGCGGCTGGCGCGCGGGAACGCGATGGACATCGTGGGCGCGTACGACGTGGTGGCCGACGGCGCGGACAACTTCGCGACGCGCTACCTGGTGAACGACGCGTGCGTGCTCGCGGGCAAGCCCAACGCGCACGGCAGCATCCTGCGGTTCGAGGGGCAGGCCACGGTGTTCGACGCTGCGCGGGGCCCGTGCTATCGATGCCTGTTCCCCGAACCCCCGCCGGCCGGACTCGTGCCGTCGTGCGCCGAAGCGGGTGTGCTCGGCGTGCTGCCGGGTGTGATCGGCTCGATCCAGGCGACCGAGGTGATCAAGCTGCTGACGGGACTCGGCGAACCGCTCGTGGGGCGGCTGCTGCTGTACGACGCGCTCGCGATGCGGTTCCGCGAGCTGCAGGTGCGCAAGGACCCGCAGTGCCCGGTGTGCGGCGAGTCGCCGAGCATTCGCGAACTCCAGGACTACGACGAGATCTGCGGGACGCCCGCGGCGGGAGGAGAAGGCGTGTTCGGTGGCGGACAGGACGACCTCACGGTGCAGCAGCTCGACGAACGGCGTCGCCGCGGCGACGACTTCGTGCTCATGGACGTGCGCCAGCCCGAGGAGTGGCGCATCGCGCACGTCGAGGGCGCGGTGCTGGTGCCGCTGGCCACGCTGCCGGCGCGCGCGCACGAGTTCGACCGCGATCGCGAGATCGTGCTGATGTGTCATCACGGTGGCCGCAGCCAGCAGGCGCTGCAGTTCCTGCGGCGGCAGGGCTTCACCCGGCTCAAGAACCTGAGTGGCGGCATCGACGCGTGGTCCCTGAAGGTGGACCCCTCGGTGCCCCGCTACTGAACCTCCGAAGGAGACCGCTCATGAACATGAGACTGCGACTGGCGTCGTTCACGGTGGGGCTGGCCGCGCTCACGGCCCTGGCCGTGTCGTGCGCCGTGAACCCGGCCACCGGCCGCCGGGAGTTCTCGCTGGTGAGCGCCGACCAGGAACTGGCGATCGGCAAGGACGGGTACACGGCGATCGTGTCGGAGTACGGCCTGTACGACGACCGGAAGCTGGCCGCGTACGTGGACTCGGTGGGGCAGAGCCTGGCGAAGGTGTCGCAGCTGCCGAACCTGGCCTGGCACTTCACCGTGCTCGACGACCCGGTGGTGAACGCGTTCGCGATGCCCGGCGGCTACATCTACGTGACGCGCGGCATCCTCGCGCACCTTTCGAACGAAGCGCAGCTCGCCGGCGTGCTCGGCCACGAGATCGGGCACGTGACGGCGCGCCACACGGCGCAGCGCATGACGTACCAGCAGCTCGCCGGGCTCGGGCTGGGACTCGCCTCGGCGTACTCGCAGGGCTTCCGTCGCTACAGCGCGGCCGCCGAGCAGGCGCTGGGACTCGTGTTCCTGAAGTACGGCCGCGACGACGAGACGCAGGCCGACGAACTCGGCGTGGGCTACGCCACGAACGCGGGCTGGGACTCGCGCGAGGTGCCGGGCACGTACACGATGCTGAAGCGCGTCGGAGACCGCGCCGGCCAGCGGCTGCCGGTGTTCCTGTCGACGCACCCCGATCCGGGCGACCGCGAGAACCACACGCGCACGCTTTCGCAGCAGGCCGTGGCCGGCAAGACGGGGCTGCAGATCCGCGGCCGCGACTACCTGCGCCGCGTGGACGGCATCGTGTACGGAGACGACCCGCGGCAGGGCTACTTCGAGTCCGGGCACTACTACCAGCCGCAGATGGGCTTCGAGATGACGATGCCCGCGGGCTGGGCCACGCAGAACGGCAAGAGCGCCCTCGTGGCGCAGGCCGACCAGCAGCGGGCCGGCATGCAGCTGACACTGGCCGGCGCGACCGCGGACGTGACACCCGACCAGTACGTGGCGCAGCTGCGGGCGGCCGGCAAGGTGCAGGACGCGCAGGGCCAGCGCGAGACGATCGGCGGCTGGTCCGCGTGGGTGGGCCGCGTGTCGGTGACGAACGCGCAGGGGCAGGCGGGCACGCTCGTGCTCGCCACGATCCGGCAGGCGCCCGACCGGCTGTTCCAGGTCGTGGGCTCGTCGCAGAAACCGGGTGACGCCGACGAGGCCGCGATCCTGGCCGCCGTGCGCTCGATCCGCCCGCTCGCCGACCCGAAGCGCGCGAACCCCGCGCCGGCGCACCTGCGGGTGAAGTCGGCGCCGGCCTCGGGCACGTTCGAGACCGTGATCCCGAAACTGGGTACCTCCTCGCTGGACGCGGAGGAGCTCTCGATCATCAACGCGGTAGAGCCCGACGAGGACGTGCGTTCGGGCCAGCTGCTGAAGACGGTGGAGCCGGCGAAGCTGCGCTGAGCGCGCCGGTACGTCGATCGTCCCGCGGCCCCGGCGAAGCGCTCGCCGGGGCCGCGGTCGTTCGCTTCGCACGCCCGCAGCGTGCGCGCCGCAACGCCGCGCACGGTGCCGCGGGCTCGCGGCCTCCTCGGGACGCGCCTCGAGCGGGCGGGCGCAGCGCGCCGGGGAGGCGCGCCAAGCCAGTGGGGCAAGAGCGGTTCCCCGCGCGGCGGGGGCGCGCGGCCGGCCGGTGCATCGCCGGGTCCTGCCGGGCCCGGCATGCGGCCTGCTCTTTTCGACATGTGAAGGCAGTGCACCCATCGGCCCCTCTCGAAGCGGAGGTTGCATGCACCAGAGGATCTGGCGCGCCGTGACGTATTCGTTCGTCGTCCTGGCCCTGGCCACCGGCGGCTGCTCGCAGCTGCCGACCGCACCCGCTTCGGGCACCGCCGGTTTCCCCCGCGGCGGCGAGCCGTTCGGCGGGCTGCCCACGGTGAGCGACTCCACGGCCGACGTGCCGATCCTGTCGTCGCTGGGCGGCATGGCGATGGTGAGCGGTTACATGGTGCAGGTGCCGGCGGGGGCGCTGGGGCGGGACGCCACCCTGCACCTGCGCGTGAACGCGGCCGCGCGGACGCTCGACGTGTCGTTCACGCCGGCGAGCGTGGCGCTCTCGCAGCCGCTCGTGCTCACGGCGGGTCTCGCGGGCATCGCGACCGGAGACATGGGCAACTACGCGATCTACTCGATCCAGGGCAACACGTGGACGCGCGTGCCGGGATCGAAGCTCCTCACGTACGCCGAAGTGCTGCAGGCCTCGATCCCCGGTGGCGGGCGCTACGGCGTCGGCAGCTGGACCGATCTCGCGCCGGGACTCGACGTGGCCGAAACCTCGGCCGACGTGAGCGCGAGCTTCGGTGGCTCCGTGTCGTGTGGCGGCGTGCGCGTGGACGTGCCCGCGGGTGCGCTGCGGGACAACGGAACCGTGACCATGCGCTGGCGCCGCTCGGACAACGTGGTCGACCTGGAGATCACGCCGATCGACCTGAACGGATTCGAGCAACCCGTGACGCTGACGATGGACGCCCGGTCACTGCCGGTCGCGCAGCGGGAGCGGGCCGTGGTGTCGTGGTGGAATCCGCAGGCGCAGGCCTGGGAGGACGTGCCGGGGTCGGTCGTCGATCTCGAAACCGGTCGCGTGACCGCGCCGCTGCACCACTTCTCGCAGTACACCGTCCGACTGGAGAGCAAGGCGGGCTGGGGTTCGCTTCCGAACCCGAGGCCGACCATCGAGTGACGACACCGGGCCCCGTCGACGTTGCCCACGGGCCCGAAGCGAGCGTCGAAAGCGCGCCCCGGACCGACGACTTCGGTCCGGGGCGCCGCGTCATGCGGCCTGGCGACGCGCCGCGGGCACCGCGGGACGGCTGAACGCGCCCGTGACGTGGCCGAGGCGGCGAAAGCCGCGAAGATCGGCCATTCGCGTCTCGTGACGCGATTCACAAACAGGTTGACAGCATTTGGGCCCGTCCTTAGTGTGCGCGCGCCATGAAAAGGACTCTGGCCTTCCTCATTCCCCTCGTCATACTCGCAGCCGCGACCGTCGCTTGGACCCAGTCGTTCAACGTGCAACTCGGCGACAAGAAGGGTCCGAAGCAGCCCATCGCCTTCAGCCACCAGATCCATGCTGGGAAGCTGCAGATGGACTGCCGCTATTGCCACTACGGGGCGACGCAATCGGCCTTCGCGAACATCCCGGCGATGAGCACCTGCATGGGGTGCCACAAGATCGCCGTGGCGGACCGCCCCGAGATCCAGAAGCTCACCGGCTTCTGGGACCGCGGTGAGCAGATCCCGTGGGTGAAGGTCCACTACCTGCCCGACCACGTGAAGTTCAACCACAAGCGGCACGTGAAGGCGGGCCTCGCCTGCCAGGAGTGCCACGGTCCGGTGCAGGAGATGGCGGTCGTCTACCAGTACAACTCGCTCAAGATGGGCTGGTGCGTGTCCTGTCACCGCCAGAGGCTGGAGGATCCGAAGTTCCCCACCAGCATGGACTGCCTGGTCTGCCACCACTAGAGGACGCATGTCGGATCCGACCGTCTTCAATCGCCGCGATTTTCTGAAGCTCGTGGGTGTCGGCGTCGCCGGCACCGCCGCGGGCTGCGCCAAGCCCCCCGCGGACAAGCTGATTCCCTTCCTCGTCGCCCCGCAGGACATCCTGCCCGGCGTGCCGTACTTCTACGCCTCCACCTGCCGCGAGTGCCCGGTCGGTTGCGGCACGGTGGTCCGCACGCGCGAAGGCCGCGCGATCAAGGTGGAAGGCAACCCGCAGCACCCGGTCGGCCAGGGCGGCCTGTGCGCCCGCGGCCAGGCGAGCCTGCAGGGGCTGTACGACCCGGATCGCATCGCGACGCCCATGATCAAGTCGGGTGGCGCGTGGAAGAAGGCGACCTGGGACGAGGCGATCGCCGCGGTGGGTGCGAAGCTCAAGGCCGCCGGTCCGAAAGTGGCGGTGGTCACGGGCAACGAGACCGGTTCGCTGCACCGCCTGGTGGGTGAGTGGGTGACCGCGGCCCGCGGCCGGCACCTGGTCACCGAGCCGTTCGCGTACGAGAGCGTGCGCGAGGCGAACCGCGCCAACTTCGGGCGCGCCGAGATCCCGGTGTACGACCTGTCGAAGGCGCGCGGCGTGATTTCGTTCGGCGCCGACTTCCTGGAGACGTTCGGCCGCCCGGTCGAGCAGGCGCGCGGTTTCGCCGCCATGCGGGCAGGGAAGGACGACGGCGCGGGCTGGTTCGTGACGGTGGAGCCGCGGCTCTCGTCCACGGGCTGCAACGCCGACGAATGGGTGGCGCCCACGCCGGGCACCGAGGCGGCGCTCGCGCTGGGCATGGCGCACGTGATCCTGGCCGAGGGACTCGCGCGGCAGGGGCAGGGCCTCGCCGGCCTCGTTGCCGCGTACACGCCCGAGGCCGTCGCACAGCAGACGGGCGTGCCGGCCGAAACGGTGCAGCGCCTGGCGAGGCTGTTCGCGAAGACGTCGCCGACGCTGGCGATCGCCGGTGGCATCGCCACGCAGGGCGATCACGGCACCGCGCTGGTCGCGGCCACGAACCTGCTGAACTGGATCGCGGGCAACGTCGGCCAGACGCTGCGCTTCGACCGCACGCTGAACTTCGACGCCGTCGCCTCGTTCGGCCAGGTGCGCGAGTTCGCGGGCCAGATGTCGCAGGGCGCCTTCGACGTCGTGATCGTGCACGGCACGAACCCGGTGTACGCGCTGCCCGCGTGGTCGGGCTTCGCCGAGGGTCTCGCGAAGGTGCCGTTCAAGGTGGCGATCGCCACGCACCTCGACGAGACCGCCGAGGCGTGCGACGTGCTGCTGCCCGCCACGCACGCGCTGGAGACGATCGGCGACGCCGAGACCGTGCGCGGCGTGCACTCGCTGCAGCAGCCCACCATGAAGCCGGTGCCGATGTTCGACGCGCGCCCCGCGGGCGACGTGTTCATCGCGCTTGGCACGGCGGCGGCGCTGCCGGTGGTGCTGGCCACGACGTGGGCCGACTACCTCTCGATGCAGTGGCGCCCGATGCTCGCGCGCTACGGCGCCGGGCGCGACTGGGAGACCTTCTGGGGCGACACGCTCAAGCGGGGCGGCGTGTGGGACGACGTGCCGTCGGCGGCGGTGAGCTGGCAGGGCACGCCCGCGTTCGCGGTGTCGTCCGTGCGCGGCGACGGCGACTTGAGCCTGATCGTCCGCCCGAGCAACAACTTCCACGACGGCCGAGGCGCCAACAAGAGCTGGCTGCAGGAACTGCCCGACATGGTGAGCAAGGCCGCGTGGGGCTCGTGGGTCGAAGTGCATCCCGAGACCGCGCAGACGCTCGGCGTGTCGTCGGGCGATCCGGTCAAGGTCACGACCGCCGCGGGCTCGGCCGAACTGCCGGCCTACGTGTACGGCGGCGTGCGCAAGGACACCATCGCGATCGCGCTGGGCCAGGGCCACACGGCGTACGGGCGCTACGCGCGCGGACGCGGCGTGAACCCGGTGACGCTGCTCACCGACGGCGTGGACGCGGCCTCGGGCGCGCTCGCGTACCACGGCGTGCGTGCGCGGCTCGCGCGCGGCAGCAAGGCCGCGGCGCTCG
>JBGAOB010000227.1:0-7748 GCA_044222045.1 Candidatus Eiseniibacteriota bacterium
CCTCTACTACCCCGACCGCGGTCTCGGCGTGCGCATCGAGGACCTGGTCGCGGTGCGCGCCGACGGCACCGTGGAGAACCTCACGCCCGCGCCGTACGACCTCGAGGTCCCGATCCGCGCATGAAGTCCTCCTCGTACGACGTTCCCCGCCCGCCGCGCATCGAGCGCGCCGTGCTCGTGGGCCACGCCGGCCGCGACCGCGCGCACCTCGGCCCCTCCATGGAGGAACTGGCGCTGCTCGCCGACACCGCCGGCGCCACGGTGGTGGAGCAGCTCGTGCAGCGCCGGGGCGACGTGCACCCGGCCACGTTCCTCGGCAAGGGCAAGGTGGACGAGCTCAAGACGCTGGCCGAGCAGGCGGGCGCCGAGCTCGTGATCTTCGACGACGACCTGTCGCCGGCGCAGGTGCGCAACCTGGAGAAGGCGCTGAACCGCAAGGTGATCGATCGATCGGAGCTGATCCTCGACATCTTCGCGCGCCGTGCGCGCACGCGGGAGAGCCGCCTGCAGGTGGAGCTGGCGCAGCTCGAGTACACGCTGCCGCGGCTCATGGGCATGTGGAAACACCTCGAACGGCAGGCCGGCGGCATCGGCACGCGCGGCCCCGGCGAGACGCAGCTCGAGACCGACCGCCGGCTCGTGCGTGGGCGCATCGCGCGCCTGAAGGAAGCGCTCGCCGCCGTCGAGAAGGAACGCGAGACGCAGCGCACGCGCCGCCGCCGCGAGTACCGCGCGTCGCTCGTGGGCTACACGAACGCGGGCAAGAGCACGCTGTTCAACGCGCTCACGCGCAGCGACGTGTTCGTGGAGAACCGGCTGTTCGCCACGCTCGACTCCACCACGCGCCAGATGGTGAGCCCCGACCGCGTCACGGTGCTGATGACCGACACCGTCGGGTTCATCCGCAAGCTGCCGCACCACCTGGTGGCGTCGTTCCACAGCACGCTGGTCGAGGCGATCGAAGCCGACGTCCTGCTGCACGTGACCGACGCCTCCGACGACGACTTCCGTCGTCACCTCGAGGCGGTCGACCAGGTGCTCGACGAGATCCTGGTGGAGCCGCGGCCGCCGCGCCTGATGGTGTTCAACAAGTGCGACCGGCTGACCGAGGACCAGGTCACCGGCCTGCGCGCCGAGTTCGCCGACTGCCTGATCGTGTCCGCGCGCACCGGCGAGGGACTCGCGGAACTGCGCGAGATGCTGTTCGGCCGCGCCGCCGCGCGCGCCGCATCGCGTCGCGGCGTCGCAGCCCGCACCACGGAGGACGTGGCGTGAGTACGCTCCGTTTCGAGACGCGCTTCGCCGCGCCGCCCGCGCGCGTGTTCGCGGCGCTGACGCACGCGGCGCACCTGTCGCGCTGGTTCTGCGACGAGGCCGAGAGCCAGCCGCACGCCGGCGGCCGGCTGATGCTGCGCTGGACGCGCCCGAACAGCTCCTCGCAGCCGTACGAAGCGCGCTGGACCGCGTTCGATCCGCCGCGCACGTGCGCGTTCCGCGGCGGGCACTCCGGCTATCCGCACGGCGACGCCGGCGCCATCCGCTTCACGCTGAACGAGTCCGACGGCGGCACGCTGCTGGAGACCGAGCACGAGTTCCCCTCCGGCGACGAGTACGCGCCGTTCGTGAATCGCTACCTCGAGGCCTGGCCGCGCGCGCTCGCGCGGCTGCAGACGTACCTGGACCCGAACCACCGAGATCTCGCATGAGCCCCACGCCCGGCTCCGCCCTCCGCACCATCCGCTTCGGCCACAGCCCCGACGCCGACGACGCGTACATGTTCTACGGCTTCCACACCGGCGAGGCCGTGATCGACGGCTGCCACGTGGAGCACGTGCTGCAGGACATCCAGTCACTGAACGTGCGCGCGATCGAAAAGGGCGATCTCGAGATCACCGCGTGTCCGCGCACGCCTACGCGCACATCGCGGACCGGTACGCGGTGCTCGCGTGCGGCGCCAGCTTCGGCTGGGGCTACGGTCCGGTCGTGGTCGCGAAGCGGCCCATGCGCATCGAGGACCTGGCCGGCAAGCGCGTGGCGATTCCCGGCCCGCTCACCACGGCGGCGCTGCTGCTGCGCACCGAGTGCCCGGCGTGCGAGACGGTGGAAGTGATGTTCGACCAGATCCCGCAGGCCGTCCTGTCGGGCCAGGTCGACGCCGGCGTGATCATCCACGAGAGCCAGCTCACGTACCGCGAGGAAGGGCTGACGAAGGTGCTCGACTTCGGGGAGCTGTGGAAGGAACGCGACGGCCTGCCGGTGCCGCTGGGGCTCGACGTGGTGCGTCGCGACCTCGGGCCGGAGCTGATGAAGGCCTGCAGCGTGGGTTTCCGCCGCAGCATCGACGCCGCGTTCGCGCACGAGGAGGAGGCGATCCGCTACGCGCTGCAGTTCGGGCGAGGGCTCGACGTCGCCAAGGGCAAGACGTTCGTGCACATGTACGTGAACGACCTCACGCTCGACATGGGCGAGCGCGGCCGCAAGGGCATCGCGCTGCTCTACGAGCGCGCGGTGAAGGCCGGCGCGATCGCGAAGGCGCCGGACTTCTCGGTGATCTGAGGCGTTCCGCCGAAGCACGAGGCCGCGGGCGATGCGCTCGCGGCCTCGTCGTTTCGGCGCCGCGCCCTACTTGGCCCCGAACGACTCGAGGAACTTCCGCACCGCCGCGCCTTCGCGGTCGCGCAACGAGATGCAGCCGTGCACGCTGTCGGCGACCCGCTCCAGCGTCTGCGCCACGCCGGGAATCGTGCTCCGCGCGGGGTCGGCGTAGAACGCCTGCACCACCTTCAGCCGTTCCTCCGAACAGCCGCTGGCCATCATCGGCAGGAAGCGCAGCGCGGGCGGTGGCACGCGGGCGGCCACGTGGTCGTAGTTCGCCATCATCCAGCGGAACAGCCGCTCGCCCGCGGCCTCGCCCTTGATCGCGAACCCGCGCAGCGCCATGAGGCCGTCGGTGCCGGGCACGGCGTCGCTGAACGCGTACGCCACCGCCCTCGACTCGAGCGTGGAATCTCCGAACGCCATGAGCGTGGTGAGCCAACGCTGGCGCAGCAGCGGCACCCGGGCCGACTCGTAGCGCTGCTGGAGCGCGTCGAACATCGCGGCGTCGCCGTCCCGCGCCGCCATCTGCAGGACCGCGTCGACGATGCCGGGATCGACCCGGCTCGAGTCCGCGAGGTAGCGCCCCGCCGCCTCCCGCGCGAACGCCTGCACGCGCTCGTCGCGCCCCTCACCCGCGAGTACCGTCAGCAGGCCGCCGCGCATGGTGCCGATCGCCTCGGCCTCGCCCGGTCGAGCCTCGGTGCCGAAGCGCTCGAGCGCCGGCGCGAGCACCTGGCGCACGTACGGTGCGAGCAGCGCCGCCTCGGAGTCCGGCACGAACGCGCCGTGCACACCGCGGATCGCGCCGACCACGCTCGCGACCACGAGCGGCTCGGGATCGGCGCCGAAGTGCGCGAGCGAGCGCAGGTACGAATCGCCGTGCACCTCGCCCGCGTCGAGCAGCAGCTGCAGGTTGCCGAGGAACGACACGCGCTCGGCGGGCGACAGGTCGGCCTGCGCGTGCGCGGCGAGCGCCTCGATCATCGTGCCGGGCGCGCTCCACGAGTAGTAGCCGCGCCCGCCGCCGTTCGGCATGACCCACTCGGGCCTGGCCGCCAGCTTCACCACCTGAGACTCGTCGGTCAGCATCACGCGGTGCGTGGCGACACGCCGGCCGTCCGACCACCGCAGCACCACCGGCAGCCGCCAGCGCAGCGCGGGCTGTTCCACGCCCCACGGCGTGCACCGGCTCTGCGTCAGCCGCACGCCATCGGCGGTGGGCGTCACGCGCACCAGCGGAACGCCGGGCTGATCGGTGTACGTGGACATGGCTTCCGACACGCGCTGGCCGCTCGCCTGGTCGAGCGCCTTCCACAGGTCGGCCGCCGTCGCGTTGCCCCACGCGTGCGCCTTCAGGTACGCGCGCACGCCCTTCTGGAACACGTCGGGGCCCAGGTACTGCTCGAACGTGGACAGCACCGCGTTGCCCTTCTTGTAGACGAGCCCCACGTTCGAGAGTCCCGCCGACGAAGCCGACGTCTTCGCGCGAATCGCCGTCGTCGAGGGCAGCACGTCGGACTGCATCGTGCGCTGCACGTCGTGCAGCTCGTCGAGGCCGTGCTCGAACTCGGGGAACGTCTCGTCGGTGATCTTGGCCGCCATCCAGTCCGCGAACGACTCGTTCAGCCACAGGTCGTCCCACCACGCCATGGTCACCAGGTCGCCGAACCACATGTGCGACAGCTCGTGCGCGTTGACGCTCACGCAACTGCGCTTCTGGCTGACCGTGGCGCTCGCCGGATCGAGCAGCAGCAGCGCGTCGCGATACGTGATGAGCCCCGGGTTCTCCATCGCGCCGTACGCGAACTCGGGCACCGCCACCAGGTCGAGCTTCGCGAACGGATACGGCGTGCCGAACCAGCGCTCGAGCGCGGCGACGAGCCGCGGCGTGGTCGCGGCGGTGTACCCCGTGAGCCCCTGCTGACCCTGCACGCTCACGATGCGCGTCGGAAACCGCATCCCGGGCACGGGCGTGAACTCCAGCGGCCCCGTGGCCACCGCGAGCAGGTAGCTCGGCAGCGGCGGCGTCTTCTCGAACACGATCGACTTCCAGCCGTCCTTCTCGGCCTGCGACGCCACGGGCGTGTTCGTGACCGCCTCGTGCGCGGTCGGCACCTCGAGCGTGAACTGGTACGGGAACTTGAAGCCCGGCTCGTCCCAGCACGGGAAGGCCTCGCGCGCGTCGTCGGACTCGAACTGCGTGAACAGGTAGCCGTGCCCGCCGGTGTACACGCGGTAGAGCCCCACCGCCCGAGTGCCGTAGCTGTTGGCGAACTCGATCTCGAGCGACGCGGCGCCGGGCTGCAGGTCGCGGTCCGCGGTCAGCGTGAGCAGGCCGCGATCGCCGCGTTCGGTGGCGACGTGGATCGAGTCCGCGCCCTGCCGCAGCGTCACGCGCGCGAGCTTCATGCCCTCCGCGTGCAGGCGCACCACGTTCGTGGCCTTCACCACGCGCAGCTCGGTCCGCGTGGAGCCCGTGTAGCTGCGCTTGTCCGCGTCCAGGTGCAGCCGGACGGCCTGGAACGTGGGCTCGACGTCGCGGCCCAGCCGAACGTCGGGCGTCTCCTCGGCGGCCCGCGAGCGGCCGGCGAGCGCGAGCACGGCGAGCAACACGAGCGAGGCGCGGGCGGCGCGTCGAAGCATGGATCCTCCGGCGGGAAGAGGCGCGACGGGTCACATCGGGACGCGGCACTGTGCGACGAACGGCGCCCCGCGCACAATGGCCGGCTCGGCCAGCGCGGCAGGAGGCACGCCCGCCGACGGGCACCCCGGCGCCCCGCCGCGTGCCCGGCGGGCGGGGCACTTCCCCGGCCGCCGCCGCCCTCCACGCCCTCCGTCGCAACCCGACCCGGGGGCCCGGCGTACTCCCGGCCGCGATCGACGCCCTTGCCCGAGGAGACCCGCCATGACCCGCATGCCGTGTGCGAGCGCCCTGCTCGCCCTGTTCGCCGCCGCGCTCGTGTCCGTGACCGCGCCGAAGCCCGCGCAAGCCCGCAGCGAGTACCTGATCCACGTCGACGTCGCCGGCGAGGACAAGTCGCTGAACGTGGCGCTGCCCTGGTCCCGGGACCACGGCGGCAGCCCGTTCGACTTCACCGACGACCACGACTCCGACCTCTCGCTCGAACGGCTGCGCTGGGCCTGGAGGACCCTCCGCCGGCTGCCCGAGGGCGAGGCCGTCACGGTGACCAAGCGGGGCGAGGTCACTCGGCTCACTCGCGAACGCGGTTTCCTGGTGATCGAGCAACAGCACCCGCGCGATCGCGACCATGGCCGCGTGCTCGTGCCCGACTACATCGTGGAGACGGTGATCCGGAACGACGGCCGCCTCGGCAGCGACGACATCGAGGCCCTGCTGGAACGCCGCGGGCGGGTCGTGCTCGTGAAGGTGGAAGGCGAGGAAGGCGGCGTGAACGTGTGGATCGGCCGCAACGACGACTGACGCGGACGTCGAGAACTTCCCGTCATTTTCCACCCGGCGCCGGCCGATAACGCCGGCGCCATGCATTTCGGCGACCGGCTCAAGATCCTCGAGCTGGGCGTCTCCTTCGGAGGGGTGTGGGCCGACCTGGGCTGCGGCGAAGGAGCGTTCACGCTCGCACTCGCCCAACTGGTGGGCCACGAGGACGCTCGCATCCACGCGGTGGACCGCGACGCGCGCGCCCTGAACGCGGTCACGCTCGCACTGCGGGCCCGCTGGCCGCGCATCCAGCTCGAGACGCACTTCGCCGACCTCGCCACGTTCGGCGGGCTCCCCGCGCTGGACGGCGCACTGCTCGCGTTCACGCTCGGCGACATCCCGAAGCAGGCGGCACTGCTCGCGCGCGTGCGCACGTGGCTGCGGCCGGGCGGCCGTCTCGTGGTGGTGGAATACGACGGCGGCGCCGGCGACCCGATGGTGCCGCACCCGTGCGCGTGGAAGCAGTTCCAGCGCATGGCGGGCGACGCGGGCTTCACGAAGCCGCGGCTGACGGGCTGGGTGCAGAGCCGCTTCGCCACGCGCGTGTACGGCGCCGCCTGCGACGCCAGGCAGTGAACCGGCCGGCGGGCGCACCCCGCCGCGCGCCGCGTGGACGCCCCGCACCGACGTGCGTACCCTGCGCCGCATGAATCGACCGCGTCCCGGGTTCGCCGACCTGCTGCTCCTTCCCGCGCTGCTGGTGGCGACCGCCGCGATCTGGCTGCTGCACGCGGACGCCTTCGACCTGGCGGGGCGCTCCCCGGTGCTCGACGAACAGGCCGCTCCCGTGGCCGTGGCCGCACGCCGGCTGGCCCAGAGCGGCCGGCTCGAAACGAAGGTCGCCTACCCGGTGGAGCTCACGCGGCACGCGCAGCCGCCGTGGCCGCTCGCGTCCGTGCCGCCGGGACCCGTGCTGGCGCAGGCCGCGGTGCAGAAGATCGTGCCCACCGACGGCCGCTTCGCCGGCTCGGAGCGTCGCGGGGCGCTGCTGCTGGTGCTGCCGTTCGGCGCGTTCCTGTTCATGGCCGGCTCGCTCGCGCTGGTGGCGCGCCACCTCTACGCGCGCTGGCGGCCCGCGGCTCCCACGTGGGAGCGCATCGGCGCCGGCGCCGCGCTCGCGCTGGGATTCGCGCTCGACCCCGAAGCGCAGCACCTGGCCGCGACGTCGTTCGTGGACCTGCCCGCCGCGATCGGGCTGATGTTCGCGCTGCTCGCGCTCGCGCTCGGCATGGCCGCCGAGGTGCCGTTCGTGTTCGGGCTGTCGCTGGGCTTCACGTCGCTGTTCCGCGGCGAGTTGTTCGCGCTCGTGCCGGTGTTCGCGGGACTCGCCGCCTGGTCGGCCGCCGATCCCTCGCGCACGCACGACCACCGGCCGCCCGTCGCCCGCGCGCTCACCACGCTGCTGTTCGCGATCGGCGGTGCGGTGCTGGTGATGGCGCCGTGGTGGGGATTCAAGGCGCGCGAGTTCGGCACCTTCCTGTGGGACCCGTCCACGCTCACGCTGTGGGACGGCGTCGGCGGCCGCACGGCGCTGGGCCTGCTGCACGTGGCCGAGCCACCGGCGCTGCCGGGCGGCGCCGCCGCCTTCTGGCTGCTCGGCGGCAAGCTGATGCGCCAGGCGCCCGACCTGCTGCTGTCCCTGCTCGCCGGCCCGCGCGCCATGTGGATCGCCGCGATCGTGCTGTGGCTG
>JBGAOB010000228.1:0-5204 GCA_044222045.1 Candidatus Eiseniibacteriota bacterium
GTGGCTGTTCTCGCAGGGCCTGATCGCCGCGGTGAGCTACAAGGCGATCGTGGGATGGACCGTGTGGCCGGGCGCCGCGATCCTGGTGTCGGCGGGCCTGACGTCGTTCGCGCTCGACTGGAAGAGCGTCGTGCACTCGTTCTCGGGCATAGGCCGCATCTTCTCGCGGCGCGAACAGGGCCAGCCCGACGACCCGATGGACGCGGTCGAGTGCCCGGGCTGGTGGTTCCCGGCGGGCTTCGTGGTGCTGGGCCCGATCGTGGTCGTGCTGATGACGGTGCTGTTCCACATCCCGTGGTGGGCCGGCCTGATCGCGGTGCCGCTCGCGGTGGTGATGGGCTTCGTGGCCGCGCGCGTGACCGGCGAGACCGACGTGACGCCGACCAAGGCGCTCGGCCCGGTGACGCAGCTGCTCTACGGCGTGATGACGCCGGGCAACCTGAGCGGCAACATCATGAGCGCCAACGTCACCGGCGGCATCGGCCTGCACGCCGCCGACCTGCTGACCACGCTCAAGACCGGCTGGATGCTGGGCGCGAGCCCGCGCGTGCAGTTCTACGCGCAGCTGTTCGGCGTGCTCGCCGGCGCGGCGGTGGTGGTGCCGGCGTTCAACATCCTGATCCCGGACCCGACGATGCTCGGCACCGACACGTGGCCGGCGCCGTCGTGCCTGGTGTGGGCCGGCGTGTCGAAGGCCTTCGCCGGCGGCGTCGGATCGCTCGACGGCACCGCGAAGACGGCGATCCTGGTCGGTCTCGCGCTCGGCGTCGCGCTGGCGCTGATGGAACGCTTCGCGCCGAAGCGGCTGCGCGAGTACGTGCCGTCGGCCTCGGGGCTCGGCATCGCCATGGTCGTTCCCGGCAGCAACGCGCTGGCGATGTTCCTGGGCGCGTTCCTCGCGCTGATCGTGCGCAAGGCGAGCCCCAAACTCGGCGAGCGCTACGTGGTGCCCGTGAGCTCCGGCTTCATCGCCGGCGAGAGCCTGATGGGCGTGGTGATCGCGATGCTGACGGTGTGGGGAGTGCTCAAGCGGTAGGGGCCGGAACTGCCGCCCGACGCCGTACACGACGGCGCGGGCGCGCGGCGGACGCCGGCTCGCACGGGACCGGGAATCCCGAAGGAGGTCCCCGATGAAGAGTCGAACGTTGGTGATGAGCGTCGCCGCGGCGGTGCTGCTGGTCGCCCCGGCGCACGCGGGCGCGCTCGATCCCGCGACGCTGTGGCCGCACGCGGACGGCCTCGCGTGGACGTACGCGCAACGCTCCGAGACGCTCGTGCCGCCGTCCGCGCCGGTGGACCGCACGGTGCGGGCGCTGTTCGACGGGACGGTGACGACGCCGGGCGGATTCGAGGCGCAGTTCTTCACCGGCCAGTTGCTTTCCGGCCCCGCTCCGGAGGCCGCCGCCGGGGAGGACGTCACGCTCGCCGATCCGTTCCTGCGCACGCTCGTGCGGGCGCGGCCGGATCTGCGCGCGGCCGTGCTGGCGAAGGCGGCGACGCGGCCCTGCGCGCTGGTGCACGCGCCGGGATTCGACCCGGTGCTGCTGAGTCCGGAGGCGGCATTCCGGGTGACCGCAACCGAGGTGTGCGGCTGGCGCTGCGACGTCGCCGACCTGCGTGCCTGGCAGTGGCTCGGCGCCGACTTCACACCCGGCGCCACGTTCACGCTGCAGATGATCCCCGACGTCGCGAACAACGTGTTCCTGCACGGCACGGTGGGCGCGCTCGAGTCGGTCACCGTTCCGGCCGGTGCGTTCGCCTCGTGCGTGCGCATGGACTATGTCGTCGACTACGGCACGACCGAGTGCCTCGACCAGAACGGCAACCCGCTCGGGACGTACCGCTCCGAAACGCGCGGCTCGATCCACTTCGCGCCGAACGTGGGGCCGGTGCGCGTGTTCGAGGAGTTCGTGCCGTACGTGGAGGCCACGGGCGGCTGCGCCGCGCTGGGCGACATCGGGCAGCCCGAGTTCCGCGCCACGCTCCAGCTCACCGCGCTGCCAGTGGCCACGGCGCCGACCACGTGGGGACGGCTCAAGACGCTGTATCGCTGAAACGCGCCGCGGAGTCCGGCCCGGGGAGGCGTGTCCGCCTGCCCGGGCTCTCCGTTGCGAGCGAACGCGCGAGGGGTCGGCGCGCCCGCATGGCCGAGGACGGCTCCGGCACCGCGGGCTTCGGCGGGCCGGGCGTCTACGCTTCCTTCGCCTCCTGGGCGTCGTCCTCGCGGATGGCCTCGTCGCGTGCTTCGTCGGCACTCATCAACTCTTCGCCTGCCTCGGGGGCCGGCTCGGAGGTCGTGCCGCCGTCGGCCGCTCGCGCCAGCCGGCGCTCCTGCCGCGCGACGCGTTTCTGGGTGGCGCGGGCGAGGCGCGCCTGTTCCTTCTGCCGTTTGAGGAATGACGGTCTTTGCTGAGCCAGGTGGATCTCGCTTCCCGGAGCACGGGGCTCCTGCGTGGCGCGCGGCCGTCCGTGAGGCTCGATGCCCCTGCGGCGATCCGGCGTCGGCTGGCACCGTAGCAGGCCGCGGCACCATTGCGCGAAGAACCTCTCGTTCGCTGGCGTTCCGGGGGCGCACGGCCGCGTGCGGCGCGCGCCTCGCGCGTGCGCGCCGATCGGTTCGCACGTCGCGCACCAGGCCATCCACGGGTCGGGAGCGGAGCGTCGGAGCAACGTGCGCCCGAACCGGGGCCGATCCCGCCGGGGCCCGCGGCCCATTTCCGGCACCGCCTGCCGAGGCGAAAGGCGCCCTCCCGGCCCCATCCTTCCGTTGACCCCCGGCACCCCGCGCCCGTAATCTCCCCGGCCACACGGCACCCGCCGACGATCGACACCGGCCGCGAGCCAAGCCGCCTTCACGCAGGGAGTTCCGCCTCCCGGCGGCAGCCCCGCCCGTTGGACGCCTCCGGGTTGCCGGACGAGACAGAGACCAGGTTCCACCCGACCCGACAACGAGGTCTCGGACACCCGAACCGCTCAGGCGTCGACTCCGCCAGAGCCGCGACCACGGCCGCCATTCCCCACCCGGGGCGCGGTCCGCCTGCGCGTACCGTTCAGAGAGAGGCACGGATGTTTCTCACCAGGCTCGAGATCCAGGGCTTCAAGTCGTTCGTGGACCGCACCGACCTCGCCTTCGGCGACGGCATCACGGGAGTGATCGGTCCGAACGGCTGCGGCAAGACCAACGTCTCCGACGCCATCCGCTGGGTGCTGGGCGAGCAGAGCGCCAAGCAGCTCCGGGGCGACTCGATGGAAGACGTCATCTTCAACGGCTGCCCTTCGCGCAAGCCGCTCGGCATGGCCGAGGTCCACCTCACGTTCAAGAACGACAAGGGGCTGCTGCCCACCGAGTTCTCCGACGTGACGATCTCGCGGCGCGTGTTCCGCTCGGGCATGAGCGAGTACTTCATCAACAAGACGCCGTGCCGGCTCAAGGACATCAAGGACCTGTTCTTCGACACGGGCATGGGTTCGCACGCCTACTCGGTGATCGAGCGCTCGATGGTGGACAACATCCTGTCGGACTCGACCGGCCACCGCCGGTTCCTGTTCGAGGAGGCGTCGGGCATCACCAAGTACAAGCAGCGCAAGAAGGAAGCGCTCAACAAGCTCGACGCCACCGAAGGCGACCTGACGCGGCTCAACGACATCGTGTTCGAGATCGAGCGCGAGCTTCGTTCGCTGGCGCGGCAGGTGGGCAAGGCCCGCCGCTACCAGCGCCTGCGCGACGACGTGCGCGACCTGGACCTGGCGCTCACCGCCGAGACGATCGCCGCGCTGCGCTCGCGCGAGAGCATCGCGAAGGACGAGTGGCAGGAAGAGGCGGTGCGCCGCGAAGGCCTCACGACCGAGCTCGATTCGATCGAGGCGCAGCTGAACGACCAGAAGCTGGCGCTGCTCGAACTGGAGCGCGAGTTGACCACCGCGCAGGGCGGCCTCAAGGACCGTGAAGAGGCGCGTCAGAAGGCCGAGACGCAGGTGGTGCTGCTGCGCGAGCGCAGCGCGGGCCTGCTGCGTCGCGCCGACGAGGCGTCGGAGGAAGCGGCGCGCATGCGCGAGCGCCTGGCCGAGACGGCGGCGCGCGAGCAGGAGGCGCAGCAGAAGCTGGCCGAGACGCGCGAGCAGCGCGAGACGGCGCAGATCGACGCCGAGACGGCCGAAGCGCGCCTGAACGAGCTGGAGCTGTCGCTGCGCGCGGGCCGCGCGCAGGCGGCCACGCACAAGCAGCTGTCGCTGGACCTGTTCTCGACCGAGGCGGAGAAGCGTGGTCAGTGCGAGCGCATCCGCGAGCGGCAGACGTCGCTCGGCGAGCGCCGGGCGGCGGCCGACGGTCGCCGCGTGGAACTGCTGCAGCGCGTGACCGAGCTGGAGACCACGGCGCGCGAGGGCGAGGAGCGTCGCGGCGGGCTCGAAGCGGCGGTCGACGCCGCCCGCGCCGAACTGGCCACGGCCGAGACGGGCATCCTCGACGTGGAAGCGATGATCCAGTCCACCGACGGCTCGCTGTCGCGCCTGCGCCAGCAGGGCGCCGCGGCCGACTCGCGGCTGAAGACGCTGCTCGAACTCAAGCGCAGCTTCGAGGGCGTGTCCGAGGGCGTGAAGGCGCTGTTCTCCGACGACGATCGCCTGCCGGGCGTGCTCGGCGTGGTGGCCGACGTGCTCGAAGTGCCGGGCGCCTACGTCGACGCGCTGGAGTCCTCGCTCGGCGAGGCCGCGTCGTTCGTGCTGGCCGAGGATCGCGGCGCGGTGGCCACGGCGCTGCTGCGGCTGCGCGGGCTCGAGAGCGGCCGCGCCACGGTCGTGGACCTGTCGGCGGTCGCGATCGGCACGCTGCCCGAGGTGCCGCAGGAGCCGGGCGTCATCGGCCGTGCGTCGGACCTGGTGCACTGCGATGCGCGCTTCCGCCCGCTCGCCGAGAAGCTGCTGGGCTCGGTGATCGTGGTGGAGGACCGCGACGCGGCGGCCACGCTGGCGCACCACTCGGCCGCGGGGCTGCGGTTCGTGAGCCGCGACGGCGAGGTGTGGGAACGCGGGCGCGTGCGCGCCGGCTCCGCCAAGAACCTGGGCGGCCTGCTCCACCGCGAGACCGAGATCCGCGAGCTGTCCGGCCAGATCGCCGAGCTGGGCCTGGCGATCGAGGGGCTCGAGCACGAGCGCAGCGGGCACGAGGCGGCGCGCGCCGCGGCGATCGAGCGCCGCGGGGCGGC
>JBGAOB010000228.1:5239-7724 GCA_044222045.1 Candidatus Eiseniibacteriota bacterium
CGCGGGGCGGCGCTGGCCGGCGTCGACGCGGCGCGCGCCACGCTCGAGGCGCTGGCCCGCGACCTCGACGCGATCGAGCGCGAGCGCGGGTACGCCACGAAGGAGGCGGGCGAGCGCGGCAAGGAGATCGAGACGTTCGACCTGGAGCTCGAGACCCTCGCGCGCTCGCTGGCGGACGCCGAGGCGGACCTGGCGGAGTTCCAGAGCCAGCTCGACGCCGCGCGCGCGCAGCTGGCCGAAGCCGACATCGCCGTGCGGTCGCTGGAGATGACGCGCGACGAGGCGGCGGTGCAGGCGCAGGGCACGCGCGAGCTGCTGCTGCGGCTGTCGCGCGAGGCGGGCGAGTGGGAGGCCGCGTGGGCGCGCGCCGAGCAGACGGTGCGCGAACTCGAGACGGGCATCCGTTCGCGCGAGGAGGAGTCGGCGCTGCACCGCGGCAAGATCGCCGAGATCGACGCCGAGGTGTCGGGCCTCTCGGCGGGCCTCACGGGCCTGCTCGAGTCCGAGAGCACGCAGCGCGAGCGCGTGGTGGAGCTGCAGAAGCGGTACATCGAACTGAAGGAGCAGGTGCAGGCCGGTGACGACGCGGCGCGCCAGAAGCGCTTCGAGGTGACCGAGCTGTCCGAGCGGCTGCACCAGCTGGAGCTCGACCGCCTGCAGGCGCGCGCCGACCTCGACCGCACGTTCGAGCGGCTGCGCACCGAGTACGAGCTGGATCCCGAGACGTGGCAGCCCACCGCGCTGCCCGAGGGCATCACCGCCGAGGAGGCGCCGAAGCGGCTCGAGGACTCGCGCGTGAAGCTGCGCGGCCTGGGCCCGGTGAACCTGCTGGCGCTCGAGGAGTACGGCCGCAAGAAGGAGCGCTTCACGTTCCTCACGCAGCAGCGCGAGGACCTGCTCAAGGCGAAGGCGCAGCTGCTCGAGGCGATCGAGAAGATCAACGTCACCGCGAGCGAGCTGTTCACCGAGACGTTCGCCAAGGTGCAGACGAACTTCCGCGACATCTTCCAGACGGTGTTCGAGGGCGGCGACTGCGAGCTGCGGCTGCTGGGCGAGGATCCGATGGAAGCCGAGATCGAGATCGTGGCCAAGCCGCGCGGCAAGCACCTCCAGAGCATCTCGCTGATGTCGAGCGGCGAGCGTGCGCTGACGGCGATCTCGCTGCTGTTCGCGATCTACCTGGTGAAGCCGTCGCCGTTCTGCCTGCTGGACGAAGTCGACGCGCCGCTCGACGACGCGAACGTGGACCGCTTCCTGCGGCTGATCCGGCGCTTCGCCGACCGCACGCAGTTCCTGGTGATCACGCACAACAAGAAGACCATGGAGGCCGCCGGTTGCATCTACGGCGTCACCATGCAGGAACTGGGCGTGTCGAAGATCGTTTCGGTCAACCTCGACGGCGTGGACGTGTCGGGGCCGTCGCGGCGCGAGCCGGCGCAGCTCGTGAACGCCACGGTCTGAGCCGCACCCGCATCGGACGCGCGGGGGCCGAACCGGGCCGCCGCGCGTCGTCGTGAGATCGCATGAGCCTGTGGAGCAAATTCCGCGACGGCCTCGCCAGGACGCGCGACGCCATCGTGGGCCAGATCGGCGGCGTGCTGGGCCTGAAGGGTCCGGTGGACGCGGCCACGCTCGAGATGCTGGAAGAGGCACTCCTGCTGGCCGACGTCGGGCCGGCCACCACCGACGCGCTCATCGAGCGCGCGCGCAAGCGCATGGGCGCCGACCGCGAGCTGGACCTGCGCACGGCGCTCGAGCAGGAGGCCGTGGCGCTGCTGTCGGCCGGCGGGCGCGCCACGTTCGCGCCGGGCGCCGAGCGGCCGTGGGTGGCGCTGCTCGTGGGCGTGAACGGCGTGGGCAAGACCACGTTCGCCGGCAAGCTCGCGGCGTCGTTCGGGCGCGATGGGCACCCGACGCTGCTCGTGGCGGCCGACACGTTCCGCGCCGCCGCCGCCGACCAGCTGGACGTGTGGGCGCAGCGCGCGGGCGTGCAGCTGATCCGCGCGAAGGACGGCACCGATCCCGCGTCGGTCGTGCACGACGGCCTGACCGCCGCGAACTCGCGCGGGTTGCACGCCGTGCTGGTGGACACCGCCGGCCGGCTGCACACGAAGCACAACCTGATGGCGGAGCTCGAGAAGGTGGCGCGCGTCTGCGGCCGCGTGGTGCCCGGTGCGCCGCACCACGTGCTGCTGGTGCTCGACGGCACGCAGGGACTGAACGGGCTCGCGCAGGCGCGCGAGTTCGCGAAGGCCACGCCCGTCACGAGCCTCGCGATCACCAAGCTGGACGGCACCGCCAAGGGCGGCGCGCTGCTCGCGATCGCCGACCAGATGAAGCTGCCGGTGAGCCTGGTGGGACTGGGCGAGGGGCTCGACGACTGGCAGCCGTTCGACCCCGAAGCCTACGCGCGCGGATTGTTCGAAAGCGGGAACGAAGCGCGCTGACGCGGGGCGGGTCGCCGCCGCGCGGCGCGACGGATGCA
>JBGAOB010000229.1:0-5603 GCA_044222045.1 Candidatus Eiseniibacteriota bacterium
GGCGTGCCGACGATTCGCAGCCCCTGGTCGATCCTCTGCGGTCCCTGGTTGACGAATTCGGGTGTCCCTTCACCGCGTGACGTCATCATCCGTTCCCGAGCTCCCTCCGGGGCATCCCGCTTGATCGGACTGCGCCGACCCCGCGGTGCACGCACCTCACGACCGCGCTCGGGAAGCGGCTCTTCTGTTCGTGCGGGCTTGATGCACGACATCGCACCTTTACCGGCTGCCGTGCGACTCCAGAGAAGCGCCTTTCCCCCGAAAGCCACTCCTCCCCGACAGCCGGTGCGTTCCACGCAGGGCAGCATCCATGCCATGCGTGCCCGGTTCTGCCCGCGTGCGGAGCAAGGTGCGCAAACGCACGCCAATCGACGCCCCGCGTGCTCACGCGTGGTCGCGCTGGCCGCGCACCGGCCCGCGGCGGCGCGCGCGGCCTTCCGAATTCCAGACCGGCGCGTCCACTCCTCGGAAGCGGCACGCGCGCCGACGTTCACCGCGCGGGTGACGACTCCGCGACTCGCGCATGTCGATCGTTGACCCTGCCGCGAGCGGCTGACTACGCTTCGTTCGAACATCGTTCGAGCCATCCGTCCGGCGCGCTTCGCCCCGCGAACGCGTCTCGTCGCGAGGTGCGCGGCTCTCCCTGGAGGCGGCTCCACACGGCCTGCTCGTCGCGCGACGCCACCGGAACGTTTCCCCACATGCGTGTCCCCCGCACGAAGGCCGTCGTCGCGTGGTTCCGCCTGCTTCGGGCTGCGCTGCGCCCGGGGCCGGGTTCGCTCACGCTCGACCAGCTCCGGAGCGAGCTGTCGCACGAGACGTCCGCCAAGCTCGCACGACTCTCGGGCCTCGCGCGTGAGTGGACGCGTGGGCGGATGGCCCCCGACGACCCGGCCACGGTCGTGGCGCTCGCCGCCGACCTGGAGCGCGTGCTGCTGCGTCAGGCGCGGCTGGCCTGCGCGCGACTGCGCACGTCGATCACCGCGGCGGAGCTGCTCGCGCGCGCCAGTGTGCTTCGCACCACCGCGCGCGAGTGGCGCCTTCGCCCGCCCGGCCCGGCGGATGCCGCCGCAAGGCTGTCCGCCACAGTCGATGCGTACCGTCGCGAGTCGCAGGCGCTGGTGGAGGCGCTGTGCGCGCGCTTCGGCATGCGGCTCGGAGACCTGCTGATCGCCGCGGCGGGCGAAGTGGCGCACGAGTACGAGGGCCGCGCGGAAGGTGCGGTGTCGATCGCGTTCGAGGGCGAGCCGCGCGCGCTCGGCCTGTGGGTGCCGCTCGCCGACGCGGCGCCGTGGACCGACCTGCTGCGGAACCTGATCCGCAATGCCACGCAGGCGACGCTCGATCGCTGGAACGGTGACGCGCAGCCGAGGCCGGATCCGCCGCCGGTCGCGGTGCGCGTGCGCGCGCCGGGCGAATCACCCGAAGCACTCATCGAGATCGCCGACGAAGGCGTGGGCATGGACGCCGCGCAGGCCGACGCGATGTGGCGCGCGGGGCACTCCACGCACGGCGAGCACCGTGGGCAGGGGCTCACCGAGGGCAAGCGTTCGTGGTTGGCCGAGCGTGCGCGCCTCGACGTGCGCAGCGCCCCCCGCGCGGGGACGTGCGTGCGGCTGGAACTGCCGCCGCGAGACGTGGTGCTTCGACTCCCGCGCGTCTGGCAGCTCCGGCCGGTGGCCTGGCCGTCGACCGCGGTCGCGGTGGTGATGGTCACTGCCCTGCCCGCGTTGCTCGGCGGCGGGCGCGAGGGCTACTCGATCGAGGCTCACCACCGGGTCGCGTTGCGCGACGAGCGCGGGCACCTCGTGTGGCGGCGCGACATGGGCGAGCAGGTGGATCCCAACTGGTGGGGCGAGGCGCTGCAACGGGGCGAACACCCCGGCGACATCGACGAACCGCTGCAGCTGAGTTCCGCGGAAGGCACGCGTCCCGACGTCGTCGTGGCCACGCACTCCGATTCGGGCACGGGGCACCTGTGGCGACTCACCGAAGGCGGCCGCGTCGCGTGGTCGCACGCGCTCAGCTGGATCGAGCCGCCGGGCATGGACACGCTGCTGTCGCGGCAGCTCCGTTGCGTGTTCCAGGTGCCCACGGCCTGGGCCGCCGACCCGGCGGGGGCCATCGCGGCGAACGTCCGCATGAGCGACTGGAGCCCCACGTCGATCCAGTTCTTCACGCCCGGGGGCGACTCCCTGGGCGCCTACTACCACCCGGGCCACCTCTCGCCGTGCACGACGCTCGACCTGGACGGCGACGACCGGCGCGAACTGATGCTGTACGGCGTCAACAACAGCGCGCCCGGCGACACCGCCTTCCTGCCGGCTGCACCCGACGAAAGCACCTACGTGGGTTGCCTGGTCCTGCTGGCTTCGCCCGGCGTCGACGGGCAGGCCTACCCGTACCGGCGCTGGCCGAACCTGCCGCAAGCACGGGAGAAGGCCTACCTGCTGGTGCCCCCGCTGCGGCCCCACATGGGCTCCGAGGTCACGCGCATCCGCTTCGGCGCGGCATCGCCGGGGCGCCCGGCGCGCATGGAGATGTACGTGCAGGACGGCCGCATCTACGCGCTCGACCGCCTCATGCGGCCGATCGCATGCGCGGTGGGCGACCGCACGCCGGCCGCACGCCTCGGCCCCACGCGCCCCATGGCGCCGCTGCTCTACATCCATGAGGGCACGGTCGAACGCATCGACCTGCCCCTGCGCGGAGGCTCGCGATGACCGTTCCCGCCCGCCCGCTCGTGCTCGTGATCGACGACCGCGACGACATCACGGCGTTCTGCCGGCGCCTGCTCGGCGAAACGCACGACTTCGAGCACGCGCGCTCCTGGCACGAGGCGGCGCTGGTGCTGGGCGCGCGCGACGTGGCCGCCGTGCTGCTGGACCGCGACTTCTCGCAGACGCCGGCCAGCGAGCGCATCGGCCCTGCGGGCGACGCGCGCAACGAGGGCCTGCACGTGCTGCGACGCCTGCGCGAGGACCACGCCGACCTGCCGGTGATCATGGTGACCGGCCAGCGCGAGACGTCGGTGGCGCTGCAGGCCGCGAGGCTCGGAGCCGACTTCGTGGCATGGGACGACGTCGGCGAGGAGCCCGACCTTCTCGCGGCGCGCCTTCAGCACGCGATCGCCAGCGGATCGCTCGAGGAGGCTTCGCACGCGGGAGAGTTCCGCAAGCACGGAGTCGTGGGCGAGTCGCCGAAGTTCCTGCACGCGCTGAAGACGCTCTGGCGCGCGCTGCCGGGCCAGGCGCCGATCCTGCTGCTGGGCGAGTCCGGCGCGGGCAAGGGCGTGCTCGCCCACGCGGCGCACGCGTTGAGTGGCCCTGCGGGCCGACCGTTCCAGCACCTGGACCTGAGCCGGACGACGTCGAACTTCGTCGAGGCCGAGCTGTTCGGGCACGAGAAGGGCGCGTTCACCGACGCGCACGTGTCGCGGATCGGGCGGCTGCGCGCGGCGCACGGCGGCACGCTGTTCCTGGACGAGATCGGCAACCTCACGCTGGAGATCCAGGCCAAGCTCCTGATCGCGCTCGAGTCGCGCTCGGTGGTTCCGCTGGGCGCGACCCGGCCCGAGCCGGCCGAGTTCCGCCTGGTCACGGCGACGTCGGGTGACCTGCACGAGCGGATGAACGCCGGGCTGTTCCGGCCGGACCTCTACCACCGCATCGCGGTCCACGTGGTCGTGGTGCCGCCGCTGCGCGACCGCGTCGAGGACATCCCGGCGCTCGCCGACGCGTTCCTGCGCCGTACACCGCAGAGGGAGTCGGGCGCGGTCACCGGCATCGCGCGCGAAACGCACGAGCACCTGGCCTCGATGAGCTGGCCCGGCAACGTGCGCGAACTCGGCGCGGTGATCGCGGCCGCGGCTGCCGAAGGCGTGCACCAGGTCACGGTGCGCGACGTGCTCGAAGCGATGCTGCGGCGCGAGGCCCCGGCCCGCGACGCGCCGGCGGGCTCGAACCCCGAGGACGCCGTCTTCGGCCCGCACGACTACCGCGAGTTGACGCGGCAGTATTTCCACTGGCTGTGCGTGACCTGCGGCAACCGCATGGCGGACGTGGCGCTCCGGGCCGGCATCTCCAAGGCGACGGCGTACGAGTGGAAGGCGAAGTTCGGCCTGCCGGGAGACGGCGATCCGGCCGGCGATGCGCGCGACGCGGAGCCGACCCCGTAGGCGGACGACGCGCGCCGCGGAAGCACCGAAGGCCCGCCTTCCAGGGCGGGCCTTCGCGCTTTCGACAGGTCCCCGCGCCGTTACGGCAGCGTCAGCACGAACACGGTGCCCGTGTGCTCGCCGCTCACGAATCCCAGCGCACCGCCCAGGTAGCGCTCGGTCAGCATCTTCGCGCTGTACGTGCCGAGGCCGCGGCCGTGGCCTTCGCGCGTGGTGAACGAGCGCTGGAAGATCTGGTGCTGGTGCGCCAGCGGGATCACGCCCTCGTTGTGCACCGAGATCGTCACGCCGCCGTACTCGCGGCCGCAGTACAGCGTCACGCTGCCGCCCACCGGCGTGGCCTCGAGCGCGTTGCGCACCAGGTTCGACACCACGCGGCCCAGCAGCACCGGGTCGGTGTGCACCATCGTGGGCCGCCCGGGCTCGAGCGACACGATGCGGGACTCCGCCGCCGGGTCGTGCGCGAACGAGGCCAGCACCTCGCCGAGCACCGTGCGCGCGTCCAGTTCGCGCCGGTTCGCCACCAGTTCGCCGCGCTCGGCGGCCAGCAGGTCGCGCTGCGACGCCACCATGTTCACGGAACTCGTCGCCAGCGAGAGCAGGTCGCGCCGGCGGGCGTCGTCCACGTCGGCGTCGCCGCCGTCGATCACCATCAGTTCCGCCAGGTGACGCACGCCCAGGCACGCGTTCGCGAGGTCGTGCAGGAACACCTGCTCCAGCACCGCGCGGCGCTTCTCGGCGCTCGTGTCCTCGAGCGCCACCACCGCGCAGCGCTGGCTGCCCACGGTCAGCGGCGAGGCGTGCACGCGCAGGTCCATCGCCGCGCGACCGGCCTCGCCCGCCACGGTGAGCCGGCACTCGTGCGACGCTCGCCGGCCGCTCGAGAAGCACTCGAGCACCGAGCGCACGGCGCCGCACTGCCCGCACGCGGGCGCGGTGCCGCAGCCACCGCGACGCTCGGCGTGGTGGATGCAGCGCGCGGCTTCGCCCGGACGCAGTCCCAGCAGGTCGGTCGCCTTGGACGTGCCGAGCATGCCCAGCAGCAGCCGGTTCGCCAGCAGGATCTGCCGGCGCGTGTTCAGCACCATGGCCGGGCCGGGCATCGCTTCGAGCATCGCGGCCACGTGGGGCTCGGCGAGCAGTGCCAGGCGCTGGGCTTCGAGAGCTTCGGTTCCTTCGCGAACGGCGGAGGCGAACGCGGTGTCGGCACGCGGTTCATCGAGTCGGACCATGGCGAGCTCCGGGTGGGAGGCACTCTGGCGGCCCCGAGGGTATCGGCGCTCGCGCTCTCGTTCCCATCGGGCAATCCGCCCGGATCGCGCAAGTGCCGCCCGGTGCGTGCCGGGCGTGCGCCACCCGGAGAAGAGGCACCCCGCTTCGCCCACGAAACGCGAGTGCGGCCGAGCGCCCCCCTCCGTCGCGCGCT
>JBGAOB010000229.1:5627-7656 GCA_044222045.1 Candidatus Eiseniibacteriota bacterium
CTACAGCGCCTGCTCGCGGATCACCAGCCCGTGCGCGGCGACGGCGGCGCGCACGTAGTCCCAGGTGCCCGCCTCGCGCGCGAGCCACTCGGGCGGCTTCACGCCGGGCACGCCCAGGCCGCGCTCGGCGGCGAGCCGCGCGGTGGCCGCGGTGGTGAGCGCGGTCGTGCGCGCCATCGCGGTGAGGCCGGTCGCATCGTCGTACCGGGTCACCATCGTGTGGCGCGTGCCGCCGTCCGCCCAGCGCATCTGCACGTCGAGCACGACCAGGTCGCGCGGCGGCTGCGCGCTGCACCGCTCGCGCAGCGTCTGCACGAAGCGACCGCTCTCCACCAGCGGCACGACGGCGGCCACGTGCCCGGGCCAGCGCAGCGTGCGCTCGCTCATCGTGCGCACGCCGGGCAGGGTGTGCAGCAGCGTGCGCAGCCCGTCGCTGAGGAAGTCCTCCATCGTGCCCACGCCGGGCACCTCGAGCGTGGCGAGGTCGCTGTTGGCCGGCACGGTCACCTCGGCGCCGCCGCGCAGCACGCGCGCCGGTCGCACGTATTCCTCGCACAGGTCCTCGAGCGACCACGTGACCACGTAGCCGTACGGCGCATCGCGGTCCTGCGCCACGCCGCCCACGCGGATGGTGGCCTCGTCCATCGGGCCGCGACGCGCCCACGCGTCGCCGAGCAGGAAGTTGCTGAGCCCCGGGGCGAGCCCGCAGTCGGGAACGATCGCCACGCCCGCGCGCTTCGCCTCCGCGTCGAGCGTCGTGGGATCCTCGGCCGAGAACGACACGTCCACCATCGGGCGTCTGGCGTCGATCGCGGCGCGCATCGACGCGAGTCCCAGCCGCGACGGGAGTGCGCCCACCACCAGGTCGTGCTCCGCGATCAGCCGCGCGAGCGCCGTGGCGTCCGACAGGTCGGCCTCGACCGCCGACAGGTTGGCGAGCGCCGGCAGCTCGGGCCGGCGCAGGTCGGCCACGCGCACGGCCAGCGCGGGCAACGCGCGGGCGAGATCGGAAGCGACGACACGGCCCTGCTGGCCGCCGCCCAGCACGAGCGCGGACTTGGGGCTCATACGGTCCTCACTTGGAAGAGCTTCGTTCGTTCACGCGCCACATCGACACAGCGGCCACCGCCGCGTGCGCGGCGATGGCCGTGACGAATCCCGGGACTGCCGAACCCACGCCGGCCGCGGCCGGTGCGCTCACTGCTTCTTGAGCGTCTCCAGCATGAGGTCGAACTCGTTCGAGGCGGCCTGGATGGTCTTCTCGGGGCCGGTCATCTTGAAGAACACGCCGCCGTTCGGGCCTTCCACGATCGCACCGATCAGCTTGTAGCCCTTCCGCGTGCCCGTCGACTGCATCATCGGACCCGAGGGCGCCAGGTAGTCGCCCTTCACCTCGACGCGGTGCACCTTCAGGCCGTTGACGTCCTTCGTCACGCGCATCGGCGACGAGGCGTTCTCGAACTGGCCCACCCAGCGCGAGATGTTGTCGTCGATGCCGCCGCCCTGCGACGGGCCGAAGTAGAACACGGCACACTCGCCGCCCTCGCCGTCACCGCCGGCGACCGGGATCGAGTACGTGGCCACGCGCATCGAGCGCGGACCGGCGTCCGCCCAGCGCTTGGGCATCTCCCACACCAGGCCGGGCTTCGCGTCGGGGCCCGGCTCGACCACCTGCCCGCCGGGAGGCATCCCGCCGGGCATGCCGCCGGCCGCGTCGGGCGGCATCTGCTGCTGCTGCTGCTGCGCGTTGTTCGCGATGTGCCCGGCCTGCCGCTGCCAGACCATGCCACCCACGAACGCCATCACCACCACCAGCACGACTGCGATCATGCGAACGGACATCGGGATGCGTCTCCTCGACAGGGTCACTTGGGGGGAGAGGTCTCGCCGGGGAACATAGCCCGGACCGTTCGGCCGTGGCCAGCGGGTCCGGCGGGCGGGATCGAGGCGCCCCGACCGCGGCCCCGGCGACGCCCGAACGACGAAGCGCCCGCCGCCCCGCGCGGCATGCGCGGGGCGAGCGGGCGCC
>JBGAOB010000230.1:0-7569 GCA_044222045.1 Candidatus Eiseniibacteriota bacterium
GCGAACGATGCAGGCCGAGCGGGCGGCGCACCGGCGGGCGGGCCGAACGACGCGGGACCGGCGGACTGCGGCGGACCGAAGCCCGAACTGGCGGGCGGCCCGAAGCCCGCGGCGGAAGCGCCCGAAGGGCCGGCGCCGAACGCGCCCGCGCGCACGCCGCCCGTGCGCGCCGCCGGCGTCGCCGCTCGCGAGCCGCCCGTCGGCGGCGCACCACCCGGCGCACCCGCCAGCCGGCGCTCCAGCGCCTCGAGCCGCTCCAGCAGCACGGCCAGCGTCTCGGCCGGTTCCAGCGTGGCCATCTGGATCACGGCCGCTTCCAGGTGCACGAGCGGATGCGGCGAGTCGCGCATCGGCCACTGCACCTCGGACGCGATGCGCACCAGGCGAAGCAGGTCGGTCTCCGACCAGCCCTCACCCTGCGCCGCGAGCCGCGCCAGGTTCTCGCTCGTGTCGGCCACCAGTTCGCCGCCGCGCTCGGGGTCCACGCGCAGCACGAGCAGGTTGCGGAAGTGCTCCGCGATCCCCTCGGCCAGGTCGCGCGGGTCGAGCCCCTTGTCGAACGCCTGGTGCAGCGACGCCAGCGTGGCACGCGGATCGCGCGACGTGATCGCGCCGCCCAGCGCGAAGAACGCCTCGCGGTCGGGAATGCCGAGCACGCGGCGCACCACGTCCTCGTCGATCTTCGGTTCGCCCGCCGACACCACCTGGTCGAGCGCGCTCACCGAGTCGCGCATGGAGCCCTCGCCCTTGTGGGCGATCAGCAGCGCCGCGCCGTCGGTGAGCTGAAACTTCACGCCGTCGTCCGCGGCCGCCTCGCGCTTCTGGATCTCGAGCAGCCGATCGGCCACCTTGCGCAGCGCCACGCGCGCGAAGTCGAAGCGCTGCGTGCGCGAGCGGATCGTGTCGGGCAGCTTCTGCGGATCGGTGGTGGCGAAGATGAACACCAGGTGCGGCGGCGGCTCCTCGAGCGTCTTGAGCAACGCCGCGAACGCGTCGGCCGACAGCTGGTGGACCTCGTCGATGATCACCACGCGGTACTTGCCGCCGGTCGGCGCGAAACGGACCTTTTCGCGCAGCGACTGCACGTCGGCGATGCCGCGGTTGCTCGCGCCGTCGATCTCGATCACGTCGAGCGACACGCCCTGCGTGATCTCCTGGCAGACCGTGCACTCGTTGCACGGCTCGGCGGACGCCTTCTTCTTGCCTTTGCCACCCGAGAGGCGCGTCTCGCAGTTGAGCGCCTTGGCGAGGATGCGTGCGCTGGTGGTCTTGCCCACGCCGCGCGCGCCCGTGAACAGATACGCCTGTGCCACGCGGCCCGACTCGATCGCGCGCGTGACCACCGAACTCACGTGGTCCTGGCCGATGAGGTCCGCGAAGACCTGGGGTCGGTACTTGAGAGTCAGCGCACGATGGGCCATGGGCGGGACAATACGCGGGGGCTGTGCGGATGCAAGGGCTCGGGAGCGCGAAAGTTCACCGACTGCGCTTCGACCGATCGCCCTCCGCGTGGCGCCACGAGAAAGGGCCAGGGTGACAGCGGCGCACCCGAAGGATTGCTTACCGCTGCTACCTTCCGGTCCTGACGGGGTTCACAAGTCCGGGTCGCGCTGCGCCTGGCCCACTGCGAAGAAGAAATGGTGGAGATGATCGGATTCGAACCGACGACCCCCTCGTTGCGAACGAGGTGCTCTCCCAGCTGAGCTACATCCCCACATCACATTGGCCTGCCGCACGCCGGAGCATGTCACCGGGATCCGGGTGCGTTGCGGGCGGGCATACTAGGCAGCCCGCGACTCCCGGTCAAGCCGAGGCATCGGCGCACGATGCGCAGCGGCCGTACAGCACGACCTCGTGCGCCTCGAGCTGGAACCCCCTCGGCGTGAGCGACTTGAGCGACGGTGGGCAACCCTGCAGGTCGTACACCTTGTCGCATGCGTTGCACCGGAAGTGGTGGTGATGCTCCTGGCCCGAACGCTCGTAGCGCGGGGCCTCTCCCGGCAGTTCGACCGGCACCAGCCAACCCTCGTCGAGCAGGCGCTTGATCGTGCGATACACCGTGGCGATACCGAGGCCCGGCGCCATGGCTTTGGCGTCGGTGAAGATCTCGTTGGGACCCATCGGCCGACCGGCGTCTTCGAGGACCTTGTGGATGGCCCTGCGCTGAATGGTGTTCCTCTCCATCGCGGAGGCTCCGGAGCGAGGGGATGCGCGTACGCCCGCTGCTCGGGGGTGAGCGAGCGGTACGCCGCCGACCCCCGGCGTTCGCTCCGGACGCACGGTGGACGGCGGTTTGTTGATGGCGGAGAGAGAGGGATTCGAACCCTCGAGGCGGTATTAGCGCCTACACGATTTCCAATCGTGCTCCTTCAACCACTCGGACATCTCTCCGCAAGGCCCTGCGACATCGCCGGGGGGGCGACGAATGGCGAGCCCCGTCAGCCACGGCCGAAGCCGGAGGCGCACCCTGACGGAACCTTGTGCTGCGCGGGCGAGGGCATCCCGAACCGAGGGAGTTCGAGAGATCGTGAAGGCCAACGCGAGCGCCGCGGGTGGGAAACTAACGGACGCGCAAAACCATGCGCAAGGCAGAGCTGCGATCGACACCCGGCTCCGGCGCCGGTGGGACGATCTGCCGCGCTGACTCCGGGTGTGTTGGCCCAACCACGGAATACGCCGGTTCGACTGCTATTTCATGGCCACTTTCAGCTCGACGTACAGGTCCGTGACCTCGGTGCGAGCCTCGAGCCTCGCCTTCTCCGCCGCCGAGATGCCCGACTTCGGCAGGCCGTGATCCACGCGCAGCACGCGCCCCGCCGTGGCCGCGACCAGCGCCCGGGCCAGCGGCGCGTGCGGCATGTGCCAGTGCTTCTTCTGCAGCGCCCACTTCTCGTCGGTCGGGATCATCGCCGTGAGCCGGTCGTCGGTCATCAGCTCCAGGCCCTTCTGCTTGAGCGTGGCGTTGTGACTCCCGTGGTGGCCCACCTTGTAGAGCACCGTGCGCGACAGCAGGTCCGCCGCCGTCACGCGGCGCGCCGCCGCGCCGCCTTCGGCCGGCACCACGAACGGCTGGTCGTGCCACGACAGCCAGTTGCCCACCTGCGCGTCGGCCGCCATCAGCACCACCGGCCCCGCCGGCGACAGTTCGATCGCCATGGCCAGGCTCGAGTTGTTGGTGAGGCTGTCCAGCTGCAGCGCCAGCTGGTCGGCCGCGCCCAGCCAGTCGGAATCGATGCGCCGCCACGGCTCGCTTTCGCGGTCCGTGAACCCGTAGTGCTCGCGGAAGAACGCGCCGTGCGCGTAGCCCGGCGCGCGCACGTCCCTTTCGCGCCGTGCGTAGCGCGACTCGAACGGCGGCAACTCGGCCTTCGTGGCCTCGTCGGGCGCCACGCGCGCTGAAACCGCGCGCGCGAAGTCGCCGAACGGCGCGACCGCGAACGCACTGTCGCGATACGTCTGCGGGTCCTTCGTGGAATCGTCCATGCGCCGGATGCCCGCCATGTCGCGCGGCGGGCCCAGCACGAACACACGCACCCCCGCCACGCCCGGCAGCGCGAACGACGTGTGCGGCTCGAGCAGCGTGGCCGACTTGCCCTTGCGCTTGCGCAGCCCCGCCATGATCTCGCCCAGCTGCACCGAGTAGTTCGCCGCCAGCGGATCCCCGCCGAACGCGAGCACGTTCTGCAGCCGCGCCACGTGCTCGCTGCGCGACGGATCCGCGCGCAGCGCCCCGAGCGCCTGGTGCAGCGAAAGCTTCAACTGGTTCTGGATCTCCTTGAGCTGCTTCGCGAGCGCACTGTTGCCCTCGACCCACGACATCCACACGTCGTCCACCGTGAGCCCGTCGAACGCCGGCTTGGCGTGCTTGAAGCCGATCAGGTGGTCGTAGTGCTCGTGCGTGACCGCGAGTGCGTGCAGGTGGCCGCCCGTGCGCTGCACGATGTCGGCCGCCGCGTCGGTCATCTTCTTCTTCTCGCCCGGCGTGCCGTTGAACACGCCGCAGTCCACCAGCAGGTGGAACTCGCCCTGCGCCGCCGGGAACGACAGCAGGAAACTGTCGCCCAGGCCGCTGCGGTACATGCGCACGCGCATCGTGGCGCCGTCCGCCGCGCCCGCGCCGCCCGTGCGCTTGCGCGCCGCCGGCTTGCGCGCCGCGCGCTTCGCGCCGTTCGCGGCCCCGCGCCGCGACCCCGCCCTGCCCGCCTGCTTCTTTCGCGTGGCCATGGTGGCTCCCTTCACACCGTGCGGTGCAGCAGCGCGAGCGGCTCGGCTTCGTCTTCGACCAGCGGCCGCCCGAAGTAGGTGGCGCGCAGCGAGACACCGGCCTCGCCGCCCAGGAACTCGCGATTGCGCTGCAGGCGCGACTCGCTGGTGACGCGTTTGCGGATGGCGTACTCGAGCTGCAGCGAGTCCAGGTCCAGCACCAGCGTGCTGCCGCCGCGGAACCAGAACTGGTTCTCGCGCACGTCAGGTCCGTTCGGGTCGATACGCACGCGCCGCTTCTGCGTGATCGACAGCACCATCTGGTTGCGCACGTCGCCGTCGGGCCCCGCGCGGCGTGCCGGGCGGATGTCGTGCACTTCGAACTTGTTGAGCCCCGAACGCCGTTCGAACCCCTCGACGCCGCGGCGCGGCGTGATCGAGAGCCCGGTGATGTCCTCGAACTGCCGGAGTTCGTCGTCGCCCAGCCCCTTGATCACGTCGTGCATCTTCGCGCACATCGCACGCGAGCGCCGCCACATCTCGTGGCGCGACTCTTCGGGCCGCAGGTTCTTACGCCAGATGTCGTACAACCGGTCGCGCACGCCCACGAACGCCCGCGCCGACTCGGGCTTGTCGGCCACCTGCTGCCAGCGAAGGCTGTCGACCGACAGCGAGCGCACGTCGCGCGGGTAGAGCCCCCATGCGCGGAACGCGTCGATGAACGCCAGCCGGTAGCGGCGATCGTCGTCGGGCACCACGTCGAAGTCCGCCGTGACCAGCGCGCGCAGGTACTCGCCGAACGTGAGCCCCACCGGCGGGCAGTAGTCGAGCGCGCGCACGCACATGTTGAGCACGTGCTGCGCCGACTTGGCTGCCTCGACCGCCAGGCGATGGACCAGGTCGGGATGGATCGCCCCCTGCGGCAGCACGCCCGTGCCGCCCGTGGCGATACGGAACAGGTCCGCCACGCGCGAGCGGTAGATGGCGAGGAACGCCTGGAACACCGCCGCCACCAGCAGCGAGCCCCGCGCGTGCGGCTCGGTTTCGCGCGCGTACGCCGTGGGGTCCGGCTTGTGCGGCGTCCACACGCCCGTGTCGCGATCCACCGAGCCCAGCGCCGAGCGCAGAGCCCCGCGGTGCCCGATCGCCGCGCCGAACTCCTGCGCCAGTTCGCCGAGCAGCGACTGGCTCGCCAGGTCGCCGCGGTGACTCGCGATCTGCTGGCGCAGCACCTCGGGGAACGTGAAGTGCTGGAACAGCGCCACGATGTCGGCGAACGCCTCGTGGAACGCCAGCCCGTCCTCGTGCGTGGGCTCGATCCAGCGGCGGTGCAGCCCGTCGAGCAGCGCGTGCGTGGTTTCGTGCGCCACGATGTCGTGCGACAGGCACGTGAACACCGTGCTGCCCGGCACCGTGGCGCCCGACGCGCTTTCGTCGGCCGTGAAGTAGCCGAACAGCAGCGCCTTCTTGTCGGGGCTGTAGTACGCGTTCGCCTCGCGCAGCGCGTGCGGGTAGATGCGCAGCCGCTGAACGTAGTCGCGCTTTTCGGGATTGGAAGGGCTCGGCAGCCGCGGCGACCAGAACACCTTGCGGCCCAGCACGCGCTCGAAGTTGCGGATGGTGGTCATCGCCACCGCGTAGACCATCTGCTGATGGAACTGCGGATAGCCCTCGGACGGCGGCAGCCCGTCCTGGGCCAGCAGCACCGGATCGTTCAGATCGATCGGGTCGTAGAACGCACCGCTGGACGGATCGACGTCGACCACCTCGACGTACTCGCCCACAGGCCCCGGCTCCAGCTGCGATTCCCACGGCACGCGCAGCACCAACTCGTTGATCATCGCCGTGTCCATCTGCATGGACAGGCTCGGGTCGAACGCGTACGCGTTGAGCCGCCGGAACGGCGGCGGGAAGGCGGCGGCGTACGGCGAGACCGCCGGGACCGCGGCTCGGGTGGTGGCGGCGCGGCGGCGCGAGGTGGCGGTGTCCGTGCGGGCGGCGCGGCGGCGCGATGCGGGCGCGGCGGCGCGGGGCGAGCGCTTCGACATTCGGCGAGGCGGCATGCGCGACTCCGGGGTTGGGAGAGCGCGGGCTTCTGCCCGGGCGCGGGGCGCACGATACGCCCGGAGCGGCGGGCGTGAGGAGGGAAATGCGAAGGCTCCGGGATCTCGATGGAGCGACCGGGAGGCGTCCAGCAGGTCGCGGCCCCCAACGACGCGCATCCGATGCTTGCCGCCACGGCGAGCCTCACCGTAAGGTCCGCGACCGCGTGCTGCCCCGAACTGCCGTACGGGCCCCGCCCGGCCAGGCGCGTCGGGCGACCCGCGGGAGTTCCGCGCGGTCGGCGCCGGACTCACGACACCGAGGAGCCGCCTCGTGAAAGGGACAGCCGCACCGCCGGGATCCACTGCGCAGCCGCCCGCCCCCGACAAGCGCCGCATCGCGCGCCGCATCGGCGCCGAAGCTCTGCTCGCCCTCGTCCTGTTCCTGGGTATGGCGCAGGTCAAGCACTGGGTGGATCGCACGGCCAGCGCTCGCGTGCTCGATCGCGCCGCCTACGCGCTGACGCAGCTCTGGATGGGCGGCCCGGTGCATCGCGATTCCCTGCCGGTCGTCGTGGTGGATCTCTCCCCCATCGACCTGCGTCGGCCGAGTGGTGGCACTCGCACGGAGCTGATCACGCCACGCGAGGCGCTGTGGAACCTGATCGCCGAAATCGCGCGCCAGAACCCCGCCTCGATCGGCATCGACGTCGACTTCAGCCCGGACACGTCCGGGTGGATCGACCCGGCGAGCGACCCCGCGTTCTTCCTCAAGGCGTTGCGGCTGAGCCAGCAGGGCGTCGATGGACTGCCGCGCACGCCGGTGGCCCTCGGCGTCCTACGCGGCCTCGCCGAACGCGATCGACGCTGGCTCGGCAACGAGTCGTTCGCACCGCTCGCCGCGTCGCTCGCCATCCGGCCGGGCGACCGGCGGCAACTGCTCGGCACTCGCGTGGTCGACGATGCCACCGAGCAGGCCGAGCTGCCCTCACTCGGCGCGGCCGTGGCGGCGCCCGTACTCGAACGGCAGCGCGAACGCTGGCCGGCCTGGTGGCGCGATCGATTCGAGTCTGAGTCGAGCGAAGTCCTCGGGTCCGAGCACATGCGCCAGGTTCGGAGCGCGGACCTGCGGGCGACCGATTTCAGCCAGGTCCAGAACTTCCTGGAGCATCACGTCGACGCGCGGGCGATCCCCGCTCCGGCCGAGGGCCGGCTCGAAGGGCGCGCGGTGCTGATCGGGGACTGCAACCGGTCGCCGCAGGGCGACAGCTTCGAGGTCCCGGGGCAGGAGGCTCGTCATCGCGGTGTCTTCTACCATGCCTCC
>JBGAOB010000231.1:0-7544 GCA_044222045.1 Candidatus Eiseniibacteriota bacterium
CTGCGCAGGCCCGGGCCCTCGTGCACCGCGAGCCCGACGCCGTGGCCGAGCGAGTGCACGTAGCCTTCGACCGCGCTCGCGTTCGTGCGCAGCGTCGCATGGCCTTGACGCTCGAAGATGTCGCACGTGAGGTCCTGCAGCGAGCGGCAGAGCGCGCCGCCGCGGGAGGCGGTCATCGCGGCGTCGAACGCCTCGCGGCACTCGGCGTACATCGCACGAAGCGCCTCCGGCGCGGGGCCCACGCAAAAGGTCCTCGTCATGTCGGTGTGGTAGCCGCCGCCGGCCTCGCCGGGGAAGATGTCCACGATGATGCTCTCGCCCGGGCGCACGGGCTCGGCGTCGTTGCCGCGGTTGTGCGGCACGCCGGCGTCGCGGCCCTGCGAGACGATGCTCTCGCCGTCTTCCTGCAGCGCGAACTCCGTGAACGTGGCGTGGATCAGCCGCCGGATGCCGCCGAGCGTGGCCACGGCGCCGTTGGATTCGCGGAACGCGTCGCCGTCGCGGCGCAGCGAGCCCAGGTGTTCGCGCACGCGGCGCATGGCCTCCACCGCGCCGCGCGACACGCGGCGGATGGTCTCCAGCTCCGACTCGTCCTTCGTGCTCACCGCTTCGGACAGCACGTCGGGCATCGTCGTGTCGAGCTCCAGGTGCGGCGCCTCCGTGCGCAGCGCATCCTGCATGCCCCACGCCCAGCCGAGCGGCGCGTCGCCCGTGAACGCGATGCGTCCGCGGATGCCCATCTCGCTCGTGACCTTGGCGGTCAGCGTGGCGAACGCCTTCGCCTGCGAACCGGCGCTCTTCACCATGCCCAGGAAGCCGTGCACGGCGTAGCTCGATGCCTCGCAGCCGGCGAGCGCGGCCTGGTCGCGCTCCATCGGGTCGTGCACCAGGTGCGCGCGCCCGGGGTTCGTGCCGTCGCCCGCGGCGTAGAACCAGATGCCGTGATGGATCTTCTGGCCCGTCACGTAGTAGAGCGCCGGCGAGTAGCGGTCGAGCGCGAGCACCACGAGGCCGGCGAGGCCGCGTTCCCGCATCAGGCGGTCGAGATCGGAGCGCAAGGAGTGTCCTCCGCGAAGGCGGTGAGGGCCCGGCGGCGCCCGGAGGGGCGCGGCGGCTCGGAGCCGGCCGGTGCGGCGCGCCCGCGTGGATCGCAACCCGGCGCGCACCGGCCGCGCAGAGTACGGCAGCGCGGGGCGGGCGAAAAGCGCGGGCGCGGCCGGTCGGCCGCCCCCGCGCGGGGACGAGCGCCGGTGCGCGGGGTGCGCACCGGCGCGGTGAAAGGTCGGGATTGCCCGGCGGCGCGGGGGGTGCGTCAGCGCACGAGACTGACGCGTCGCGTCACGGCCGGCCCGGACCCGCCCTGGTACCGAGCAAGATAGAGGCCCGGGGGCAGCACCTCGCCGGCGTCGCCGCGGCCGTCCCACGCGATGTCGTGTCGACCCGCGCCCAGCGCGCCCTGGACGAGCGTCCGCACGGCGCGGCCACCCACGTCGTACAGCACCAGCCGGGCGGGTCCATCCTCGGCCTGCACCAGTGCGAAGTGGGTGCGATCCCTCACGGGGTTGGGATATGCCCCGGCGAACCACGCGCCACGCGTCGCCTCCGGAGCGCCCGTGAGGCTCGCGGGCGAGAGCAGGAACGCGCGCGTCGCTCCGTTGTGCGTGCCCACGCCCACGACCTGGCCGGCGTTGTTCACGCCGCGCGCTTCCTGCAGCACCCAGCCCGAGCCGCCCGGCAGCAGCGTGTTCAGGTCGGTGAGCGCTCCGCCCGTGCTCGAGAACGCGCGACGCTGGCCGCCCCCGTTCTCGGCCCAGCCCACGATGAGCCCGGTCTCGTTGATCGCGAGCGCCTGGCTGTTCGCGCCGCCGAGCGTGCCGAGGTTCGTGAGCCCGGAGGCCGCCGCCGGTCGCACGAACGCGCGCTGCGTGGTGAGCGACGGCGCGATCTCGGAATAGCCCACGATCGTGCCGGCCGTGTTCACGGCCGTGGCCACGCTGCGCGCGCCGCCGATCACGCCCAGGTCCTGCAGCGAGCCGCCGGACCAGCGGAACGCGTGGTTCGAGGTGTTGCCCGTGAGGAAGCCCGTGCCCACCACGAGCCCGGCGTCGCTCACGCCGAACGCGATGCTGAACTGGCCGCCGAGCGTGCCGAGGTCGGTCATCGTGCCGGCGCGCCAGCGGAAGCCGTGCGGGTTGCCGAACGTGGGATTGGTGTCCGCCGATCCCACGATGTCGTCGACGTCGTTGACGCCGTACGCGGCCGACGTCGGACCGCCGAGGTCGCCCAGGCGCGCCATGGAGCCGTTCCAGCGGAACGCACGCTGCGGCGCGCCCGAGCCGGTGTCGGCGGCGCTGCCCACCACCAGGCCGAGGCTGCTGATGGCATATGCGTAGCTCGTCGGCCCGCCGAGCGTGCCGAGGTCCTGCATCACGCCGGCCGACGGCACGAGGAACGCACGGTCGCGCTCGCTCGCGTCGCGCGCCCAGCCCACCACGTCACCGCGCGCGTTGATCGCGGTGGCGGTGCTCGACGTGCCGCCGAGTGTGCCGAGATCGGTGATCGTGTACTGCGCGTGCGCGCGGGTCGCGGTGAGCGCGGCGAGCAGGGCGACCCACAGGATGGGGCGTGCGACGGAAGCGGTCATGGCGTCGGTCCTCGGAGGGTGGGCGGCGGCATCCCGAGCGGCGGGCGCCCGGGAGGCCATGGCCGTGCTGTGGGGGGAGCCGAGGCTAGGGCGCGCGAGGCGCGCCGTTCAAGGCCCCAGAGCGTGGCCGACGCACTCGCGAACGGCTGGGCCGCACAGGGTTCCGTGGCGGTGAACGAAGTCCGCCCGACGGCCCCGGCAAGCCCGTGCAAGGTCGCGCCGGCCCCCGCCCGAACGGGGCGCGCGGCGGGGCGTCAGTCCTGGACCCAGGCGCGCGAAGGGCCGCCGCGTGTCATCAGCCGGATGCCCAGCACGCCGAACAGGAACCCGCCGATGTGCGCCCACCACGCCACGCCGCCCCCCGGCAGACCGAGCGACAACGCGCCCGAGAAGAACTGCAGGACGAACCACAGGCCGAGCACCACCAGTGCCGGCAGGGCGATGACCTGGAAGAAGAAGAAGATCGGCACCAGCGTGACGATGCGCGTGCGCGGGAACAGCGCCGCGTAGGCGCCGAGCACGCCGGCGATCGCGCCGCTCGCCCCCACGGTGGGCACCGACGACCACGGGTGCACCGCCACGTGCAGGGCCGCCGAGGCGATGCCCGCGGCCAGGTAGAACAGCAGGAAGCCCACGTGGCCGAGGCGGTCCTCGATGTTGTCGCCGAAGATCCACAGGTACCACATGTTGCCGAGCAGGTGGAGCCAGCCGCCGTGCATGAACATCGACGAGACGAACGTGATCGCCGCCGCCGGCAGCGACGTCTGGCCGGTGAGCGCGGCCGTGATCCGCTCGGGCACGAGCCCCCATCCGTAGTACGCCGCGCGCAGGTCGGGCCCGAGCATCAGTTCCCACAGGAACACCGCGATGTTCGCGACCAGCAACGCGCGCGTCACCACCGGCACGCTCTGTACGGGGTTCTCGTCGCGAAGCGGGATCATGCGGACGGCAAGCCTCGATGGGACGTGGGGGGCGGGGGACCCGGTGGGTTTCGGAGCTCCGGCCGGCGGCCTGAACCTCCGATGACGATGGCGTGTCCGGCGGTTGACGCTTTCTCGCGCGGCTCCCTATTCTGCGCCGCGCCCGGACCCCGATCGCATCCGGACGGCCCGAGCCGCATCCATAGGCCTGCCGTCCACCACGCCGACGAAGCTACGTTCCAGGAGTGATCATGTCGAACGCCATCGCCGTCAACGACCAGAACTTCAAGACCGAGGTGCTCGACTCCCCGGTGCCCGTCCTCGTGGACTTCTGGGCTCCGTGGTGCGGGCCCTGCCGCGCCGTCTCGCCGACGATCGATGCGATCTCGGCCGAGTTCGCGGGCAAGCTCAAGGTGGTCAAGATCAACACCGACGAGTGCATGGACGTCCCGGTGAACTACAACGTGCGCAGCATCCCCATGATCATGCTGTTCAAGGGCGGCCAGCAGGTGGACAGCCTGATGGGCAACCGTCCGAAGGCGGACTTCGTGTCGATGGTGCAGCGCCACCTGTAGACCCCGCCGGTTTTCGAGCGGCCCGGTTCGTCCCGTGCGAGCCGGGCCGCTCGCGTCAGCGCGCCGCGCCCAGCCGCGCGAGCGCACGCGGCAGGCGCTCGGCGACGTCGGCGGCGCCGATGCCGATCGGGCCCAGCTCCTTCGCGGCGATGTCGCCGGCGAGCCCGTGCGCGTGCACCGCGAGCCGCGCCGCGTCGAACGGCGCGAGCCCCTGGGCGAGCAGCGCCGTGATCGCGCCCGTGAGCACGTCCCCCATGCCCGCGGCGGCCATGCCGGGGTTGCCGGTGGTGTTCACCTCGGCGCGGCCGTCGGGCGCCGCGGTCACGGTGGGTGCGCCCTTCATCACGAGCACCGCGTTCCAGCGCGCGGCCCACTCGATCGCGGCGTCGATGCGACGCGCCTCGAGCGACGCCGTGCGTTCGCCGGTCAGGCGTGAGAGTTCGCCCAGGTGCGGCGTCAGCACGCGCGGGAAGCGCGAGTTCCACAGCGCCGCCGCGTCGCCCGCGAACGCGTGCAACCCGTCGGCGTCGAGCACGAGCGGCTTCGCGAGCCGCGCCACCATCACATGCGCGAGTCCCGCCGCATCGGCGGAGCGCGACAACCCCGGGCCGAGCGCGACGGCGTCCGCGGGCTCGGCCTCGGCCACGACCGCGTCGAACGCACCGCGCGCCAGCGCGTGTTCGGCGGTCTCGGGCGCCGACAGGACCATCTCCTCCACCAGGTGCGCGCTCACGCGATCCGCCACGCCCGCGGGCGTCATCACGCGCACGTAGCCCGCGCCCGCGCGCGTGGCGGCGCGCGCCGCCAGCACCACCGCGCCGGTCATTCCCGGGCCCGGCGCACCGCCCACGATCAGTGCGCGCCCGGCCGTGCCCTTGTGCGCACGCGGATCGCGTCGCGGCACGAGCGCGCCCATCGCCGCCGTCTCGCTGGTGCACACCGCGCCGTGCCCGAGCGTGGCCGGGTCCAGCAGCCCGATGTCCACCACTTCGATCTCGCCGCACGCCGCGCGGCCGGGCCACAGCACGTGCGCGCGCTTGAGCGCGCCGAACGTCACCGTGAGCACCGCGGTCGCGGTGCCGCTCCAGCACGCGCCGGTGTCCGACGCCACACCGGTGGGCAGGTCCACGGCCACCACGCGCGCGCCGAGTTCGCCGAGCACGCGCAGCGCGCCGCAGCCCTCGGCCACGAGGCCGTGCGGCTCGCCCTCGCTGCCGGTGCCGAGCAGCGCGTCGAGCGCGAGGTCCCACGGGCCCGCTTCCACGATGCGCGCCAGCGCGTCGGCGTCGGCCACGAACTCCGCCGTGATGCCGGCGCCCTGCAGCGCGGCCAGGTGCTGCGCCGCGTCGCCCTGCACGCGCTCGCGTGGGGCGAGCACGGCCACGCGCACGCGGGCGCCCCGCGCGCGCAGGTGGCGCGCGGCCACGAAGCCGTCGCCACCGTTGTTGCCGCCGCCGCACAGCACCAGCGCACGCAGCGCCAGAACCGGGCCGAGCCGGCGCTCGATCGCCTCCACCACGCCGCGGCCCGCGCGCTCCATCAGCTCGGGGCCGGTCGCGTGACCGCCCTCGATGGTGGCGCGGTCCACCGACCGCATGGCCGCGGCGGTGAGCACGATCATGGCGTGCTCAGCGGCGTCTGCCGCGCGCTCGCGCGTCGGAGCCCAGGTCGCGGACGAGGCGCTTGCGGTACTCGGCATCCCGCTCGACGCGGGCGAGCAAGTCGGGATCGCGCGAGAGGAACGGCAGGTCGAACAACTCGGGCTCGGCTTCCTGCTCGGCGAAGATGCGTTCCTGCTCGTGGCGCTGGTACTGCACCGCGCGCTCGATGTTCTCGAACGACTTGCCGGGCAGGAACGTCACGTTGAAGACGTCGAACACGTACACGTGCACCTGCTTCGTGTCCGCGGGCACGCCATCGGGGGGCGAGTAGACCTTCGCCTTCGACGCCTTGACCTTGTCCACCGACATCCGTGTGCCTCCCTGTTGCGGTTGATCGTGCGGGCCCGGCCGTCAGCCCCGGCCCGCGTTCGCGTTGAGATCGTCGACGATGGCCACCAGCTGCAGGACATCGTCGACATCGTAGTCCGCTCCGGACTCCTTCGTGTCGAACGTGTCGCCGTAGCGGGCGAACACGGTCTTCATGCCCAGGCTGCGACCGCCGACCACGTCGCGCTCGGCCCAGTCGCCCACCATCATCGACTCTTCCGGCTGCACGCCGAGCCGCTTCAGCACTTCGCGGAACGGCGCCGGGCTCGGCTTGCGTTCGCCCGTGTCGTCGAACGTGACGACCGCGTCGAACACGTGCTGCAGCGACAGCGACACCAGTCGCTGCCACACCTGCAGCCGCGGCGCGTCACTGACCACGCCCAGCCGGATGCCGCGCTTGGCCAGCTCGAGCAGCGTCATGTTGACGTGCGGGTACAGCACGAGCGCCGATTCGCGGGCCCGACGATACGCCACGATGCCCGAAGCGAGGATCTTGGGATCCACCTGGCCGAACTCGCGCACCAGCAGCTCGTCGAACACGCGCTGGAACTCGAGCCCCTGCTCCTTGTAGATCGCGTCCACGCGGCGGCGCAATTCCTCGCGCGGCAGCTGGAAGCCGGCGTCGATCATGCCGTCGATGGCGGCGACGATCGCGGCCTCCTTCATCTTCATGAAGTCGGTGAGCGTGTTGTCGAGGTCGAAGACGATCGCTCGGATCAAGCGGGGCTCTCCGGGCCGTGGAGGTCAGCGCGTCGAGGGGCCGATCGTGCGCCCCAGGCTGATCTCGCCGTTGTCGATGCGGACGTTGTATCCGCAGTTCGGACTGCTGCACACCCACGCCTTGTACTGAATCGGCGCGCCGTCGCGACCGTAGTCCGAGAGCGGAAGCAACACGCCCTTGCCACACTTCTGGCAGGTCGGAAAGCTCGTCACATCCATCCCAAACCCCTCCCCGTGCGCGCCTCGGAACCCGGCGGCTCTCGACGACGACGCGCCCGCGGATTCTAGAAGAGTGCGCAGTGCGCCGCGAGAGGATTGTCGGCCGGTCCGCCCGCGCGATGCAGTCGCACGTGCTCCGGACACCGGAGGGGGAACGACGGCGCGCATGCCGGCGTGTTCAGGCGGGCTTGCGCGCCCGTTCGGCCTCGCGCCGCCGGCGTTCCACGCGCTTCGCCTGGTCGCGCTGCCACTTCAGGAGCGGGGCCGGGCCGGGCTCGTAGCGCAGTTCCACGTCCCTCGCGTCGCCGCGCTCCGGCAACATCACGCCGAAGCCGTTCACGCGATCGAAGCCGGGTGTTCGCGGCGACAGGTGCCTGTCGCGCACGCCGGCGCGCACCCACTTCGCGTCGGCGGGCAGTGATTCGCACGCGAATCGCCCCAGCGAGTCGGTGCGCATCACCACCGAGTCTCCGGCGCG
>JBGAOB010000232.1:0-8192 GCA_044222045.1 Candidatus Eiseniibacteriota bacterium
CGGCCTGCCGGTGTGCGTGTGGCCTGGCACGCAGCAGGCGCCCAAGCTGATCGCCGACGGCACCGGCGGCGCGTACGTGTGCTGGGACCGCTCCGGCCCGCAGGGCCCGACGATCCATGTGCAGCACGTGCTCGGCAACGGCACGATCGCACCGGGCTGGCCCGAAGGTGGCAAGCGCGCATTCGGGCTCGACGGATACGCGAACCTCGCACGGATGGCGAGCGACCAGGCGGGTGGCGTGTTCGTGACCGCGGAACTTCTCGACGGCGCCGGGAAGTGGCGTGTGTACGTGCAGCATCTCACGTGGGGAGGCAGCTTCGACGCGCCGTGGGGGGCGATGGGGCTGCGCGTGGTTTCGCCGGCCATCGTCTATGACCAGACATTCCCTCGCATCGTCCCGTCGCTGCCCGGCAGCGTGATCCTCGCGTGGAACGACGCCCGCTCGCTGTCCGACGAAGCCTACGCCGCTCGCATCTCCCTCGACGGCGTCGTCGCCACGACCGTCTCGCTGGTCTCACACGACGCCACCGCCGAGCGGGTCGCGCTCGCGTGGCACGCGGGCGGCGACGCGCTCGCGCAAGCGACCGTCGAGCGCCGTGCGCCGGGAGAAGCGTTCCGCGTGCTCGCGACCGTGTACGCCGACGGCACCGGCACGCTGCGCTACGAGGATCGCGACATCGCGCCCGGCGCGCGCTACGCCTACCGGCTCGTGTGGAGCGAAGCGGGCGGCACGCAGACCTCGCCCGAGGTGTGGATCGAAGTGCCGACCGCCGCTCGGTTCGCGCTCGCCGGCGCCTCCCCCAACCCGTCGCCGCGCTCTTCGCTGAGCATCGCGTACTCGCTCGCCGAATCCGCGCCCGCGCGGCTCGAGCTCTACGACGCGCAGGGCCGCGTCGTCGCGCGCCGCGACCTGGCCGCTCGCGAGCCGGGCGCACACCGCGAGCGCTTCGCCGAGGCGACAGGCCTGCGCGCCGGCCTGTACTGGCTGCGCCTCACGCAGGGCGCGAACAGCGCCACCGCGAGGCTCGTGCTGGTCGACTGACAGCGCGACGCCCCGGCCCGCCTGTCGCGGACCGGGGCGTGTGTGCGTCGAGCGGCGGGTCAGTTCGCCGAAGTCGCGCCCATCATGCGGCCGCTGCCGGCCGGAGCGGCGCCGCCCACGTCGGTGCCCGCTTCGAGCGCGCGCTTGATGCGCGCGCGCGTCTCGAGCAGGTGGGCGCGGGTGTTGTCGCCGAGCGGCGCGGGCGCCGCCAGCACGCGCGCGCAGCGGGCGTCGATGCGCTGCAGCTGCAGGCGCGCCAGCGCCTGCGCGTCGTCGATCACCTCGGTCTTGCCGGTGACCATGTCGGCGAGCCCGTCCACGTACGTGCGCTGCACGTCGCGGCGCGTGCCGGTGCCGTCCAGCGCCTTCATGGCCGCGGGGGACGGGCCGCCGACCTCGCCCCACAGCGCCTTCGTGAGCCGGTCGAAGTGCTCGCTCACGCGGTACGGATCGGCCGAACGATTCTCGGCCTCGCGCATGCGCGCGAGCAGCGGCGGCATCATCACGGCGCGCAGCAGCGTGCCCTGGACGCCCGACGCGAACTCGTTCCACGAGAAGTCCTGGCGGCCGGCGAACGTGCCGCCCGGCCCCATGCCCCAGTGCGACCAGCGGCTGGGCGCGAGCCGCTCGAGCATCGCCGGCGGCGCATCGAAGGCATCCGCCGCCCACACCTTCTGGGCGAGGAACGCGAGCGCCTCGCGCTGCTTCGCGGCGGGCACCGGGTCGACCGGCGCGCGATCGCCGGGCTGGCCGCGCTCGACGCGCGACATGTAGGAGCCGCCCAGGTACTTCACCGCCATGCCGGCGGCGATGCCGTACTGCTGGATCAGCGAGCCCATCGCCCGGCGCAGGGCGGTCAGGTCGCCGGTCGAACCGACGATGCGCTCCTCGAACCTGGGGCTGCGCCACAGGCCGGCGATGTACGTCGTGCGGTCCCTGGCGAACTGCAGCGGGTCGCTGCCGAGGTCGTAGATGTTGGCGCGCGGGTCGGGCGCGTCGGCCGGGTACGTGTCCTCGTCGGTCGAGTACTCGTGGCCGGGCTGCAGCGACTCGTCGGCGATCTTGCGCGCGAACGCGTAGTCGGCGTCCGGGTCGGCCGCGCCCGAGGGCGTGTAGCCGTAGCGGATCGCCCACAGGTCGTACGTGCCCGGCGTGGTGGTCCAGTACTCGCCCTGGTGCTTGCGGGTCACGTCCATGTTGGGCGTCGGGTACTCCATCACCGACGAGTACAGGCCGTGCGTCGAGGTCCACGCCGCGTCCTGGAGCTGGTCGTACGGCGTCGAGGTGCTCGAGCGGAAGTTGTGGCGCAGGCCGAGCGTGTGCCCGACCTCGTGCATGACCGCCCACACCACCGCGCGGCCGAGGAACTCGTCGGGCACCGGCGCGCCCGGCGGCAGCGACTGGTCCATGAGCAGGCCGATGTGCTGCAGCGACCCGGCCTCGCCGAGCGCGTCCCCGAGCATGCACAGCTGGTCGAACGCCAGGCCCGGCGGGAGCTGCTCGAGCCGCGACCACGGCAGGATCGAGTTCGCGACCGCGTCCGGCCCCGCCCAGCGGCGGTAGTTGTTGGCGTAGTTCTGGAACATCGACGCCTCGAACAGCACGTCGGCGTCGAAGATCTCACCCGTGCGCGGATCGACGCGCGAGGGCCCGATGGCGCCGAACGACGGCTCGCTCGAGGTGATCCAGCGGATCGTGCTCCAGCGCGTGTCCTCGGGGTCCCAGTCCTTGTCGTCCGCGGGCGGGTCGGCGGCGACGATCGCGTTCTTCAGGCCCGCGGCCTCGAACGCCTTCTGCCACTTCTCGACGCCCTCCTTGACCCACGGCCGGTACTTCTCGGGCACGGTCTTGTCGATGTAGAACGTGATCGGCTTGACCACTTCGCTCACCGCGGCGTTCGGGTCCTTCTTCTCGAGCCGCCAGCGGTTGATGTGGCGCAGCCAGAAGCTCTCCTTGTCGTCGCGGCCGAAGTCCTTGACCGCGTCGAGGAAATACCCGACGCGGTTGTCCGCCCAGCGCGGCAGCATCGGCTGGTCGGGCAGCGCGCACAGCGAGTAGTGCACGGACACCGGGATGTAGCGCTCGTCCGGCACCGACTCGACGCTCAGGCGCGAACGGTCGACGGGTGAGTACGTGAGCAGCGCCTCGACCTCGCAGTTGCGCGGGAACGCTTTCACCTGCGTGATCGCCGAGCGCTCCTTGTCGAAGCGCACCGCGACGTTGCCGAGCGAGGCGCGCATGCGCTCGCCCAGGTCCGTGGCGTCGCTCACGAACCAGCCGCCCGTGTCGATCAGCACGTGCTTGGTCGAGTCCTGCTCGCTCTCGATCTTGAACGACGCGAGCACCGAGTTGGGGATCGACAGCTCCTTCGCCAGCTCCATCGGCTTGCCCGCGGGCGCGGCGAAGCGCGTGTTCACGGTGTAGAGCAGCACGCGGTCGCCGGCGCGCTCGAACTGCAGCATGCGGTCGTCGAGCGGCAGGCCGCCCAGCAGGTAGTTCGAGCCGATGCCGCGCGAGAAGCTGACGATGTACAGGAACGGCTTGCCGAACTGTTCGGGCGCGATCTCGAGGTAGACGTTGTCGCGCTTCTTCCACAGCGTGAAGAAGCCCTTCCGCGCCTCGGCGTCCTTGGTCAGCTTCTTCCAGTCCGTGAACGGCTTCTCGGGCGCGGCGGGCGCGGCCGGCGCGTCCTTGCCCTTGGGCGGGTCGGCGGCGCGCGCGGGCACGGCGCCGAGCGTGGCGGCGAGCGCGAAGGCGCCGAATACGGCGAGGCGGACGGTTCGGTTCATGGCGGGCTCCAGGTGGCGTCCCGGTCGGACGCGGACGGGCGGATGGCGGCGCGCGGCGGCCGCCGCGCTCGACGGCCGCACACCCTAATGACGGCCCGCGAGTCGCGCGACGCGCGCGGGACCGGCGCGGCGCGCCCGTCGACAAACGGGGCGCGGGCCGTGCCGAGCGCGGCGAGCGCGAAGCGCGCCGGACGCGGGGCGAGAACGCGGGGCGGCCGCGAGCCGGTCCGCGCGCTGCGAAGCGGCTCGCGTTCCAACCTTCGGGGCGGCGAGCGGGTCTGAGTGTTCGTCACGCGCGGCCTGCGGTGGGCGGCGCCGAAGCCCGGAGGTCCCGATGCACTTCGCTTCCCTCTCCTCGCGCACCCGGCGCGTCCTGCTCGTCGTGGCGATCGCCTCGCCCCTGCTCTCGCTGGCCTCGCTCGCCGGCGCCGCGCTGTGGGTGCGCGGCCACGGCGGCTTCGCCGCTCCGCTCGCCGCGCTCGTGCGCCACGCGGCTTTCTTCGCGGCCGGGACCGGCACGCTGCCCGGCACCCTGCCGCCCGCGCAGGCCGCGACGCTCGCGCCGCCCGCGCCGGCCGCGGGCTGGGTGTGGCTCGCGGGCGGTGAAGGGCGCGACCGGGACTTCTCGTTCGCGCTCATCGAGCCCGGCAAGGGCTCGACCCTGTGCTTCGACTCCGAGCGCGGCTCGGCGGCGTTCCGGCGCCTGTCCAGGTCCGCGACCACGCCGACGGTGTGGTTCACCGACGACGGCCGCGAGTACGTCATCACCGACCGCGCGCTGGTCGAGCGCGCCCGCACGCTGTGCGAACCGCTCTCGTCGATCGGCGGCGAGATGGGCCGGGTCGGCGCCAGAATGGGCGAGCACGGCGCCCGGATCGGCGCCGTGGGCGGCCGCCTCGGCGCGCTCGGTGGCCGGCTGGGCGGACTGTCGGCGCAGCTCGCCACCCGCGACCTGTCGCGCGGCGACCGCGCGCGGCTCGAAGCCGAACTCGCCGAGGTGCGGGCGCAGATGGGTGCAGGCCGAGATGGAGCACGCGCGCACGGACGGCGACGGCGACGACCGGGAGGCGCTCTCCGACGCGGATGCGCGAGCTGGGCGACCGGCATCGCGAGGCGCTGCGCACCGCGCGCACCGGCCTGCGCGCCCTGCTCGACGAAGCGCGCGCGAGCGGCAAGGCGCAGCCGTTCGGCGAAGGCGACGGCAGCATCTAGGCGCGAACGGTGACCGGGCGGTCTTCGCGCGGGCGGCGACGGAACCTCCAGCCCCGGCGTTCGCCCCGCGGACCGCTCCGTTCGCCCGGGAAGCACGCGGCGGGCGGCGCACGCCGGCGCCCGCCGCGCGTTCGCGTCGCGGCTACTTCACGCGCACCAGCCGCCGCGTCGCGCGCTCGCCGTTCGCTTCGAGCCGCGCCCAGTAGAGGCCCGCCGGCGCCGGCGCGCCGCCCTCGTCGCGGCCGTCCCACGCCAGCTCGTGCGCGCCCGCGGCGAGCGCGCCGTCGACCAGCGTGCGCACGCGGCGGCCCGCCACGTCGAGCAGCACGAGGCGCGCGGCGCCGCGCGGCGTGGTGAAGCGCAGCAGCGTCGCGCCGCGAGCCGGATTGGGCGCGGGCGGGGCGAACGCGAGCGCGGCGGGCGCGGGCGGCCCGCCCGCACCGGCCAGGTTCACCGGCTCCAGGAACCACGCGTTCAGCACGATCGTGACGTTGGCCTGCAGCAGCGCGTGGGTCCAGCGGTACGGCCGGCCGGAGACGAACGCGAAGCGTCCACCCTTCGGGCGCAGGCCCGCGCCGCCCGCGGGCACGCGCACCGCGCCGATGCCGCGCGCCGGCGTGAAGCCCGAAGCCGTGCGCAGGATCGTGCGCGTCTCCGGGCCGACCGTGGACGTGTCGAACACGGCGCACGTCGACTGCGTGGCGGTGCGCGTCATGGTCACGAACCCGGGACGCGTCGGCGCGGCGTCGAGCAGCGTGGCGCCGGTCGCCGCCCAGTTCACGCCCAGGTACGCGCGCAGCGAATCGCCCAGGAACTGCTCGCCCATGCGCGCCAGCAGGAGCAGGTTGCCGCCCGCGCGCAGGTACGGCAGCACCGGCGACTCCTGGAAGGCGGCCAGGTCGCCCGTGAAGTTGTTCCCCACCCACACCACGTTGCGGTAGTGGCCGAGCACCGCGCCCGGCACGGCGCCGTGCCCGAGCGGCGCGGGCAGCGTGCCCGGGTAGCCGCCCGCCGGCGCGGCGAACACGTCCCAGAAGTCGATACCGTACGCACCCCAGAACGCCTTGTCGGTGTACGCGCTGGTGATCTCGCTGCCGTAGTTGGCCCAGTCGACGCCGTTCACGACCAGGACCGAGCGGTCGAACGGCGGGTTCTCGACGACCTGGTCCAGCGTCTTGAGGATCCAGTCGTCCGGGTCGACCGCGACCGCGACGGGCGCGTCGGCCACGTGCAGCACGAACGTCTGCGAGGCGAGCGAGTCGGGCACCACGAACGTGGTCGCGCCCGAGCCGGTGGTCACGCGCAGGTCGACCGGCATGGTGAAGAGCTGCCACGACTGGGTCTGCCGCAGCGTCACGGTGACGTCGAAGCCGCCGCCCGCCGCGGGCGCGCTCGTCCACGCGGCGGCGTACTGCGGGTAGTACTCGCCGTAGATCCACTGCTGGAAGAACGCGTCGAGGTCGCGGCCCGAGACCGCCTCGCAGACGTCCCGGAAGTCCTCGGTGACCGCGCTGCGGTAGGCCCACGAGGCGCGGTAGGCGTCGAGCGCCGCGAAGAACTGCGTGTCGCCCAGGACGTGCCGCAGCATGTGCAGCACCCACGAGCCCTTGTTGTACGAGAGGTTCGAGTCGAAGACGCGCGCTTCGTTCGCCGCGTCGGGCACCCAGATCGTGCCCGGCCCGAGGAAGCGGTTGAGCATGAGGTCGGCCTTGTAGGCCGCGTACCCGCCGTTGGCCTCGGCCCACAGCGCCTCGCCGAACGTGGCGAACCCCTCGTTGAGCCAGATGTGGTGGAAGTCGCGGCAGGTGACCATGTCGCCCCACCACTGGTGGGCCAGCTCGTGCGCGACGATGTACTCGGGGAACGCGCCGATGCTGGTGCACGTCTGGTGCTCCATGCCGCCGCTGAACGGGAACTCGGCGTGCCCGTACTTCTCGGCCACGAACGGGTACTCGCCCATGCGCGCCGCGAACGCGGCGAGCATGTCCTTCACCTTCGCCTGCACCGCGGCCGTGCCCGCCACCGACTCGGGGTAGTTGTAGAAGTCGAGCGGCATCGCCGGGCCCACCGCCGGCTGGTAGACGTCGTGCGTGACCGTGTAGGGGTAGCTCGCGATCGAGACGAGGTAGGTGGCGATCGGGTAGCGCTCCGCCCAGCGGACACTCACGGTGCTGCCGTTGTTCACGCTGCTGCGCAGCAGGCCGTTGGAGACGGTGGTGAGCCCGGTGGGCACGGTGAAGCGCATCGCCACCGAGTCGGCCTTGTCGCCCGGGTCGTCCTTGCACGGCCACCACGTGCGCGCGCCGTAGGCCTCGGACAGGCTCCAGATGATCTGCCGCGAGTTGATGGTCTGGAACCCGAAGTAGCCGGCCGCGGTCGGGTTGCCGTGGTAGGTCACGGTGACCTCGAACGTCTCGCCCGCGGCGTAGGCGCGATCGAGGTTGAGCGTGAGCACGTTGCCCGCGCGCGTGAACGTCGCGGCCACGCCGGCGCTCGTGGCGCCGTCGACGACCATGTTGGCGTACAGGTCGAGGTCGGCGGTGCTCACCGGGCCGGTCAGCACCGTCGCCCGCATGCGCACCGTGCCCGACACCTGTGACGTGGCGGGCGTGAACGTGAGGTCGAGGTCGTACCAGCGTGCGTCCCAGCCGTTCTGGTTCACGGTCGCGGGCCGCGCGGCCTGCCGCACGCGCGCCGCACCCGCCGCCTTCCACGCCGCGAGGAACGGCGCCACGTCGCGTTCGTCGCGGGTCTCGCGCACACCATTGGGCAGCGCGGGGAACTGCAGGGGGCGCGCCGGCGCGGCGGCGGGCGAGCACAGGAGGGCGAGCGCGACGGCGAGCAGGGCGGCGAGGGGCGAACGGCACGACATGCGAGGACTCCGAGGCGGCGGGTGCGGGTGCGGGCGAGACCGTGCGGGCGAAAGTCTAGCATCGCCGTGACGAGTTCCCGCCGGCCGCTCGCTCCCGCCCGGCGCGGCCGGAGCCGCCCCCGGGCGCCGGCGCCGAGCCCGTGGCGACACCTCCCACCCCTCGTCCGAGGAACTCCCATGAAGCCCCGCGTCCTCCCCGCGCTGACGCTGCTCGCGCGGCTCGCCCCCGCCGCCTTCGCGCAGGCGCCCGCAACGCCGGCCCCCGCCGCGGCGGCGC
>JBGAOB010000233.1:0-7502 GCA_044222045.1 Candidatus Eiseniibacteriota bacterium
GCACCTCCCGGTGCGGCGGCACCCCGGCGCGGCTGGTCCACGCGCACGCTCGCGAGCACGCGCCGCGGCTCGCCGAGGAACAGGCGCAGCGCGTCGGTGTGGTGCGAGCCGAGCGCGCCCAGGATGCCCCCGCCGCGCGAGGCGTCGGCAAGCCAGTTCATCGCGCGCCCCTGCACCGAGTGCCAGAGCGGGTAGCGCCCCAGGATCTCGGCACGCCGCGGCCGCCCGATCGCGCCCTTGCGCACCCGTTCCAGCGCCAGCGCGCGCGCCGGCAGGAAGCGGAACTCGTGGTTGATGCCCGCGACGCGCTTCGCACGGCGTGCCGCGTCGCGCATCTCGATCGCCTGCGCGGCGTTCATCGCGGTGGGCTTCTCGCAGTGCACGTGGCAACCGGCCTCGAGCGCGGCCAGCATCATCGGGTGGTGCAGGTCCACCGGCGTGGCGATGCTGACGAGATCCGGCTTCGCCTTCTCGATCAGCTCGCGCCAGTCGGCGTACGCGCCCGGCACGCCGAGTTCGGCCGCGACCTCGCGCGTGCGCTCGGGACGCGCGCCGGCGATGGCCACGAGGTCGAAGCCGGGGTGGCGCTGGAAGGCGGGCGCCTGCACGAGGCGCGCGAACGAGGTGCCGAGCAGGGCGACGCGGAAGCGGTCCATGGCGGGCGTGCTCCGGAGCGGGAACGGACGGCGATACGAACCGCCGCATCGTGGGGCGCTCACGCGTGGGCGTCAATCGCGCACGGAACGCGGGCGCGACGCCGACGAGCGCGGCGCCGCCCGCTCCCAGCGCGCCGAGGCGCGCAGGGACGGCTCGAACGCTGTGCTATCGTCCCGCCGCATTCCTCTTTCCCCTGCACCGTCACGCACGTCCACCGGAGGTCCGTCATGCGCGATCCGCGCTCCGCCCGGCTCGCTCATCTCATCGTGCATCACTCCACGCAGCTCCAGGCCGGTGAGGCCATCCTCATCGAGGCCTTCGACCTGCCCGACATGACCATCGTGCTCGACCTGGTGGACGAGGTGCACCGGGTGGGCGGCATCCCGCTCGTGTACCTGCGCAACAACGCCGTGCAGCGCCAGCTCCTGGCGAAGGGCACCGACAGGCAGTTCGAGGTCGTCGGCGACATCGAGCTGCACCAGATGAAGAAGGTGCAGGCGTACGTGGGCATCCGCGGCGCCGAGAACGTGAGCGAGCTGTCCGACGTGCCGGGCGAGCGCATGGCCGCCTACCAGAAGCTCGTCGCGCAGCCCGTGCACCTCACCTATCGCGTCAACCAGACGAAGTGGGTGGTGCTGCGCTGGCCGAACGCGGCCATGGCCCAGCTCGCGAACATGAGCACCGAGGCGTTCGAGGACTTCTACTTCCGAGTCTGCACGGTGGACTACGAGAAGATGGGCAAGGCGATGGAGCCGCTGCAGGCGCGCATGGAGCGCACCGATCGCGTGCACATCAAGGGGCCGGGCACCGACCTGAAGTTCAGCATCAAGGGCATCGGCGTGATCCCGTGCGAGGGCCGGCGCAACATCCCCGACGGCGAGTGCTTCACGGCGCCGGTGCGCGATTCGGTCGAGGGCACGATCGCGTACAACACCCAGTCGGTGTACCTGGGCACCACGTACGACAAGCTCGTGTTCACGTTCGAGAAGGGCAAGATCGTCAAGGCCACGGGCAACCCGCAGGACAAGCTCGACCAGCTGCTGAACACCGACGAGGGCGCGCGCTACATCGGCGAGTTCTCGCTCGGGTTCAACCCGTTCGTGCTGCACCCGATGAAGGACACGCTGTTCGACGAGAAGATCGCCGGCTCGCTGCATTTCACGCCGGGCCAGGCGTACGAGACGGCGAACAACGGCAACAAGTCGAAGGTGCATTGGGACCTGGTGCTGATCCAGCGGCCCGAGTACGGCGGCGGCGAGATCTGGTTCGACGGCGAGCTGATCCGCAAGGACGGCCTGTTCGTGGTGCCCGACCTGCTCGGCCTGAACCCCGACAAGCTCGGCGCCTGACGCCGCAGCCGCGAACGAACGAGCCCGTGACGCCGACGCGTCACGGGCTCTCGTCCTTCGGCGCGGCGGATCAGCGCGGCATCAGCAGCAGCCGCGTCGTCACGACCTTGTCCCCGACCACGGCGCGCACGAAGTACACGCCGCTCGGCGCCCGCGCGCCCGACGCATCGCGGCCGTCCCACGGCAGCACGTTCGGCCCCTTCTCGAGCCGGTGGTCGGCCAGCGTGATCAACCGCCTTCCCTGCAGGTCGTAGAGGTCGACGCGGGCCGTGGCCGCTTCGTCGAGACGAAGCAGCACGGCCGGCCCGGACCCGAGCGGCGTGCGGGCGAGCCCGGAGAGCGTGATGTGCCCGAACCGCCGATCCTCGATGACCGGTGGCGGCGGGAAGTCGCTGGGATCGATGCCGCCCGGATCGTCGATCACCGGCGGCGCGGGCGGCGGCGGCAGCACCGACACCCAGCCGGTCTGCGCCGTCTGGTCGGTGGTGCGCAACCGGATCTGCACGATGCTGGTCGTGTCGCCGCGTGACGGCAGGCGCCGCATGCGGACCCGCGTCACGGTGGTGTCGCCGCTCAGCGCGATGGGATCGTCCAGCTTGAGGCTGTCCACCGGGAACACCGTTTCCACGCCCGCCGAATCGCGCGCGACCAGTTCGAACGACGCGAGCCCCCCGAACGGGTTCGCGGTCACGATCTTCAGGTCGACGCTGTCGGATTCGGCGACCGACGCCTGTTGCCAGCTCATGTCGACCACGTGCAGCAGTGGTGGCTGCACGAGCGCGAACTGCCAGGGCCCGGTCCACACGACCTCGCGGATCTCGATGCGGTCCCCGCTCACGAACGAGAACAGCTGGCGCGTGCCGTCCTTCATGGCCTCGGAGGCGAACCAGAAGCTGGTGTCGTACCCGAGCATGTTCCGCAGCCGTCCGCGGTAGGTCCACCCCGCCGGGTCCGCCGTGGGATCGGTGGACGTGTAGAACGAGAGCGGCTGGCCGGAGTTCGTGGTGATGAAGAGGTAGTAGAGCCCGTCGTGCTCGAACACGTGCGGCGACTCGGTGAGCTGGTTGAACGTGTAGCTGCGGTGCGTGATCCACAGCGGCTTCACGTCCTCCCACGCGTCGAGATCGCCGTTCGAGCGCGCCACGCCGATCAGCGTGGACGCCGTGTCGGACGCCGGCGTGGCCGTGTAGTACATCAGCCACCCGGTGGGATTGGCCGGGTCGCGCATGACGAACGGATCCCGGAACGCCGGCTCGGCGCTGCGCGGCTTCCACCACGCCCACGGCACCGTGGTCGCGGCGAACACGGGGCGGTTCACGCGCACCCACGTTTCCAGGTCCTCGCTCACGGCGAGCCCCATGCGCTGCGTCGCGTTGTAGGTCGCGTTCAGCGTGACACCCGTGTACAGCATCCAGTACAGCCCGTCCTGCTCCACGATCCACGGTGCCCACACGTGGTCGTTGTCCCAGCCGCTGGTGTTGACCGCGAACGGGATCGGTCGCTGGTCCCAGTGGAACAGGTCCGTGGACACCGCGTGGCCGAAGTCCTTCTCGGTCTGCGCCGCGGTCAGGTTGATGTTGTTGCGGATGTAGAAAAGGTGGTACACCCCGTTCCGCTTGATGAACGCGAAGTCCTTCGCGCGGATCGGCGAGCCGGGGATCATGTAACTGGCGTGCGCCGGGGTACTCGCGAGCAGGCCCAGAAGGCTCAGCGCGGCCAGCCAGAGGCAGGCAGCGCACGAAAGGGCCACTCGTCGTTGTCGGAGCAGGATGCGCACGGACCTTCCCGGGCCTGCCAGCGGCCCTTGGAGGGATACGGAGGGTGGTTTCAGGCGGCCCGGGGATTATCCGGCCCGGCCGCCGGGGGCGTCAACGCCCACCAGCAGCCATGATCCAGCTCCGCGAACTCAGGTATTCCATCGGTCAACGGGTGCTCTTCGACCGCCTCGACTGGGTGATCTCCCCCGGCGACCGGTGCGCGCTCGTCGGCCCGAACGGCGCCGGCAAGACCACGCTGATCCGCGTCATCCTGGGCGAGTACGCCCCCGAATCCGGGACCCGGGTGCTGTCGCGCGGCACCCGGATCGGGTACTTGCCCCAGGAGGCCGCCGAGAAGTTCGAGGGCACCGTCTTCGACCGGGCCATGGAGGCCCACCGGGCCACGCTCGAACTGCGCGAGGAACTCGACGCGCTGCACCAGGAGCTCGCGACGGTGGCGCCCGACGACCCGCGGCTCGACGCGCTGCTGTCGAGGGCCGGCGAACTCCAGCATCACCTGGAGCTGCGCAGCGAACACACGCTGGAGCCGGAGGCTCGCGCGGTGCTGACGGGCCTCGGGTTCTCGCTCGCCGACCAGGACCGGCCGCTCGCCGAGTTCTCGGGCGGCTGGCGCATGCGCGCGGCGCTCGCGGCGCTGCTGCTTGCCGATCCCACCGTGCTGTTCCTGGACGAGCCGACGAATCATCTCGACCTTCCCGCGATCGAATGGCTGGAGGACTACCTCGAGGACTTCCACGGCGCGCTCGTGGTGGTGTCGCACGACCGCGTGTTCCTCGACCGCGTGTGCACCGAGGTGCGCGAACTCGACCACGCCACGCTGACGCCGTACCCGATGAGCTTCACGCCGTACCTGGCCGAGAAGGAACTGCGCCGCGAGCAGATGGCGGCGATGAACGCCCAGCTCCAGTCCAAGATCGACCAGCTGCAGCGTTTCGTGGAACGCTTCGGCGCCAAGAACACCAAGGCCGCGCAGGCGCAGAGCAAGCGCAAGCAGATCGAGCGTCTGCAGGAACAGCGCATCGTCATCCCGAGCCCGCCGCGCGGGCTGCGCTTCCAGTTCCCCGACCCTCCGCACAGCGGCCGCACGCTCGTGCGCCTGCGCGGCGTGAAGTTCGGCTACGGCGCGAACGACCTGTTCTCGAACGTGGACGTCGAGATCCAGAAGGGCGACAAGGTGGCGATCGTCGGTGCGAACGGCGCCGGCAAGACGACGCTGCTGCGGCTGATCGCGGGGCAGCTCGAGCCGCGCGCGGGCGAGCGCGAGACACCGCCGCTCACGAAGATGGGCTACTTCGCGCAGCACGCCGCCGAAACGCTGGACGGCGCGGCCACCGTGCTGGGCGCGCTCGAGGACGTGGCGAACGCCGAGTGGCGGCCACGGCTCCGCAGCCTGCTCGGCCAGTTCCTGTTCTCGGGTGACGACGCGTTCAAGTTGTGCCGGGTTCTGTCGGGCGGCGAGCGGCAGCGCGTGGCGCTCGCTCGGCTGCTGCTGTCGCCCAGCAACCTGCTGCTGATGGACGAGCCCACGCACCACCTGGACCTGGCGGGCAAGGAAGTGCTCGAGGACGCGCTGCAGCAGCACCCGGGGGCCGTGGTCGTGGTGACGCACGACCGTTCGCTCATGGCGAGCCTCGCCTCGCGCGTGCTCGAGGTGAACGACGGCCGCGTGACCTCGTACCCCGGTGGTTACGACGACTACGAGTCGGCGCGGCTCTCCCGCAGCGCGCCCGTGGCCGAAGCGCCGCCGGCCCCCGCGCGAGGAAGGCGGCGGGCAAGGCGCCTGGCGAATCCCGCACCTGCCGCGGTCGCGGATTCCCACGCCGCGCGGGAGAAGGCGCGCGAGGAGAAGCGTGCCCGCGACAAGCGCGAGCGCGAGATGACGCGCATCGAGAAGGACCTCGAGTCGCGCGAGGCCCGCATCCAGGCGCTCGAAGCGCAGCTCGCCGACCCGGAGCTCTACCACGACGCCGCGCGATCGAAGGACATCGTGCTCGAGTACGAGCGCGTGCGCGCCGAGGTCGAGTCGCTCTGGGCCCGGCTGGCCGACCTGGGCTGACGGTTCAGCCGGGTGCGGGGCGGCGCCTCCCGCGCCGGATCACAGCAGCCCCTCGCGCCGGAGGCCGGGCACCAGCGCCTGCGCGAGGTCGCGCGACAGGTCGCCGCTCGAGGCCGGGTTCAGCACTTCGACGGTCGCCCCGTACACGAGTTGCGCGTCGTCGCCGCCCTTCCACACGGTCACCTGCACGTGTGCCACGCGATCGCGCTGCCGGTAGCCGGGCACCCAGCGGTCCCGCCACACGACCACGTCCCGCCCGCGCCAGGGGTTGTAGTACTCCCGTGGCGTGCTCACGCGGTAGCCCGGCACCCAGCGCGACTCGGTGGTGGTCGTGACGCGGTCGAGCACGAGCGCCGCGTCGAGGCGTTCGCGGTCGAGCGAGCGCCCGAGCGCGGCCGTGCCCGGCACGCCACCCGGGAAGAGCGTGTACGACGCGCGCGCGTCGGCGCCATCGCGGCGCATCTGCGTCACCACGGCGTCCTCCGCCTGGCGGCGCTGCACGGCGTCCCCGGCGCGCGAGACCACCAGCCACGAGCGCGGCGCGCCCGCGTCGCCCGCCGCTCGCCACGAGTCCACCACCCGGGCGTCGGTGCAGCCCGCGAGTCCCAACGCGAACACCCCGGCCAGCGCCACCGCGAGCGCATGCCATCGCCGGGCCTTCCTCCGATCGAACGGCGTCTTCATCGCCTGCCCCTCCTTTCGCCTTCGGCAGCCGGGCCCGACGCGCGTCTCGCTACGGGCCGCGGCCGGAGAACGACCGGCGACGATTCATGCAATCGCGGTGCCGTGGCGGCGATCGCACCGAGGTGCGCATGCGTGCGGCGTTTGACCATCGCCACACGTTGCGCGGAGCGACCGGATGTCCCGAACGGGACACACGCACTCGGACTCCGGCTCGACGGGGACGCCACGACGCATGCCGGTCCGAAGGCGGCGGGCGAGCGCTCGCGAAACGGGCGCTCGCGGGGAAACGCGGGGCGCGGCGCGCATTGACGACCGCGAACCGCTCGCCTACCGTCCGCGCTCCCATGTCCGACATCACTCTTCGCACCTACGTCTTCCTGGACTCGCTCCAGCCGCAGCTCGCCGCGTTCATCGGCACCACCGCGCGCGGCTTCCTGCCCGTGCCCGGCGACGCGTCGCTGTTCATCGAGACCGCGCCCGGGCTCATCATCAACCGCATCACCGACGTCGCGCTCAAGGCCACGCAGGCGACCCCGGCGATCATGGTGGTCGAGCGCGCCTTCGGACTGCTCGAGATCCATCACCACGACAAGGGCCAGGTCATGCTCGGCGGCCAGGCCGTGCTCGACCACCTCGGCATCCGCGAGACCGATCGCGTGAAGCCGCGCGTGGTCTCCGACCAGGTGATCCGCGGCGTCGAGCCCTACCACGCCCAGGTCATCAACAAGATGCGTTACGGCGACATGCTGCTGGCGGGCGAGTCGCTGTTCATCTTCGAGTGCGAACCGGCCGGCTACGTGGCGTTCGCCGCGAACGAGGCGCTCAAGGCCGCGCACGTGAAGCTGGTGGACGCGTCGCTGTTCGGTGCGTACGGACGTCTCTACCTGTCCGGGCCCGAAGCGCAGATCGACGCCGCGCGCGAAGCCGCGATCGAGTCGATCAAGGGCCTGAAGGGCAAGGTCACCGGTCCCGGCGACG
>JBGAOB010000234.1:0-7876 GCA_044222045.1 Candidatus Eiseniibacteriota bacterium
GTCGCGAGCGCGAGCGGCACGCACGCGAGCGCGCCCGCGAGCGCCGCGGCGCGCGCGGCGCGCGCCGGCAGCGGCCAGCCGAGCGCCACGAGCAGCAGGCCGAGCGTGGGCAGGTAGGTGTAGCGGTCCGCGTACGCCTGCCCGCCGACCTTCACCAGCCCGATCACGGGCAGCAGCGTGACCACGTACCAGCTCCAGCCGGCCGCGAGCCACGGCCAGCGTCGCGCGCGCACCACCGCGAGCGCGCTCACCGCGACGAGCCCGGCCGCGCACGCGAACGTGACGCCGAGGGGGATCGGCACGTCGGGATGGAAGGGCGCCAGGTTCGCGGGCCACGCCGTGAGCCCGACGTAGCGCACCATCGCCACGGTCGCGTTCGCGAGCCGGTGCGCGAGCGGAGCGTGCGCCACGGTCACCACCGCGCCGTCGGCGCCCTGCACGCGCAGTGTGATCGCCGCGAAGAGCGCGGCGAGCACGAAGAACGGCCACTTCTCGAGCGCCAGCGCTCCCCAGCCACGGGCGGGCGCCGGAACCGCCGGCGCACCGGCGGGACGCGCGACCGCGGCGCCCCGCACGCGCCCCAGCGGCCACCCGTCGAGGGCCAGCAGCACGAACGGCAGCGACACGAGCATGGGCTTGGCGGCCAGCCCGAGCGCGTACAGCGTCACCGCGAGTGCGTAGCGTCCCCGCCCGGGGCGCTCGAGCCAGCGCAGCCAGGCGAGCAGCGTGCCGGCGAACAGCGCCAGGCTGAGCACGTCCTTGCGCTCCGAGATCCACGCGACCGACTCGACCCGCAAGGGGTGCAGGCCGAACAGGGCGGCGAGCAAGAGGCTGCGCCACCACGCCCCGCTCAGCCGGTGGAAGACGAGCGCGACCAGTGCGACGGCGGCGGCGTGCAGCGCCACGTTGACGGCGTGCGGGCCGGCGGGGTCGAGCCCGAACAGCCGCACGTCGACCAGGTGGGACCACGAGGTCAACGGGTGCCAATTGCCCCCGTGTATCCCGGTCAGGAACCAGCGCACGTTCGCCCACGTGAGGCCGGTCGCGACGTGCGTGTTCTCCGTCACATAGGCCGGATCGTCGAACAGGATCCAATCGTTGCGCACCGCCCCGGAGAAAGTGGAGAGCACGGCGAGCACGAGCAGCGCGAGCGACAGCGCGCGAACGGGCGGTCCCGGGGCGGGCGCAGGGGGAACGGACATGCGGTCACTATATCGATCCCCGGGCCCGTCGGGCCGCCGCCGATCCGAAAAGCCGCATCGGCACCGCGAGCGCCGCATGCGGACCGGCAGGGGACAAGCCGATACCTCGGGCGGACCGCGGAAATGCGGGACTGGAATCACTGGCCGGCGCCGCATGGCCCGTGCGAAAGTGACGGCCGTCTGGAATCGTCGCGCGGATGTGACCCCCGTCCGCGCCACCGAGGTTCGCACGGGCCGAATCGCGCCGCGATCCGTGAGCCGTTCGCGAGGGGGAGACGTTTGGAAGACGGCCGGGAGACCCGCAGCGAGCTCGAGGCGCTGCCCTGCCGCGCCACCGAGTCGGGACGCGATGCGCCGGGCTCGCCCGCCGTCGCGGATCGCTGGCACGCCGCGATGGACGCGATGCTCGAGGGCTGCCAGATCCTCGCGCACGACTGGCGCTACCTGTACGTGAATCCCGCGGCGGAGCAGCACAACCGCCGCCCCGCGAGCGAACTGCTGGGCCACCGCTACGCCGACATGTGGCCGGGGATCGCGGAGACGCGCGTCTACGCCGAGATCCACCGCGCGCTGGTCGAGCGCGTGCCCGGCGCGATGCTCAACGAGTTCACCTATCCCGATGGCGTGCAGGGCTGGTTCGAACTGCGCTTCGAACCCGTGCCCGAAGGCGTGCTCATCCTGTCCGCCGACGTGACGGCACGTCGGGCGGACGAACTGCGGATCGAGCACCTCGGCCGCGTCCTCGACGCGATCCGCCGCGTCGGCCGCCTGAGCTCGCGCGAGAAGAACGAGGCGGTGCTCGTCCAGCGAGCCTGCGAGGCGCTGGTCGAGTCGGGCAGCTTCGGCGCCGCCTGGATCGTGACGCTCGGTCCGAGCGGGCGGCTGCTCGCGTCCGGCCTCGCCGGCCTGGACTCGGAAGCGGCCGCCTTCCACGCCTACCTGGGTGGTGGCGCCCTGCCGCCCTGCTGGTCCGCCGCGACGCGGCCGGAGGTCGACTGCCTCGTCGCAGCCGACCCCGGCCTGTGCCGTCGTTGTCCGCTCGGTGCGACGCCAGGTCCCGGGGATGCACTGGTCGCCCCCTTGCGCCACGAGGGGGTGAGTTTCGGCGCGATCGGCGTGCGGCTCGGCCCCGGCGGGACCGCGGCCGGGGATCGCGCGCTGCTCGTGCAGATCGCCGACGACCTCGGCCTGGCGCTGCACGGCATGCGCGAAGCGCAGCGGCGCACGGCGTACGAGCGGATCTTCGCGTGCACCGACGACGGGCTCGCGCTCATCGACCGCGACTTCCGATTCCGCGCGACGAACCCCGGCTACGTCCGCTACTGGAACTGGACCGGCGACGACCTCGTCGGTCGTCACGTCCGCGAGGTGATCGGCGAGGAGTTCTTCGAGCGCCAGGCCCGGCACCACCTGGCGCGCTGTTTCGCGGGCGAGACGATCGAACTGGAGCTGCCGTTCGAACTGCAGGGAGGCGAGAACCGCATCGGGGACGTCCGTCTCTCGCCGAGCATCGGCCCCGATGGCGAAGTGGACGGCGTCGTCATCAGCGTGCGCGACGCGACCCGGCGCCGGGAAGCCGAAGCCCGCCTGCGCGCCAGCGAGGCGCGGCTGTCGGCGATCTTCCACCGCAGCCCGGTCGGCATCCTGTTCTCCAGCCTCGACGACGGCCGGATCCACGACGTGAACGAGGCCGGCGCGCGAATCTTCGGTTTCGAAGCCGCGGAGATGATCGGTCGCACGACCGCGGAGCTGGGCCTGTGGCCGGACGCGGGCAGCCGCGAGCGCGTCGTCGAGGTCTTGCGCGCTCACGGCACGATGCGCGACCTCGAGATCCGGGGGCGCCGGCGCGACGGGGAACTGCGCGACCTGTCCATGTCGCTCGAGTGCTTCGACATGGGTGGCCGGATGTTCGCCATCGGCGTGGGGGTGGACCTGACCGACCGCAAGCGCGAGGAGGCCGAGCGGGAACGCCTCGAACAGCGCATGCGCGCCTCGCAGAAGCTGGAGGCGATCGGCCAGCTGGCGGGCGGCGTCGCCCACGACTTCAACAACCTGCTCGTCGTGATCCTCAACTACACCGACTTCGCGCTGCAGGCGCTGCGCGAGGACGATCCGCTGCATCGCGACCTCACCGAAGTGCGGCGGGCGGGTGAGCGCGCGGCGGGGCTCACGCGGCAGCTGCTCGCGTTCAGCCGCAAGCAGGTGCTGCAGCCGGTGCCACTGCGGCTGGACCAGATCGCCGCGGGTCTCGAGCGCATGCTGCGCCGCATCGTGGGCGAGGACGTCGAGCTCGCGCTCGCGCTGGCGCCCGACACGGGCGTGGTCATGGCCGACGCGGGACAGGTCGAGCAGGTGCTCATGAACCTCGTCGTGAACGCGCGCGACGCGATGCCCGAAGGCGGCCGGCTCACGATCTCGACCCGCAACCTGCAGCTCGACGGCGAGCGTGCGGCCGGTGCGGTCGAAGTCGTGCCCGGCCCCTACGTCGAGCTCGCGGTGACGGACACGGGTTGCGGGATGAACGCCGCGACGCGCGCGCGCGTGTTCGAGCCTTTCTTCACCACCAAGGACCTGGGGCACGGCACGGGACTGGGACTCTCGACCTGCTACGGCATCGTGCGCCAGAGCAACGGCTACATCTGGATCGAGAGCGAGCCCCGGGCACGGCACCACCGTGCGCGTCCAGCTCCCGCGCGAGCGTGCCGCGGTGCCGGCCGCTCCGGCGGCCACGGTCGCGCGAGCTTCGCCGCGCGCGGCGACGAGACGGTCCTGCTCGTCGAGGACGAGCCCGCGCTGCGCACGCTGGTGCGGCGCCTGCTGGCCGGGGCCGGTTACCAGGTGCACGTCGCCGAGGACGGCGAGCAGGCGCTGGAGCTGGGCGGACTCTCGACACGCTCCCGTCGACCTGCTGCTCACCGACGTCGTCATGCCGCGCGCCGGCGGGCACAAGGTCGCGCGCGACCTGCGGGCCCGCTGGCCGCAGCTGGCCGTGCTGTTCATGTCGGGCTACACCGACGACGCGATCGCCAAGCACGGTGTGCTCGAGCCGGGCACGAACTTCCTCGCGAAGCCTTTCCACGTGGATTCGCTGCTGCGCAAGGTGCGCGACGTGCTCGACGCGCGGCCGCAGGCGAAGGCGGACTGAGGCGGTCGGGGTCCGACGCCTGCCCGCGGGACGAGTGGTGCGTTAGGATGCACACCGGTCGCGGGCCGCGGCCGGGACCCTCCCGATGGCCGCCCGCGCCGAGAGGATTCCCCCATGCCGCACCCGCGTGTGCGCGCCCTCGCACACCAACTCGTCTTCGCGTTCGTGCTGCTCGCGTCCGCCGCGCTGCACGAATCGCCGAACTCGGCGGTCGACCAGGCGATCGTCTGGCTGCCCACCGGCGTCGGCATCGCCGGGCTGTGGCTGCTCGGCTCACGCGCCTGCTGGGTGATCGCGGCCGTCACCGTCGTGCAGCGCCTCGTGCTCGGCTACGACCTGCTCGTCGGCCTGCCCGCGGCCGCGGGCAGCACCGCCGAAGCGTTGCTCGGCCTGTTCCTGCTCCGCCGCCTGGGCTATCGCGCGTCGCTCGAACGCCTCGCGGACGTGGCGGTGCTGCTCGCGACTGCGGCGATCGCGCCGCTCGGCAGCATCTTCTTCTCGTGGATCGGGCGCAGTTTCGTGTGGCCCAACCCGAACATGCCGTTCTACTCCGGCTGGGACGGCTGGTGGCGCATGAACGCGCTCGGCGTGCTCGCGGTCGTGCCGATCGTCACCCACTGGGCCACCATCCCCCGGCGCGACGTGACGCCGCGCTTCCTGCTCGGAACCGTCGCGGCCGTGATCGGCGTGCCCGCGCTGCTCGGCGGCTTCATGGGGCTCGTGCCGCGCGACATCACCGGCGTGCTCGGCGTGTACCTGGTGCTCGTGTTCATGCTCTACGCGGCCGTGCGCTTCGGCGTGCGGGGCGCGACGCTGGCCGGCGCGCTCGCCGCCACCACGGTCGCGTTCGCGACCACGCACGGCGTCGGGCCGTTCCTCGACTTGCCGCGCGAGCAGCGCCACGTGGCGATCCAGTTGTTCGAGCTGGCCTTCGTCGCCGTGCCGGCCGCGTTCGCCGCCCTCGTGGCCGAGCGGCAGGCGGCGCTCGAGCGCGGCCTGCGCAGCGAGGAACTGCTGGCGTCGATCAACCGCAACGTGAACGAGGGCCTGTTCCGCACCGGGCACGGCGCGGCCGTCGTGTACGCCAACCTCGCGCTCGCGCAGATGTTCGGTTACGACCACCCGGCCGAGGTCGTCGGCGTGGTGCTCACCGACGCGGTCGCCGAACCCGGGCGCCTGGAGCAGCTGCGCGCGACACTCGAGGCCGAGGGCCGCTGGGTCAACGAGGAGGTCCGCCTCCGCCGCCGCGACGGCTCGCACTTCTGGGGGCTGCTCTCCGCCACCGCCGCGCGCGACGGTCTCGGCCGCATCGTCCAGGTCGACGGCGTGATCGCCGACGTGACGGCCCGCAAGCAGCTCGAGGAGCAGTTCCGCCAGTCGCAGAAGATGGAGGCGGTCGGCAAGCTGGCCGGGGGCGTCGCGCACGACTTCAACAACCTGCTCACGGTCATCATCGGCCACGCCGAGTTGCTGCGCGCGCAGGCGGGGCCGGGCAGCCTCGCCGCCGGGAACGCCGAGCGGGTGCTCGACGCCGCACAGCGCGCGTCGGGGCTCACGCGCCAGTTGCTGGCCTACAGCCGCCAGCAGGTGCTCGCGCCGCGCGTGCTCGACCTGGGCGAGGTCGTGCGCCACATGGGCGAGATGGTGCGGCGCCTGATCGGCGAAGACGTGGCGCTCGACGTGACCGCGCCCGAATCGCCGTGCTGGGTGCGGGTCGACCGCAGCCAGATCGAACAGGTGCTCCTCAACCTGGTCGTGAACGCGCGCGACGCGATGCCGGTGGGCGGGCACCTGGCGATCACGCTGGCGCGGCGCGCGCCGGAAGCGGGCGCCGCGGCCGGAACCGTGGTCATCGCGGTGCGCGACACGGGCGCGGGCATGCCGGCCGAGGTGCAGGCGCGCGCGTTCGATCCCTTCTTCACCACGAAGCCGCCCGGCAAGGGCACGGGGCTGGGACTCTCGACCGTGCAGGGCATCGTGCACCAGAGCGGCGGCACGGTGTGGCTCGAGAGCGCGCCCGGTGCGGGCACCACGGTGTGGATCACGCTGCCCGAGGTGCCGGCGCCCGAAGGGGAGTCGGTCGCGGAACCCCCGCGGCCGGCGGCGGTGAGCGTCTCGACCGTGCTCGTGGTCGAGGACGAACCCGCCGTGCGCGACCTGGTGCGCCAGGCGCTCGAGCGCGCCGGGCATCGCGTGCTCGCGGCCGCCGACGGGCTGGACGCGCTCACGGTCGCGCGCGCGCACGCCGGTCCGATCGACGTGGTCGTCAGCGACGTCGTGATGCCGCGCATGAGCGGCCGCGAGATGGCGGCCGAGCTGCTGCGCGCGCGGCCCGAGCTGCGCTTCCTGTTCATCTCGGGCTACCCGGACGACGCCGGCGATCCCCGCGACTTCGTGGGCGCGGCGGGCGACTTCCTCGCCAAGCCGTTCTCGCCTCCGCTGCTCGTGGAGCGGGTGCAGGCGTTGCTCGGGGCGCGCACGCGCCCGCCCGTGCCGCGGCACGGGGCCGCGGGGCCCGCCGCGTCTTGACCCTCTGCGCGGCGCGTGCTCGACTGGCGCGTTCGCAGTCGTCCGACTCCCGCGAGGTGCCCCCATGAAGCGATTCGCGCTGCTGTTCGCGCTGCTGCTCGGCGTCGGCCATGTCCCGGCCGCCCGCGCCGACGACCACGCCGCCCACCTGCCGATCGGCGACCCCGCCCGCCGCGACCGCGAGACCGCGGTGGTGTTGGACGGCATCACCGACACCGCGCGCGGCGACACGATCGGGCCCGCCGAACTGGCCGCGCGCCTCGACGGCGTGAAGCTGGTGTTCGTGGGCGAGAGCCACGTGGACATCGAGTTCCACCGCGCCCAGCTGCGCATCCTCCAGGAACTCGCCCGGCGCGGGCGCACGGTGATGATCGGGCTCGAGATGTATCCGGTGCCGGAACAGCCGTGGCTCGACCGCTGGCACCGCGACCGCAAGCTGACCGAGGAGCAGTTCGTCGAGCAGTCGCACTGGTATCGCAACTGGGAGCCACCACTGGAACTACTACCGCGACATCTTCCTGTTCGCGCGCGAGCAAGCACATCCGGATGTTCGCGGTCAACCTGCCGCGGGCCGCGGTGTCCACCGTGCGCATGAAGGGCTTCGACTCGCTCGCGGTCGAGTACCGCGGCATGCTGCCGCCCAAGGTGGACCTGGAGAACGAGGAGCACCGCCGGCTCTTCAAGGCGTTCTTCGGCGACGAGGACGCGCTGCACGGCAACATGCCCGAGGCGATGTTCCAGGGCATGTTCCGCGCGCAGTGCGCGTGGGACGCGGCGATGGGCTGGAACGCGCTGCAGGCGCTCCAGAAGTACGGTGACGAGAAGGCGATCATGGTCGTGCTCATCGGCTCGGGCCACGTGTCCTACGGACTGGGCGCCGAACGGCAGGTGCGGCCGTGGTACACCGGGCCCACCGCCACCGTGGTGCCGATCCCGATCGCCGAGGAGCCGGGGGGCGAGCCGATCGGCCAGGTGCAGTCCTCGTACGCGAACTTCATCT
>JBGAOB010000235.1:0-7665 GCA_044222045.1 Candidatus Eiseniibacteriota bacterium
GCGCCAGTCCACGCCGGCCCGCGGTGGTCACGAGCAGCGCCCGGCTGCCGCGCACGCGCCGCAGCCAGTCGCGCTCCACGAGCTGGCTCGCGAGCGCCGCGCCCAGCGCACCGCCCACGTGCTCGCGGCGCTCCGTCCAGTCGAGGCACGTGCGCAGCAGCGGCCGCGTGCCGCGCTCCAGCAGGGCGGCGTCCACGCCCAGGGTGAGCAGCCCGCGGCGGCCGGCGGGGCGCAGCGCGTAGCCGGATTCGTCCAGCGTCAACCATCGCCGGGCGGTCAGTGCGTCGCTCAATGCCACGCCCAGCGCACCGGCCACGTGGTCGTAGCACAGGCGTGCGCGCCGAATCGGCGTCGCTTCCTCGCGTGCGGCCGCGCGACTCGGAGGCAGCAGCGCCGAGATCGCCTCCAGCGCCTGCGCCACGGCAGGCCCCGCCAGCCGGAAGTAGCGGTGCCGGCCGCGCGGCTCCACGCGAAGCAGGCCGCCCGCCACCAGCTTGCGCAGGTGGCTGCTCGCCGTGGCGGGACTCACGCCCGCGATGCGCGCGAGTTCGCCCGCGGGACGCGCGGTGCCGTCCCACAGCGCGGTCACCATCCCGGCGCGGCCCGGATCACCGAGCAGCGACGCCAGCTCGGCCAGTCGATGTCTCGAGAACATGGCGCTGAGTATAGGCGGCACGCGCGGGCCACGCTTCGGCCGCCGTCGAAACGATCCGCCCGCGCGCGCGGGCACGATGCCTCCCGCGGCCCGCGCACCGCGCACGTCGCACGGTTCGCGCGGCTCCACCACCGGAGGTTCGCCATGAGCGTCACCGTGTTCATCGAGTACCAGATCGATCCACACCGCCCGGAGGAGTTCGAGTCGTACGCACGACGCTGGCTCGACATCATCCCGCGCTGCGGCGGCGACCTGCTCGGCTACTGGATGCCCCACGAGGGCACGAACGACGTCGCGTGGGGGCTCATCGCGTTCGAGAGCCTGGCGGCGTACGAAGCCTATCGCGCCCGGCTGCGCACCGCCGCCGAGGGCGCCGCGAACTTCGCCACCGCGCGGCAGGGCCGGTTCATCCTGCGCGAGCGGCGCACGTTCCTGCGACGGGTCGCGCGATGAGCGACGGGCGCGAGCACTCGGCCGCGTCGGGAACGGGCACGGTCGCGGTGATCTTCGAAGCGTGGCCGGCCGCGGGCCGGGGTGACGACTACCTCGCGACCGCGGCCGCCCTCCGGGCCGAACTCGAGCGCATCGACGGCTTCCTGTCGGTGGAGCGCTTCCAGAGCCTCGCGCACCCGGGCAAGCTCCTGTCGCTCTCGTTCTGGCGCGACGAGGCAGCGGTCGCGCGCTGGCGCGAACACGAGCGCCATCGCCGGGCGCAGCGGGCCGGGCGCGGCGGGATCTTCGCGGACTACCGGCTGCGCGTGGCCGCGGTGGTGCGGGACTACGGGCCGACGGTGCGTCGCGACGAGGCGCCCCCCGGCGCGCCGGCGCCTCCGGCCGGGGCCTGATGCCCCCCCTTGCACTCCGCACTCCCGGCTCAAGCTGCCTGCAATCCCCGCCGATAGCCCGGGACGGCAGGCATCCGGCTTCCCGGCTTCTGGCCCCTCAGCCTTCGAACCGGGTGACTTCATCTCGCTCCACTCCATGACATCGCGGTGCCTCGCCAGTTGGCCGGCCGGTTCACGTGCTCGCGTGACCGTGCCGCAGGTGCATCCGTTCGCGGATCAACCAGGGAGGTCACACGATGTACCGCACGTTCGCCCGCCTGCTCGCGGCGACGGTGCTCGCGGCCGCGCTCTTCGCGCCGGTTGCAGCCCGCGCCGGAAGCGACGTCTCGGTGGCGCTCACCGCTCAGCGCATCACCCTGACCAACGGCAAGGAGATGCTCTCGTCCGCGGCGCAGGTCAAGCCCGGCGAGATCGTCGAGTACCGCGCCACCTACACGAACTCCGGCACCGAAGCCGCGCGCCAGATGATGGCCACGCTGCCCGTGCCTGCCGGCATGGAGTTCGTCGGCCGCACCGCGACGCCCTCGAAGCTCGAGGCGAGTCTCGACGGCCGCACGTGGGCGAGCGTGCCCCTCACGCGTCGCGTCAAGCAGGCCGACGGCCGCATGGCGGTGAAGGAGGTTCCCACCTCCGAGTACCGCTTCCTGCGCTGGCCCATCGGCACGCTCGCCGCGAAGTCGGCCCGCACGGTGTCCGCGCGCATGCGCGTGCAGTCCGTGCCGGTGGCCGCGGCCGTCCGCTGATCCGCTGAACCGAACTCGCTGATTTCCGCGGCGCCTCGTGCGCCCGGGCCGGTTCGTGTTCGCGGTGCGCGAGTGGCTTTCGCGCGCGTGGCGCCGCCGTGCCCGGGGACGGGTCCGTCCGTGGTCGAGCTTTCGTCCGAACGAATCCCCCAACCCTCGGAGTGCACATGAACGCCGTGCTGTCCCACTCGCTGTTCCGCCGGAGCGTCGCGGTCGCGGGCCTGCTCGCGACCGTGCTGCTCGGCTTCGCGGTCACGGCCGCGAACGCCGCGCCGCCCGCCGGCACGCCGATCGGAAACCAGGCGTCGGCCACGTACCTCGACGCCACGTCGACGTCGCGCACCGTGTCGTCGAACCTGGTCACCACCTACGTGCAGCAGGTCGCCAGCTTCACGCTGGTCAGCAGCCAGACGCTGCCGGCCGCGCCGGGAACGCAGGCCGTGTTCCCGCACGTCATCACCAACACCGGCAACGGCGCCGATTCGCTGACGCTGGCGCTGGTCAACCTGCCGGGCGACGACTTCGACCTGTCGGGCCTCGCGATCTACGTGGACGCCGACGGCAACGGCGTCGCCGACAACGCCACGCCGCTCACGAACACGGGCATGATCGCCGCGGGCGGCACGTTCCGCTTCGTGGTGGTGGGCAACGTGCCGGGCGTGCAGGTGGGCGGCCAGTTCGCGCAGCTGCGCATCAGCGCGGCGAGCACGTTCGACCCGCTGCAGACGGCATTCAACACCGACCGCGTCAACGTGTCGGGCAACGCCGTCATCGCCATGACCAAGAGCATCAACCAGCCGAGCGGCGCGTCGCCTTCGGGCCCGTGGCGCTACACGCTGGCCTACCAGAACAACGGCAACAACGACGCCACCGACGTGCGCGTGACCGACGTCGTGCCCGTGGGCATGTCGTTCGTCGCCAACAGCGCGCGCTGGAGCGTCACGGGCGCCACCACGCTCACCGACACGGACTCCACCGACTGGCAGGTGTCCTCGGGTGACTCGGTGCGCTACATCTACGACGGTCCGTCGCGCACGCTCACGGCGATCTTCCGCCGCGTGCGTCCGGGCAACGCGGGCTCGTTCACGTTCGACGTCACCGTGAACGCCGGCCTGCCGCCGCAGGTGATCAACAACGCGGCGCGCTTCGCCTACTTCGACGGCGCGGCCAACGCGGGTCCGTTCTTCACGAACTCGGCTCCGTTCACCGTGGGCCAGGCCGTGTCGCTCACGTTCACGGGCCAGACGGTCGCCTCGGCGCTGCAGGGCTCGGTCGTGACGTTCAGCAACGTGCTCACCAACACGGGCAACGGCACCGACACGTTCGACATCACGTGGGGCGCCAGCACGTTCCCGGTGGGCTCGGTCGTCACGCTCTACCAGAGCAACGGCATCAACATCCTCACCGACTCCAACTCCAACGGCATCCCCGACACCGGCCCGCTCGCTCCGGGCGCGTCGTACACGGTGGTGCTGCACGTGCAGCTGCCGGCGAACGCCGCGGGTGGTCCGTTCCAGGTGCAGAAGACCGCCACGTCGTTCAGCAACCCGGCGGTGACCGCGGTCGCCACCGACGTGTTGACGGCGATTCTCGCCAACACGATGGACGTCACGAACAACGCCCCGCTGCCGGGCGGCCTGGGCGCCGGTGCGGGCCCCGAGCCGTCGTACGTGGTGCGCGACACGCTGTCGCCGGGCAACACGGTGCGGTTCACGCTGTACCTGAACAACACCAGCTCGCAGGCGGACCTGTACAACCTCACGGCCAGCACCGATCCCACGTTCGCCGCGCTGTCGCTGCCGGCGGGCTGGACGGTGACGTTCCGTGACGGCGCGAACACGCCGATCGCCTCCACGGTCTCGGTGGCCGCGGGTGGCAACGCGCTCGTGTACGCCGACGTCGACGTGCCGGCCGGCTACCCGGCGGGCAACGTGGAGCTGTACTTCCGCGCGCTGTCGCCCAACACGGGCGCGTCGGACCGCATTCACGATCAGGTGGGCGTGAACGCGCAGCGTCGCCTCACGCTGGTGCCCAACAACAGCGCGCAGGTGATCCCCGGCGGGTTCTGGGTCTACACGCACTTCCTGTCGAACCAGGGCAACGTCAACGAAGGCGACGGCACGGGCAGCGTGGTCACGCTGACCGCGGCGGACAACCAGGGCGGTTGGAACTCGACCGTGTACTGGGACCGCAACAACAACGGCGCCTTCGACGCGGCCGACACCACGCTGGCCGACCTGTCGCAGTTCGGCGGCCTGAACCCGGGCCAGACGGTGCGCCTGTTCGTGCGCGTGTCGGCGCCGGCGGCGGCTCCGTTCGGGCAGGTGGACGTCACCACGATCACCGCGGCGGGCACGAACGTGTCCTACACCACCGCGGCGCCCTCGGCGCAGGCCACGGACGTGACCACGGTCATCAACGGCCAGCTGCAGATCGTCAAGACGCAGGCGCTCGACGCCGCGTGCGACGGTACGGCGGACGGCGCGTACGTGACCACGGATCTCACGACCGGCGCCATTCCGGGCGCGTGCATCCGCTACACGCTCACGGTCACGAACATCGGCTCGACCACGGTGAACAACGTGGTGGTGACCGATGCGACGCCGTCGAACACGGTGTACTCGGGCGTGGTGCCCGGGTTCACGTCGCAGGGCTCGGTCACGACGGAGCCGGCCAACGGCGCCACGGGCAGCATCGTGGTGAACGTGGGCGCGCTGGCCCCGGGTGCCACCGCGACGATCCGGTTCGGAGTCCGCATCAACCCGTGACGCATCCGCGCGGCGAAGGGCACGGACGCCCGTCGCTGCCAGGAGTGGTGTGCGGGTGAAGGCGAGGGATCTGCCTTCATCCGCCACCACGCACACCTCGAGTGACGGAACGCCGCGTCCCCTCGGCGCAGCGGACCGCACTCGTGCCTCGTCCGCCCGGCGCTTCCCTCTCCCTGGTTGAGGGAGCGCCGGCGGCGGGGCGGTGGACACCTGAAATGACCGAGACCCCCCGCTCGCAGCGTCGGTACGACGCTTCCGCGCGCCACGGCGCGCGGCGGCCGGGTCTCCCTGTGCCTTGTGCGCGGATGATTGCAGTTGACCGCGCCCAGCCCCCTGCGCCCCAGCCGGTTGGCGCCCCCGCGGCCGATTCCGCCGCAGCCCCATTGCCCGCCAACGGGTTCCGCCTGCCCAGCTGCAATCTTCCGCGCACCACGCGCGCGTTTTGTATTACGCGCGCGGGCGCGGTTCTCGGACGCGCGACCCGCCGCGCGCTCCACGCGGCCGCCGCGCTGCTCGCCGCCGCGTCGCTGCTCGCGCCGCTCGCCGCGCTCGCCGCGCCGCCGGCCGGCACGCCGGTCGACAACACGGCCGCGGGCGCCGCCACCGACCCGGGCACGGGCGCCACGCTGCGGCCGGTGTCCAACACCGTGCGCACGGTGGTCCAGCCGCTCGAGGCGCTGGCGCTCACGCCGCGCGGCCCGATCACGGCGCGCCCCGGCGAACTCGTGGCGTTCGCGCACCGGCTGCGCAACGACGGCAACACGCCGTCCGACTTCCGGCTCGACCTGGCGAACCAGTCCGGCGACGGCTTCGACCTGGCTTCGCTCGCGCTGCTGCTGGACGCCAACGCCAACGGCATCGCCGACGGCGCCGACCTGCCGCTGGCGATCGGCGGCTCGCTGCCGATCGCGGCGGGCGACTCGGCAGCGCTGCTCGTGACGGGCGCGGTGCCGCTCGACGCGCCGGGCGTGTCGCAGGCGCACGTGTCGCTGGCCGCGCTGTCGCTGGCGCAGAATGTCACGCAGGCGGTCACCGACACGGTGCTCACGCCGGCGCTCGGCGCGCCGCCGGCGATCGCGTTCTACGCGGCGGCCGACTTCGCGCAGGTCACGCGCCGCACGCCGCTCGGCTCGCCGCTGTTCGTGCAGGCCATCGCACCGCAGGCCGACGTGCGCGCGACCGAGCCCGACACGGTCACGATCCGGCTCACCACGCTGCTCACCGGCGACGTCGACGACTTCCTCGCGGTCGAGACCGGCGCGCACACCGGCGTGTTCCGCCTGGTGCCGGCGGTGACCACGTTCGCGCAGGCGCCGGGCGCCACGGCGCTCGTGGGCGACGGCGTGGTGGCGCTGCGCCGCGGCGACCGCGTGAACGCCACGGTGTACGGCTGGGGCGCCGCCGAAACGCGCGCCACGGTGTGGGTCGACCCGGCGGGCGTGGTGTTCGACGCGCACACCGAGGCGCTGCTCGCCGGCGTGCGCGTGCGACTGCTCGACGTGACCGGCGCCGGCAACGGCGGCCGCCCGGGCGACCTCGCGCGCGTGCTCGCCGCCGACGGCACGACGCCCGCCAGCGCCGACGTCGTGACCGACGCGCAGGGCCGCTACGAGTTCCCGTGGGTCGCCCCGAGCACGTACCGGCTCGTGGTCACGCCGGCCGAGCCGTATCGCTTCCCGTCGCTCACGCCGCTCGCGCAGCTCGGCCCCGGCCACGTGCTGGACGCGAGCGGCTCGTACGGCGGGCTCTTCCCGGTGGTCGACGACGGCTCGCCGGTGGTGCTCGACGTGCCGGCCGACGCGGTGATGCCGGTGGTGCTGTTCGCCGAGAAGTCGGCGTCGCGCCCCGAGGTGGAGATCGGCGACGAGCTGGACTACACGGTGCGCGTGGCGAACCGCTCCGACAGCGCGGTCACCGCGCTCGTGGTGCACGACGCGCTGCCGCCGGGCTTCGCGTACGCGGCGCGCAGCGCGCGCGTGGGCGGCGCGGCCATCGCCGAGCCGGTGCGCGTGCCGGGCGGGCTCGTGTTCGCGGTGGGCGCGCTGGCGCCGCGCGCCACGGCCACGCTCGCCTACCGCGTGCGCGTGGGCGCGGGCGCGTCGCAGGGCGAAGCGCTGAACCGCGCGTTCGCCGAAGGCGCCGACGTGCGCAGCAACGAAGCCGTGGCGCGCGTCACCGTGCGCGGCGGCGTGTTCGCCGACGAAGCGATGGTGCTGGGCACGGTGGGCATCGACGCCGACCGCGACGGCAAGCTGAGCGAGCGCGAGCCGGGCCTGGCCGGCGTGCGGCTGGTGCTCGACGACGGCACGTGGGCGGTGACCGACGCGCGCGGGCGCTACAGCTTCGTGGGCGTGTCGCCGCGCACGCACGTGCTCAAGATCGACCCGGCCACGCTGCCGTCGGCGGCCACGCTGGTGGCGACCGACCATCGCTCGGCCGGCGCACCGGGCCTGCGCTTCGTGGACCTGACGCGCGGCGAGCTGCGTCGCGCCGACTTCGTGGCCGTGGGCGACACCGCCACACTGCGCGAGGTGAACGACCGCCGCATCGCGGGCGTCAGCGAGACCAGCCGTGCGCTCGCGCGCGGCGCCGACCCGCTGCAGCCGCGCCAGGCTCCGGCCGACGCGCGCGCGCTGCCGGCGAGCCGCGTGCTC
>JBGAOB010000236.1:0-7403 GCA_044222045.1 Candidatus Eiseniibacteriota bacterium
GGCGAGTACTGGTCGAGCGTGCGGTAGATGCCGCGCACGCCCACGCTGGTCTGCGGCGTGGTCGACAGCCAGCGCGGTGAGCCGAGCACGTAGCCGAGATCGCCGGAGTACTGCGCGGGGTACGTCAGGTTGAAGTCGCGGTGGTAGTCGTACGGACCCCAGTCGTTGAACCGGGCCGAACCGTTGAACGCGATGCTCCGGTACGCCACGCGCGCCTCGCCGCCCCAGCGGTGCACCAGGCGGGTGTTCTCGCCGTTGGGCTCGCCGTCGCCCACGAACATCGTGCTGGCAATGCGCGTCGTGCTGCTCAGCCGCGACAACACCCGCGCGCGCAGCTCCCACAGGTCCCGCGCCGGCGTGCCGCCGGGGACCGCGGCGGGCGAATACGTCCACGGCTGCCCGACCACCACCTTCGGAATGTACGTGGCCGCGTCCACCGTGGTGGGCATGTGGCGATAGACGAAGTCGAGGCTCGCCGCGAGCGGGGCGTCCTCGCGAATATCGTTGTCCCACGCCCACATCCAGGTCGCGGGCGTCGCGTCCCACGCGATCAGCAGCTCGCAGCCCACCATCTCGCGGTTCGCGCGCACGGCGAACGGATCGTGCAGCACCGTCACGTTGCGCGGCCGCGCGGGCGACGGCGCGTCCGCCGGAATAGGGCCGATCTGCGGCTTCTGCCACAGGAAGTTCGGCGCGATCGCCCACTTGCCCTGGTTCACGAGCAGGCCGGTGATCACGTTGCTCTGGTTGCCGGTGCCCACGTCCTTCAGGCTCCAACCGGTGTAGGTCAGCGCGGCCGTGGGGCCGCCGTCGGCCACCACGCCCATGCGCGCGGTGCTCAGGTACCAGTTGTACTTGCCCTTCTGGTACGTGACCTTGAACTTGGCGCCGAACGCGTCGCCGTCGACGATTTCGTCGTTCCACGTCGTCGTACCGGCGTCGTTCTCCTTCACGAACTGGAACGACTGGCCCACCTTGGGCGAGCCGGACCAGATGCCGCCGAGCGTGAACCCGAGCGGCCCGCGCGCGTGCTCGACCGCCAGCGTGGCCTTGCGCGTCTTGGGCAGCGGCAGCGCCGACGACACGCCGGTCGTGGCGGGCGCGGTGGCGACGTCCTCCTGGTACAGGCCGGTCAGCGTGTAGCCGCGCCACGCGCGGCGGTACTTGCCGATGAACGCTGGGTTGGCGCCCCACCACAGCTCCTGGCCGTACGCGAACTTGAGGCCCTCGAACTGGCGCTTGCCGGTCACCTCGAAGCCCACGGGCGCGTCGGCGTCGTACACGTCGGTGTTGAGCCCGTAGTAGGCGTCGCGGTACAGGCCGAAGAAGTCGCCTTCGTAGCCCCAGTGGTAGTGGCCGCTGCGGTAGAAGCCGTCCAGCTGGAACAGCCGGTCCTCCCACGAAACGGTGGCGTGGTGCACGCGCACGCGGTCGCCGGGCACGGTCACGGCCTGGTAGTCGCTGCCGAGCAGCGTGCGCTCGAGACCGCGCGCTTCGTAGAAGATCTGGTTGATGCCGTTGGTGGGCACGTGCCCGAGCACGTTGACCGACACGGTGCCGGTCACGTGGTCGGTGGGCCGGCCTTCGAAGTCGGCGTAGAACGATTGCAGCTTGTCGAAGCCCTGGAAGCGCGGCAGGTCCACCTGCGGCGTCGCCGCGGGCGGCGTGGTGACGTTGTCACCGCCGGTGCCGACGGTCTCGAGCTGCACGCGCAGGCCGCTCAGGCGCGCGCGCGACGTGAGCGCGCTCATGGCGTTGGCCTGCTCGCCGCGCGCGGCCAGCGTGGCGCTCACGGGGTCGATGGCGGCGAAGTGCTGGGTGATCGCGGCGCGATCGGCGGCCGCGTACGGGTCGAACGCGAACACCTTCTGCAGCGCGAAGAACGCGGCGCGCGGGTACAGCTCGTACAGCCCCTTGCCGTCGGTCGGGCCCTTGGCGCAGATGCCCCACCACTCCTCGTTCATGTTGTTCTCGCCCTGCACGAAGTCCTCGACGTAGCCGCCGTCGGGCCACGAGGCGTGCGTGTCGTGCACGTCGAGCCGGCTCTCCTGCCCGTACTTCCACCAGCCGTCGCTCCACTGGAACACGCACCCGCCGATCGCGTTGCCCACGCCGCCGTGCCCGGCGCTCTGCTCGTAGATCTCGCGCCACTGGCCGATCAGGTACCTGGCCTGCATGGCCTGGTCTTCGCGCTCGGTGCGGGCGTTGAACGCGTCGCAACCGAACTCGCTGTACATGAGCGGAATGCCCATCGAGTCCTTCACGCGCTGGAACATGTCGCCCACCGAGATGCCGCGGTACACGTTGGTGCCGAACACGTCGAGGCCCTTGCACTCCTGGGCGATGATGTCCAGGTACTGCAGGTCGCCGTTGGCCATGGCCACGGGGCGCGTGGCGTCGGCGGCGTGGATGTCGCCGATCAGCTCGCCCATGAGCGAGTACAGCTTGCGGGCGCGCGCCGCTTCCTGCTCGCCCTTGGGCAGCGCCTCGATCTCGAACGACTTCCACGACAGGCCGTAGTTGTTCTCGTTGCCGAGCAGCCACATGAGCACGCCGGGCGTGCCCTTGTAGCGCTCGATCGCGGCCATCACGTCGGCCTTGATGCCGGCGCGCATCTTGGGATCGGAGTAGTCGGTGACCGGGTACCACACGCCGTCGAGCGTGAACCCGTAGCGGCCGACGGTGTGGTTGATGATGGTCCAGATGCCGTAGCGCTCGTAGATGTACTTCACCCACCGCGGCGGCAGGCCCGCGTACACGCGGATGGCGTTCACGTTCATGGCCCGCAGCAGGCCCATCTCGCGCTCGAGCGCGGCCTCGATCACGTGATCGGGCTGCGAGAACAGGTCGTACGAGTAGTTGGTGCCGATGGGCGTGTAGTCCCAGTTCATGCCCTTGACCATGAAGTCCCGGCCGTCGACCTGCAGGCGCGAGCCGGTGGCGTCCGTCACGACGCGCACGGTGGCCGTCGCCGCGGGCGCGGCGGTGTCCGCGGCGCGGACCGCGGTCGGGAGCAGCAGGCAGGCGGCGACGGCGAGCGCGGCGAGCGCGGCCATGCCCCGGCGGATCGGGTTCACGGGTTCCTCCTGGAAGTGACGACCTCCGGGTCGGGCACGGCCCGGGCGGTCACGAGTTCGCGGTAGTAACGGGCACTGTCTTTCGGAATGCGGCGCTGGCTGTCGAACTCCACGCGGTAGAGTCCGAATCGCTTGGAATAGCCGAGCCCCCACTCCCAGTTGTCGAGCAGGGACCACACGAAGAAGCCGGCGAGCGGCGCGCCGCCCTCGATGGCGTCGAGCGCCGCGGCAAAGTGCGTGCGCAGGAAGTCGACGCGCCTGGCGTCGGCGACGTGGCCGGACGCGTCGGGAGCGTCGGCGAACGCGGCGCCGTTCTCGGTCACGTACAGCGCCCGCGGCGCGTAGTCACGCGCCAGGCGCAGCAGCGTGTCGGTGAGGCCGCGCGGATACACCTCCCAGCCCATCTCGGTCAGCTCCTCGCGCGGCGCCTGCGGCACGCCTTCGGGCCGGCCGTCCGCGCCGCCCTTCATGACCGAGCGGCTGTAGTAGTTGACGCCGAGGAAGTCGGTGGGCGTGGCGATCGCCGCGAGGTCGCCGGGCTGCACGAACGGCATCTCGGGGCCGGCCAGCTGGCCGTGGCGCACGCGGTCGGCGACCACGTCGGCCGGGTACTCGCCGCGGTAGAGCGGATCCAGGTACCAGCGGTTGAACGTGCCGTCGTACTGGCGCGCCGCGTCGCGGTCGGGTTCCGAATCACTGGCCGCCTGCACATGGGACTGAATGAGCGTGATGCCCACCTCGGCGCCGGGCCGGTCGCGGCGCAGCGCCTGCACGGCCCAGCCGTGCGAGAGCAGCAGGTGGTGCGAGACGCGCTGCGCCTCGAGCGGGTCGCGCCGCCCGGGCGCGTGGTGCCCGTCCTGGTGGCCGAGCGTGGCGATGCACCACGGCTCGTTGTGCGTGATCCAGTGCCGCACGCGATCGCCCAGGCGCGCGTACACGGCCTGCGCGTAGTCCACGAACGCGCGCGCGGTGTCGCGCGCGCCCCAGCCGCCCTTGTCGTCCAGCGCCTGCGGCAGGTCCCAGTGGTTGAGCGTCACGAACGGCGTGATGCCGGCCGCGAGCAGCGCGTCGACGAGCCGCTCGTAGAAGTCGAGCCCGCGCGGATTGGGTGTGCGGCCGTCGGGCAGCACGCGCGACCAGCCGAGCGAGAAGCGATAGGCGCGGATGCCGAGCCCGCGCATGAGCGCGAGGTCGTCGGGCCAGCGATGGTAGTGGTCGCACGCGACGATCGGGTTGCTGCCGTCGGCGACCTTGCCCGGCGTCGCGGCCCATCGGTCCCAGATCGACTCGCCACGCCCGTCCTCACGCACGGCGCCCTCGATCTGCTGCGCGGACGTGGCGACGCCGAGCAGGAAGCCCTCGGGGAACCGGCGCTGGCTCACGACGCGCTCCCGCCGGCCGCGCCCGCGGGATAGAGATGGCAGCGCACCTGCCGGCCGTCGTGCTCGCGCGCCGCCGGATCCTCGGCGCGGCAGGCCGCGATCGCCTCGGCGCAGCGCGGCGCGAACGGNACGTCGACGAGCGCGTCGTACCAGTCGAGCCCGGCCGCGTTCGCGGGGCCGCGGCCGGTGGGCAGCACGCGCGACCAGCCGACCGAGAACCGGTAGGCGTCCAGCCCCAGCTCGCGCATGAGCCGGAGGTCCTCGGGCCAGCGCCGCCAGTGATCGCACGCGACGTCGGGCGTGGAGCCGTCGCTGATCTTGCCGGGCGTGTGCGCGAAGCGATCCCACACCGACTCGCCGCGCCCGGCCTCGTGCACGCCGCCCTCGATCTGCAGCGCGCTCGTCGCCGCGCCGAAGCGGAAACCGTCGGGGAACCGGCGCACGCTCATCGCCCCGCCCCGTCGGCCGGGTACAGGTGGCAGCGCACGCGCCGGCCGTCGAACGCGCGCGGCGCGGGGTCCTCGCGACGGCAGGCGTCGTGCAGGTCGGGACAGCGGTCGGCGAACGGGCAGCCGCTGGTGGCGGGCGCGGTCGACGTGCCGCCCGCGCGCTTGCTGCCGTCGGCCTCGAGCCGCTCGATCGAGGCGAGCAGCGCGCGCGTGTACGGGTGCGCGGGTGCGCGCACGACCGTGTCGCTGGGGCCGTCCTCCACGACGCGTCCGCGGTACAGGACCACGATGCGCTCGGCCAGGAAGCGCGCCGAGGCGAGGTCGTGGGTGATGAGCAGGATCGCCAGCCCGCGGTCGCGCTTGAGCTGCGCGAGCAGCTGCAGGATGCCCATGCGGATCGACACGTCGAGCATCGACGTGGGCTCGTCGGCCACGAGCAGGTCGGGATCGGCCGCGAGCGAACGGGCGATGGCGACGCGCTGGCGCTGGCCGCCCGAGAGTTCGTACGGGTGGCGGTGGATGAACTCCTCGGCGGGCTCGAGCCCCACGGTGCGCAGCAGTTCGAGCGCGCGCGTGCGCGCGGCGGCGGCGCCCTTGACGCCGGCGAGGCGCACGGCCGGGCGCGCGAGGTGGTGGTCCACGTCGTGCGCCGGGTTGAACGCGGTCTGGCGCAGCAGCGGCCGCGTCAGGTGGTGCTCGATGTCGTGCGCGGGATTGAGCGAACCGAACGACGTCGTGCGCGGGGTTGAGCGCGTGCAGCCGGCGCAGCGGGCGCGTCAGGTGGTGCGCGATGTCGTGCGCCGGGTTCAGCGAGCCGAACGGGTCCTGGAAGACCATCTGCACGCGGCTGCGGTAGCCGAGCGACGCTCGGTGCGGCTCGCGCGCGAAGACGTCGATCCCGTCGAGCAGCGCCTCGCCCGAGTCGGCCGGTTCGAGCCGCATGAGCAGCCGGGCGATCGTGCTCTTGCCGCTGCCGGACTCGCCCACCAGTGCGACGGCCTCGCCGCGGTGGATCCGGAACCCGACGTCCTCGGCCGCCTGCACCCGGCGACCGCGCCCGAAGGGCCCGCCGGAGACGTAGGTCTTGCGCAGCCCCCTCACTTCCAGCAGGGGCGGAGACGGCGCCATCGGGTCCGTGGCCACAATTCCTCTCCGTGACTGAAAAAACCACTTTGTTCGGCTGCCGAACATTCTGTAATCTCGTTTCAGGCCTGTCAAGGTGGAATCGCCCCGCGGCCCCTTCGACACGCACCGACTCCCTTCCCGTCCACGGCGGCCCGAGGCCGCCCCACACGCGACGAGACCGATGCGCGACGAACGGCCGGACGATCGCAAGTTCGACGGAGCGACTCCAGCGAGTTCATCGATTCCGCGGCCGGCACGTGCAGTCCGCGGCCATCCGCATCGTCCAAGTCCCGCCCGAGGAGGCACCCAGTGAAGCGTCTGACTACGACCCTCCGGCTTCTGTGCGTGGGCCTGCTGCTCACGGCCGCGACCGTCCCGGCGCACGCCGCGACGAACCTGCTGGCCAACCCCGGCTTCGAGCTCGCCGGCGGTTCGTACAGCGGCTGGTTCACGTTCGGCTCCGGCGTGCAGCTGTCCAAGCCCGCCACCGACAACATCGCGCACCACGACACGACCGCCGCGAAGGTGTATGGCGGCTTCAACGGCTGCCCCGGCGCTCCCGTGTTCAACGTCGGCGGCTTCGGCCAGTCGTTCTCGGCCGTCGTGGGCCAGACCTACTCGTTCAGCGGCTACTCGTTCGTCGCGAGCGCCGATCCGATGATCGGGTCGACGCCGTGCAACTCGAACCGCCTGATCGCCAAGCTCGTGTTCTTCGACGCGCTCTCCGGCGGCAACGAGATCGCCGGCAACGAGATCATCCTCGGCAACGCCTGGACCGCTCGCGACCAGTGGATCCCGTGGACCGTCACGTCGCCCGCGCCGTCGAACGCCAAGCGCGTCGAGGCGCTGATCCTCTTCCTGCAGCCCGGCTGCGACGGCGGCTCGGTGTTCGTCGACGACCTCGAGCTCTCGTACGGCCCGGTCTACAGCCATCCGAACGTGCTCGCCAACCCCGGCTTCGCCACCGGCCTGACCGGCTGGAACACCTTCGGCAACGTCTACGCCGACACGCGCAACTTCACGGTGCACACGTCGCCGGGCGCGGCGAAGCTCTTCTCGACGTTCGTCGTCGACTCCCCGTCGGGCCTGTACCAGACCACGGCCGCGTCGCCCGGCAGCGAGTGGAAGTTCGACCTGTGGGTGCGCAACACCTGCCAGGAGAGCCCGATCGTGTCGCCGAACGACAACTTCCTGATGGCCGAGATCTCCTTCAAGGACGCGTTCGGCACCGAGATCGGCACGTCGACCGCGACGGTCGCCGATTCGACCTCGCCGCTCGGCACGTACCTGCAGAAGTCGATCACGGGTGTCGCCCCCGCGGGCACCGCGTCGGCGTCGGCCTACCTGCTCTTCATCTCGCCCACGCTGCA
>JBGAOB010000237.1:0-9110 GCA_044222045.1 Candidatus Eiseniibacteriota bacterium
CCGCCGCGCGGCTGGCCGTGTCCCCGACGCTCACCGTGCGGGTGGACTGGAACCGGCCCGCGGGCGCCGCCGCGCTCCCGGCCACGACCGGCGAGGCCGACCGCGGCTTCGACGCCGCGCTCGCCACCAGCGTGCTCAACTTCGAGCAGGCGCGTGCGTGGCGCGTGTCCGCGCGCGCGGGCGCCGGCGAAGCGCTGTTCGCCCGGCCGGCCGCCGCGCAGGCGTTCGACGAGAGCCAGCCCGAGGTGCGCGTCGCCATCGATTCGACCGGCCTGTACCAGGTGCCTTACGACCTGCTCGCCCCGAAGGGCTATCCGGCGAACGTGCCGATCGCGCAGGTGTCGGTGCACCGCCACGAGTTCGTCGAGAACGCCAACCCGCCCTACGTCACCCTCGACGTGCCGGTCGAAGTGGACGACGTCAACGAGAACGGCGTGTTCGACTCGGGCGACCTGATCTGGATGTACGCGCGCACGTGGGCCGAGCGCTCGGGCGCGAGCCAGTACCAGCGCTGGTGGGGGGACGCCGACGCCTACTTCGTCACCCGGCTCGCGAGCGGCGGCGCGCGCATCGCCAAGCGCGACGGCTGGCGCGGCGCGAGCGGCCTGACCCCGCTGCCGTCCTACCCGCTCAAGACGCACTTCGAGCGCAACAACGCGATCATCATGCCGTTCGTGTGGATCCCGACGGACACCACCGTCGACGTGTTCCACTGGACGCCGTACAACTTCTACTACAACCGCCCCGACACGATCCTGTTCGACGTGAACAACGCCGACACGAGCCGCTCGGTGTCGTTCGCGGTCAACTGGGTCGGCCGCAAGTTCGGCACGCACTACGAGTGGGCGGCCGTGCGCAACGGCGCCGGCACGGTCACCAGCATCGCCGACTCGGCGCGCTTCACCGACAAGCGTCCGTTCACGGCCACCGCCACGCTGTTCGGCTCCGCGCTCACGCCCGGCCGCACCAACGCGCTGCGCGTGTGGGGCCGCCCGACCGCGGGCGCGCCGAGCAACCCGAACGAGTTCGACGCCGCGGGCCTGAACTGGTTCGAGGTCACGTACTGGCGCCAGTTCCGCGCCGTGGACGGGCGGCTCGACTTCAACAGCGGCGACGGCGCGGGCGAGTTCCAGGTGCGCGCCACCAACTTCCTCGCCGACTCGGTCCGCCTCTACGACGTCACCCTCCCCGAGCAGCCCGTGCGGCTCGTCCTCGACGAATCGCACGTCACCCGCGGGTCGGTCGTCGATTTCGACTTCCAGGACTCGACCGCCACGGGCGTGCGGCGCCGTTACGTCGCCGGCGCGATCTCGTACGGCGATCCCGACTACGGCCCGCGCACGCCGCCGGCGGCGAGCTTCACCGCGGTCACGCGCCGCGCGCTCCACTCGACGACGGCGGCCGACTACGTGCTCATCGTGCCCGAGGCGTTCCTGCCCGCGGTGCAGCCGCTCGTGGACCTGCGCACCTCGCAGGGCCTGGCGGTGCTGGTGGCGCCGACCGAGTCGATCTACGACGAGTTCGGCGGCGGCCGTCACTCCGCGCACGCGATCAAGCGGTTCGTGAAGTACGCGTACCAGAACTGGAGCACGCGCTTCGTGACGCTGTTCGGGGACGGCACGATCGACCCGCAGAACCTCGCGCTGCGCTCGGGCACCGACTGGGTGCCGACGATGCCGATCCCGGGCCCGGTCGCGGTGAGCGAAGGCTTCGAGATCGTCGCGGGCGATCCCGTGTACGGCTGCATCAGCGGCACCTGCAACCCGTTCAGCGACGTGCCGGCGCTGCCCGAACTCATGATCGGCCGGTTGCCGGTCAACTCGCTCGCCGACGCGAACGCCGTGGTCGCCAAGCTCGTCGCCTACGAGAACCTCGCCGGCGACCAGGCGTGGCGCCGCCACCTGCTGCTCTCGAGCGACGACGCGTTCTCGGGCGACACGTTCTTCGGCGGCGGCGGCGGTGGCAGTTCGGGCTACTGCCACAAGATCGACGAAGAGCACTTCGTGGCGCTCAACGCCAAGTGCGCCTCGATCGTGAACCGCGACGCCGGGCTGGCGCAGACGTACGCCGAGCTGTTCAACCTGCGCTACTTCCTCGCCACCGAGCCGTGGACCGTGACGCCGCCCGCGGACACCTGCCGGCCCGACCGCGCGGCCACGCAGGCGCGCGCCCACGCGTTCGCCACGCCGCAGTTGTTCCAGCGCCTCAACGACGGCGTGCTGTGGTGGAACTACCAGGGCCACGCCAACGAGTTCGTGCTCACGCACGAGAACCTGTACATCAACTCGGGCGAAGCGCCGTCCAACGACGACAAGTTCCTGTTCGCCAACAACGGCAAGCCGACGCTGTTCACCGCGTTCTCGTGCCACGCGAACATGTTCGCGCGCGACGCGCAGGGCCCGACCGGCTCGCTCGGCGGCTGCCTCGGCGAGGACATGGTCACGCTGCCGCAGGGCGGCGCCATCGGCTCGTGGGCATCCGTCTGCTACGAGGTCGTGCCGCGCGACGACTCGACGCACGTCAACGTCGAGCTGGCGCGTTCGCTGTTCGCCGACCCGCCGGTCGACGAGTTCGTGCCCGGCGACCGCGGCGCGCGCGTCGTGCTCGGCGAGGCGCTGCAGGCCACGCTGCTCCGCTACGTGCCGACGGGCGGCCAGTACTACGGCGAGCAGGGCATCGCGCTCACCTACACGCTGCTCGGCGATCCGGCGACGCGCCTGTCGATCGGCCGGCCGCAGACGATCGTCACCTGCAACACCGTGCCGGTCAGCGACGGCGTGCCCGTGCGCGTGCACGCGCCCGAGGACTCGCTGCGCTTCGTCGCCGACCTGGTCTCGGCGGTGCGCCTCGACAGCCTCGGCGTGTACGCCAACACCGGTTCCGGCCTGGTGCCCGTGCCCGCGAGCGCGTACACGGTCAGCCCCACGTTCCCCGACACGGCCGGGGGCGGTTCGTTCGGCGGCCGCCGCTTCCGGGTCACGTTCAACACGCTGCCGCCCGCGCGCGACGTGTCCTACGTGTTCCGCGTCCGCGACCGCAACGGCCTGCTGAGCGACCAGACCGCGCGTCTCGACTTCGACGCGGTGCTGCGCGTGGACGCCACGCCGGTCAGCGACGGCGACGACGTCTCGCCGCGCGCGAACCTGTCGCTGTACGTGATCAGCCCGCGCCGCCTGCTCTCGCCGCAGTCCGAGCTGACGCTCGTGCTCAACGACCTGCCGATCTCGTTCACCGCCGCGGCCGCCCCCGGCGACGCGTCGGGCCGCGAGTGGATCCTGTCGTGGACGCACGACGACTACCTCGTCGGCAACTACGTCGTGAAGGTGACGGCGGTCGGCGGCGAGACGGTCCAGCACGACTTCAAGGTCTCGACCCAGGTCGGCGACCTGCGCGTGCAGAACCTGCTGGCGTTCCCCAACCCGTTCGACAACGACGGCACGTCGTTCTCGTTCGGCCTGCTCGGTTCCGAGGCGGCCGACGTGAAGATCGACGTGTTCACGCTCTCGGGCCGCAAGATCGCCTCGATCACCGAATCGTCCGTCGCCCCCGGCTACGTGCAGATCCCGTGGGACGGACGCGATCACGAGGGCTCCGCGCTCGCGAACGGCGTCTACCTCTACCGCCTGAGTGCGAAGACCGCCGGCCGCCACGTGGAGCAGCTCGGGCGGCTCGTGAAGCTGCGCAAACCGCGACACGTCGACGTCGAGGCCACGCCGTAGCGGCACGCGGCGGGGCGTCCGCGTCCCGGAGGAATACGTGAAAGCCGCCCCCTGCATCGCCCTCGCGGCGCTCGCCGCGCTCGCGGGCGCGCCCGCCGTGGCCGCGCCCGCGCCCGCTTCGCCGCTGCACGCCATCGCCGACGCCGAGGACCAGCGCGCCTGGTCCGACGGCGTGCTGCGGGGCTTCCTGGCCGACACCGCGGCCGCCGTGCGCGCCCGCGCCGCGCTCGCGGTCGGCCGGCTGCAGGACACGACCACCGTGCCCGCGCTCACCCCGCTGCTCGCCGACCCGGCGCCCGAAGTGCGCCGCGAGGCGGCGTTCGCGCTCGGGCAGATCGGCTGGAAGGGCGCGCCCCGCGCTCGAAGGCGCGCTCGCCGACGCCGACCCCGAAGTGGTCGACCTGGCGATCGAGGCGCTCGGCAAGCTGGGCGACAAGGCCGCGACCGCGAAGGTGGTGCCGTTCCCCGACCTGCGCCGCAACGCCCAGCGCTCGCACGCGGCGGTGGCGCTGTGGCGGTTCGCCGACACGAGACCGCGGCCGGTGCGCTGGTCGCGCACCCGCCGGCGCGCGACGCCGCGTTCTGCTGGCGCGTGGTGTACGCGCTCGAGAAGCTGCCGCCGCCCGAGGCGGTCGGGCCCGCGGTCACGCCGCTGCTCGCCGACCTCGACGCGCTCGGAGCGCGCGCACGCCGCGCGCACGCTGGGGCGGGCCAAGTCCGCGCCGCGGTGCCGGCGCTCGCGGCCGCCTGCGCGACCGAGGACGCCGCGGTGACCATCAACGCGGTTCGCGCGCTGCAGCTGATCGCCGACACCACCGACGCCTCGCAGCTCGCCGCGATCTACCCGCTGCTCAAGCACGACAACTTCAACGCCCGCAGGACGGCCGCCACCGCGCTCGCCGACAGCTTCGCGTGGAAGGCCGCGCCCAAGGCGATCGCGAGCGACGCGCGCACGACGCTGCGGCGCGGGCTGAGCGACGACGACGCGGCGACGCGCGGCGCGCGGCGCGCGGTGGTGATGCGCTGGGGGCGCGGCGGCACCTCGTCGCTGCAGAAGGTGCTCGCCGATTCCGTCGGTGTTCGCGCGCGTGGCCGTGCTGGACGGCATCCGCCAGCTCGGCGAGGCCAACGTCGCGGCGGCCGTGCTGCCGGCCGCGATCGCGCCCGGGCGGCCGCTGCTCGAACGCATGACCGCGGCCGAGATCGCCGGCGCGCTCGCGGGCAAGACGCGCTCGCCGTTGTTCGCGCCGCTGCTGCCCGTGCTGCGCGCGGGCGTGAACGACACCGACCCGCTGTTCGCCGCCGCCTGTGCCGGCGCGCTCGGCGACTGGGGCGACAGCGCCTCGGTGCCGCTGCTGGCCCGCGCGTGGGCGATCCGCGCCAGGGAGTCCGAGCCCGACGCGCGCAACGCGGTGCGCGACGCGCTGCGCGCCCTCGCCGGCGCGGCGTTCGCCGACAGCCGATCGCGAAGAAGTACCTCGCCGCGCGTGGATGAACCCAGGTACGCGAAGGACTTCGAGGTGGCCCCGAAGCAGCGCGGCGCGGTGATCCACACCACGGCCGGCGACATCGAGTGGGCGTTCGACGCCGCCGACGCGCCGCAGACCGTGCGCAACTTCGTCACGCTCGCCCGGCGCGGGTACTTCGACGGCAAGCTCGTGCACCGCGTGGTGCCCGACTTCGTGATCCAGGACGGCGACCCGACCGGCACCGGCTCGGGCGGACCCGGCTGGACGATCCGCTGCGAGTACAACCGCCTGCGCTACGAAGCGGGCATGGTGGGCATGGCGCTGTCGGGCAAGGACACCGGCGGCAGCCAGTGGTTCGTGACGCTCTCGCCGCAGCCGCACCTGAACGGCCGCTACACCATCTTCGCGCACGTCGTGCGCGGGCTGGATGTGCGCGCCGCGTCGTGCAAGGCACGCGCATCACCCGTGCGAGATCTCGCCGACGCGCGGCGGGTTCGCGCCGGCTTCGCTCGCGGCGCGCTGAGCGCGGCGGCGATTGCTGGAGGAGCCGGAGACCGAGCGACGGAGCCCCACGCACCGGTCGACTCGATCCCGGCCCTCCATTTCAACCCCGGCGCTCCGTCACCGCTGTCCGGTCGCCGCGCTTGCGACGACGCCCCACGCACCGTCCTGGGCGGGCGGACCGGACGAACGGCTTCGATGGCTCCGGGGTTACTGCCTCACTTCTGCTTCGCGACCACGAGCGGCGCGAGCTTCTGGTACGTGGCCTTGTTCACCACGTTCTTGCTCAGCAACTGCGCCTTCGAGGCCCACGGCCGCCCGGCGATGATCTTGCCGGCGATCGCCTCGCCGACTCCGGGCAGCTTGATCAGCTCTTCCTTGCTCGCGCTGTTCAGGTCCACGAGCGGTGCCGCGGGCTTGGCCGGCGTGGCGGCGGTCGCGACGGCGGCGGGCTTCGCCGCCGCCGCCGGCTTGGCGGGCGTGGCGGCGGCCTGCGCGAGCGACGCGCCCGCGATCATCGCGGCGCACGCCAGTGCGAACAGCGGACTGCGTTTCATGCCTGGAATCCTCCCGAGAGGACGGACGGATCGGGCGGAGGCGCGCTCTCGGAGCGCTCCGCACCGGCGCCGGACGGGGCGCCCGGACGCGCGGGCAGGGGATCGCGACTCTGGAGACCGGGGGCCGAGACGGCACGCGAAGGCCGCGGCGCGGAGGCGCGCGCATCGTCGTGGAGGATCGTCGTCGGAAGGGGGAGGGTTCGCGGTGCGAAGGAGGTGAGGGCACTCGCGAGGTTCGCCGCTCGGAGCGGCGCGACCGGCGTGGCCGCCGGCGCGGGGTTCGAGAGGGTGGGCGCGCGCGGAGGGGCGCGACCCGAGTGCCGGGACGTCGGGGCGGTCGGGAGTTCGAAGTCGAGCCAGGAGATCTCGCGGCCGGCGGTCACGCCGACACGCAGCAACGTGCCCATGCCGGGCGCTGCCGGCAGGTTGCGCATGCTCACCTTGGCGCGCGGTTGCGGCTTTGGCGGGGTGCGCGGGAAATGGACGTCGCGCTCGCGGCGGCGCGCGCGGGTGCGTCAGCCGTCCCCGTGCGCGAGGCCGGCGACGCGGGCGCGAGTTCGGAGCCGCGCGGCGCCGGCGTGGTGGTGCGCGCCGCGGGCGCGTAGCCGTCGTCGAGGGGCGTCAGCGAGGTGCGCGGCGCGTGCGCGCTGCTGAGCGCGGGGCGGCGCGGTCGCGTCGGTGGGCTGAATGGAGCGCGTGCGCGAACCCGATTCGTCGGTCCCACCCGTGGGCGTCACGCGCTCATCCGCGAACACCGGCGCGACGAGCGCGCCGACGGCGGTCAGGACCAGCGTGAGACGACGAATCCGGGGCGAGAAGTGCCATTCGGGGTTCGGGGCCTCCGGGGGCGCCACCACGGCGTCTCGCGTGGCGGGCACTATACATGGGGAATCGCGGGGGTTCAGCGGGGAAATCTCACGCGCCGTGTAATGCCCTCGCAAGTTCCCGATGGGGCAAGCCCGGACCGCTGGCCGCGGCGCGGTCGCGACAACTTTCGGATCGTAGGGAACGCCGACGGCGCAAGCCACCGCCCGGCCGATGAACCCGGCCAGCACCAGCATCGTGACCACGTAGGGCAGGGCCTGCAGCAGTTCGCTCGGGAACCCCGAGCCCTGGAGCTGGATCTGCAGGCCTCGGCCGCGCCGAACAGCAGGCAGGCAGCTGCGGCTCATCAAGTTCCACTTGCCCACGATCATCGCCGCGAGCGCATAGCCGCGCCTGCCGGTCATGCTGCCGGTGAACGAGTGCTGTTCGCTCGCGAGGGCGCCCGCGAGCCCGGCCAGCAGGCCGCACAGCAGCACGCCCGTGAAACGGATGCCGCGCACCGACAGCCCCAGCGCGGGTCGAGGCCCTCGGGTTGCCCGCCGGCTGCGCGCAGGCGCAACCCGAACACGGTGCGGAACAGCAGCCGGTGCACGAGCACCACGAGCGCCGCGGTGGCGAGCACCAGCGGCGAGCGCCGACGAGCGCGCCGATGCCCGGATCCTGTCGAGCACCGGCACGTGCCACTGCGGCAGCCCGGCGACGCGCGCGGAGTTGGACGAGGAGTGGAACACCTGCACGAGCACGAAGCGCGTGAGCCCCGCGGCGAGCAGGTTGAGCCCCAGGCCGCTCGTGATCTGGTCGGCGCGGAAGCGCACGGTGGCCTCGGCGTGCAGCCACGCCATGAACGCGCCCCCCGCCAGCGCCGCGGCGACGCCGGCCCACGGGTTCCCGCTCAGGTGCGCGCCGACCGTGTAGCCGAGCGCGCCGGTCAGCATGATGCCTTCGAGCGCGATGCACACCACGCCGCCGCGCTCGCTGAGCGAGGCGCCCATCGCCGCGAGCGCGTACGGCACGCTGATGCGCACCGCGGCGGCCAGGAAGAGCAGCGCGTCCATCAGGTGAGCTTCCTCGCGATCCGCTCGAGCAGCGGCCGGGTGGTGATGGCGAACAGGATCACGAGCGCCATGAGCACTTCGACCAGTTCGCGCGGCACGCGCTGGTTGACCACGAGCCCGCCGTACGAGAGCGCGCCGAAGAACAGCGCCGCCACGAGCACGCCGGCCGGGTGGTTGCGCCCGAGCAGGGCGACGGCGATGCCGATGAACCCCGCGCCGCCCGAGAAGCCCAGCTCGAAGTAGTGCTTGTAGCCGAGCACGAAGTTGGTGCCGCCGAGCCCGGCGACCAGGCCCGAGAGCGCCATCGCGAGCGCCTGCGCGCCGCCGGTGCGCACGCCGCCGTACTCGGCGGCCGAAGCGTTGAGCCCGACCGCGCGCAGCTCGTAGCCGAGCCGGGTGCGGAAGAGCAGCGCCCACGTGAGCGCGGCGAGCAGCAGGCCCAGCGCCAGCGAGGCGTTGACCGGCGAGCCGCGCAGGGCCGCGGCCAGCCCGTCCAGGCGCGGCAGCCACGCGCCCGCGGCGATCTCGCGCGTGCGCACCGTCGCGGTCTCGAACAGCCCGCGGCCGGCCCACGAGACGAGCGAGAACGCGATGAAGTTGAGCATGATCGAGTTGATCACCTCGTGCGAGCCGAAGCGCGCCTTGAGCACGCCCGGCACGGCGCCCCACGCGGCGCCCGCGAGCGCGGCGGCGAGCAGCGCGGCGGGCAGCAGCAGCGGCGCGGGCAGCGGCAGGTAGGCGCCCGCGAGCGCGGCGGCGAAGCCGCCCAGGTACATCTGGCCCTCGACGCCGATGTTGAACAGCCCGGCGCGGAACGCGAGCGCCACCGCGAGGCCGGTGAACAGCAGCGGCGTGGCGCGGAAGAGCGTCTGGCCGAGGCCGTAGCCGGTGCCGAACGCCTGCGAGGCGAGCAGCGCGTAGATCTCGAGCGGCTTCTCGCCGATCGCGGCGATGAACACCGCGCCCGCGGCGAGCGCCGCGACC
>JBGAOB010000238.1:0-7379 GCA_044222045.1 Candidatus Eiseniibacteriota bacterium
CGGGCCCCTCGGTTGCTCGCCGACGTGGCGGCCTACTTCAGCCACACCAGCCGGCGCGTGGCCGATTCGCCCGGGCGCACGACGCGCGCCCAGTAGAGCCCCGCGTCCAGCGCGCCGCGCGCCGACTCGCCGTGCCACACGATGGGCGGCGCGCCCGCACGGAACGCCGCCGACCACACGCGGCGGCCCGCCACGTCGAGCACCTCGATCGTGCCGTCCGCACCCGTGGCTGGCGGCGTGAACGCCACCGAACCGCGCGCCGGGTTGGGGTGCAGCGAGAACGCGAGCGGCGACGGAGCCGGCGCGCCGGCCTGCTGGCTGCACGCCTCCGGAAGCGCGCCGATCAGGCCGTACACGCCCGCTGCACCGCACGGCGACCCGAACTTCAGCGTGTAGACGCCACCGTGCAGATCGCAGAGCTGCGGGTCCACGACGAGGTTGCTGTCGAGCGGGGAGGCGACGCCGGCGTAGTCGCCCGCATCGTTCTGCCACGCGTCGTTGTACCCGGTGCTGCCGGGCAGCGGACCGTTCAGCCGGATGCCGACGCCGCGATTGAACGCCGCGAGGTTGCGCCAGGTGATGCGCCGCGGGGTCGTGACGAGGTTCGGGCTCTGCAGCACGAGACCGTCGCCCCGGTTGGCGACGAGCGAGTTCGACTCCACCCGGATCGGCTGCGCCGAGCCGAGCATCTCGATGCGGACGCCGGCGCCCGAGCAGCCGGACACGACGTTGCGCAGCACCGTGACGCCCGCGCTCGAAACGACCATGCCGTCCGCGCCGCAGTCACGGATCACGTTCTCGCGAATGGTGCGCGTGTAGAACGAAGGCGGAGTCAGGCTGTCGATCAAGGTGATCGCCGGGCCCGGCAGCCCCGACATGGAGCAGCGACGGATGTCGAGCAGCCCGTGCGTGAGGAAGTCGTTGTCGCCACGAGCCGGTTCCAGGTGCACGGCGATGCCGCCGGTGCCCGGGGCCATCACCAGGCCCAGGAGCTCGACGGCCGCCGTACGGATGCGGATGGCCGGGTACGCGGTGGTCTGCAACGTGTCGGCTTCCATCTGGACGCGGCCAGCCGAGCGCCAGTCGAGTGCACGCCCACAGTTCGTGACGCGCGAGCCGTACACGACGATGCCGGGGTAGCGACGCAGCCCCAGCGGGCTCAGGTCGGCCGCGATCGCCGCCGTCGCGAGGTTCTCGAACCGGCACTGGTCGACGCGGAGCCCGTCGGCCGTGACGTCGGAGCCGCCGACCGGCCCCTTGCTCAGCCCGATCGCGGCATTGCGGAACGTGCAGTCGTAGAACCCGATCCCCGGGTAGCCGTCCGGTTGCGCCAGGACCAGCGTGTCGCACGGTCCTTCGAACGTGACGCCCTCCACCGTGGACCAGGAGAGATCCGGGGCACCGGTGAACGACACCGGCGCGCCGATGAAGCGCCCGCCGACGACGCCGCTGCCGGTGGCGCTGATCTGCGAACGGCCGAGCACCGTGCAGTCGACCAGCGAGACGTTGCCGACGTCCTGCATGAGGCCGCCCTCGAGCCGGCATCTCTCGAAGACGTAGCGCGCATCGGCGGAGCCGGCCTGGATGCGCTCCGCGATGCCCAGGTCGGCGAACTCGGCGGGGATACCCGCCCCGATGGCACCGGTCGGGTACTGGAGGGCCCGAACGCGCGTGGCCACGGGGCCGGCGGGACACTCGAGCCGCAACACCGTGAAGTACTCGTCGGTGTGGGACTGGATGCTCTCGTCGTAGAACCCCGCCAGGACGATCGCGGTGTCCGGCGGAACGAGCGGGTCTCCGAGCGGGCGGTGAGCGAACAGGTCGTCGATCGCCGCCTGGATCGAAGTGAAGTCCCCGGATCCATCGGGCGCGACGACGGCGGTTCGAGCGTGAACGGACGGGGCGCCACAACAGAGGAACAGCAGCAGGGCGCCGGCGAACGCATGCGAGCATAGGTGGGTTCGCATGGTCATCCCTTCTTGTGGAAGGTCTGCGACGGCCCAGGGGGTCCTCGGCCTCGCGAGGTAATTCTACCGACACGTTGGACGGCCGAGCAGCCCGAAATACGCACGGCGCCCACCTTTTGGCTCTCGCCGGTGAGCGCCGTGGTCGGGCGTCGGGTCGCTGGCGTGGACTATCTCAGCCACACCAGCCGACGCGTGGCGACTTCGCCCGGGCGCCTCATCCGCGCCCAGTAGAGCCCCGCGTCCAGCGCACCGCGCGGCGAGTCTCCCCGCCACACGATGGGCGGCGCACCCGCCCGGAGCAGCGCCGACCATACGCGGCGGCCCTGCACGTCGAGCACCTCGATCGTGCCGTCCGCACCCGTGGTCGGCGGCGTGAACGCCACCGAGCCGCGCGCCGGGTTGGGGTGCATCGCGAACGCGAGCGGCGCCGCACCCGGCGCGCCCACCGCCGACGCGCACGCCTCGGGCAGCGCGCCGATCAGGCCGTAGACGCCGGTCGCGCCGCACCGCGAGCCGGACTGGAGCGACAGGTCGCCCGCCGCCAGGTCGCAGAACTGCGGATCCACGACGAGGTTGCTGTCGAGCGGCGAGCCCACCTGCGCATAGTCGCCGAGGTAGTTCTGCCACGCGTCGTTGTACGCCACGCTGCCGATGAGCGGCGTGCCCACGCGCAGGCCGGCGCCGTCGTTGCGCGCCGCGAGGTTCCGCTGGATCACGCGGGGCGCGTTGGTCCACGGGCCCACGACGCGAATGCCGTCGCCGGCGTTGCCGACGACCGTGTTGGCGACGAGCGTGTCCGGACCGACTCCGCGCACGGACTGGATCCGGATCCCGTCTCCGGACGCCTGCGACACGACGTTGCCGGTGATGCTCGACCTCCGGGCGACCACGGCCACGCCGCCGGCCTCCCGCAGCCGGCAGCGCTCGACGACGGTGGCGACCGCCGACGAGGTGTCGACGACCTCGATGCCACCCGCACCGCACCTCTCGGCGCGGATCGCGCTCAACCGGATGCCCCGCGAACTCGTCAGGGTCGGTGAGACGAGTCGCGCCGTCAGCACCCCGCCCGACGCGTCGACCACGTGGACATCCTCCACGCGGATCTCGCCGGCATCGATCTCCAACGCCCGTCCCGTCACGTCGGAGACGTCGGACCCGCGGACGTCGACACTGACCTGGGACCCGTCGAGAACGCGGACCGCCGCGCCGACGGACTGGAACGAACTGGAACGCACGATCACGTTGTTCCAGTACGAGCCGGGGAACGGGGCCTCGGACGGGACCAGCGCGATGGCGGCGCCGCTCGTGCGCACGAACGTGCACGAATCCACGCGCACGAAGTCCGTGTTGTATCCGTTGTCCACCTTGATCGCGCAGTCGGCATCGGAAAACGCGCACGATTCGATCCGAAGTGTGAGTGACGCCTGCGCGCCGGCCACGAGCAGCGTGTCGGCCGGTCCTTCGAACGTGCAGCGGCGGAGCCGGATGTCGGAGCTGCAGCCGGTGCGGATGCGTGCCGGAGCCCCGTGAAAGTGCAGACCTTCGAACGTGTAGTCGTCGCTCGTCCCTTCGAACCCGCTGAGGTCGGTGGCAGCGAAGAACGAGCAGTCCCGGAAGCACGACGGCTCCGCGTTCGTCACGCAGCCGCTCGGCAGCGCGGTGAAGCCGCCGAGGAACCAGCACCCCGCCCAGTCCAGTCGGCCCAGGTAGGGCCAACCCGCCGACACACGTTCCGCCACGGCGAGTCCGCGAACCTGCCATGCGTGCTTCGCGAGATCGTGAAGCCCCGAGTAGTCGAGCGACCGGACGCGCGTGGATGCAGGGCCCGCCGGGCACACCACGACGAACGAGAGTTCGTACAGGTAGGGCAAGGCGTGGCTGGGAATCGCAACGGCCTCGTCGTAGATGCCCGGCTGCACGATCAGCGTGTCGCTGCCCGCGATCGACGTGCGATGGTGGACGAGCGAATCCAACCCGGCCTGCACCGACGTGAACTGCCCGCTGCCGTCGGGTGCCACTACGAGTGTCAGCGCACGAGCGGTGGTGGCCAGCGCGCACGCGGCCACGGTTGCGAGCACGAACGCCGCGAAGCAAAGGCGACGGCCTGGCTTCGCATGCGGGGAGTGTGGGGATCGCATGACTCGGCCTCGATGTCGGGGAGACGGCGCTGCGAGTCGGGGGGCCCGCGCCACCAAGCTATCGAATGCAGAAGCGGCCCACGAGTCGAAACTCGCGGGCCGCTGGTGAGTTTTCATACTGTCGGAATCCACGACACTTCTTCGGTGACGATGCTCGCGACCGCCATGGCCGCGGTCTTGGTGACCTACCCGCGGTCGCCCTCCACCACCACCTTCGACAGGTCCCAGCCGCGCAGGAACAGGTCGCGCACGTCGGCCAGCAGCTTCAGGCGGTTCGTGCGCACGTCCAGGTCGTCCACATTCACCATCACCTTGTCGAAGAACCCGTGAATCGCGCTCTCCATGCCCAGCAGCACCGGCAGGATCGCGGCGTAGTCGCGCTTCTCCCACAGCGGCGCGGTGGCGGCGGCGGCCTTCTCGTACGCGGCGAGCAACGCCTGCTCCGCGGGCTCGGTGAGCTTCGCGCGATCCACGGCCGCCGGCAGCGTTTCGGGCGCCGCCTTCAGGATGTTCGCCACGCGCTTGAACAGGATCACCAGCGGCTCGAAGTGCGCGTCGCCGCGGAACTCGCCGAGCGTCCTCGCGCGCACCAGCGCATCGGCCGGGTCGCACCAGCCGGGCCGCGCCGCGCCGCCCATCACGATCCGCGCTTCGAGCGCGGCCTCGCGCGTGTCGTACGTGGCGCCGCGATCCTCCAGCGCCACGTCCACGCGGCCGCGCCAGAACTCGCCGAGCTTCTTCATGATCTCGGCCTGCGCCAGGTCGGGGTCGGCGGCGAAGAACGTGCGCGTCATCTCCATGGTCGCTGCGCGCAGGTCGAGGTGGCGGTCCTGGTCCAGCAGCACGCGGACGACACCATTGCCCGCGCGGCGCACGCCGTACGGGTCCTCGCTGCCCGTGGGCGACTTGCCGGCCACGAACGCGCCCGCCACGTGGTCGAGCTTGTCGGCCAGCGACAGCAGCGCGCCCGCGTCGGTGCGCGGCAGGCCGTCGCCGGCGCCGCGCGGCTGGTAGTGCTCGGTGATCGCGTCGGCCACGGCCGCGGGCTCGCCGGCCTTGCGCGCGTAGTGCCCGCCCATCACGCCTTCGAGGCTCGCGTACTCCTTGCCGCTGCCGATCATCTCGCCCAGCAGGTCGGTCTTGCACAGCAGCGCGGCGCGCTCGACGGTGGCCTTCGCGCCCGGCGACAGTCGCTCCGCGAGCCAGCCGCCCAGCACCTGCAGCCGGCCGGCCTTGGCCTTCAGCGAGCCGAGGCCCTCCATCCACACCACGCTGTCGAGCTTGTCGACGATCGCGGCGGGCGGCTGCTTGAGGTCGGTCTCCCAGTAGAACTTCGCGTCCTCGAGCCGCGCCACCAACACGCCCTCGTTGCCCTTGCGCACGGTGGCCAGCCCGCGATCGTCGCCGTTGCGCACGGCCACGAACGCCGGCAGCAGCGTGCCGTCGGACTTCTCCACCGCGTGGAAGCGCTGGTGTTCGCGCAGCGCCATCACGATCACCTCGCGCGGCAGGTCGAGGTACTTGGCCTCGAAGTGCCCGGCGAACGCGGTGGGCCACTCGCCGAGGAAGTTGTTGATGTCCACCAGCTCCTCGTCGTCCACCACGCGCCCGCCAGCCTCGGCGGCGATCTTCGCGATCTGCTCGGCCACGGCGAGCCGACGCGTGCGCTGGTCCGCGAGCACGAACGCGCCCTTCAGCGTCTCGAGGTAGCGCTTCGGCTCGCCCACCTCGACGGTGCCGGGGTGCAGGAACCGGTGCCCGAACGTGCGGCGGCCGGCCTCCAGGCCGAACGCCTTCACGGGCACGATGTCGCTGCCGAGCAGTGCCAGCAGCCAGCGCACCGGGCGCCCGAAGCGGTAGTCGCCGCCGTCCCAGCGCATGGTCTTGGGGAACTGGAGCTTCGTCGCGACGCTGCCCAGCATCGCCGGCAGCACGGCCATCGCGCCCTTGCCCACGTGGTGCACGGTCACGGCCACGTACTCGCCCTTCGGCGTCTCCACGCGCCGCACCGCCGACACGTCCACGCCTTTGCCGGCGCAGAAGCCGACGAGCGCCTTGGTCGGCTTGCCCTCGGCGTCGAACGCCACCTTGGCGGCCGGTCCCATCGCGTCTTCGTCGAAGTCCGCCTGCTTGTCGGCCACGTCGGCCACGAACACGGCCATGCGCCGCGGCGTGCCGAACACCGCCACGTCACCGAACGGCAGGCGCAGCTCCTGCAACCCCGCACGCACGCCGCGCTCCAGCTGCTCCATCGCGGGCGGCACGTAACCGGCCGGCAGCTCCTCGACGCCGATCTCGAACAGCAGGTCGCGGGTCATCGGCCGGCCTCCTTCTTCGCGCTCTTCGCCGGCTTGCCGCCGTCGTCGCCCTCGTCCTTCGGCTTCACCCACTTCGCGCGCTCGGCAGCATCCTTGATCAGCGGGTAGCCCAGTTCCTCGCGCAGCTTCGCGTACGCCACCGACGCCTTGCGCGCGATCTTGCGCACGCGGCCGATGTAGCCCACGCGCTCGCTCACCGAGATCGCGCCGCGCGCGTCGAGCAGGTTGAACATGTGCGAGCACTTGATGACGGCGTCGTAGCCCGGGCTCACGAGCTTCAGGTCGAGCAGGCGGTTCGCCTCGGCCTCCCAGATCGCGAACATCTCGAACAGCTCCTTCACCGGCGCCTGTTCGAAGTTGTAGTGCGACCACTCCCACTCGTTGCGCACCCACAGGTCGCCCCACGACACGCCGCCGCCCCATTCCAGGTCCTGCACGCGATCGGTGCCCTGGATCATCATGCCGATGCGGTCGAGCCCGTACGTGAGTTCGGCCGACACCACCGGCAGCTCCAGCCCGCCGCACTGCTGGAAGTAGGTGAACTGCGAGATCTCGGTGCCGTCCATCCACACCTGCCAGCCGAGGCCCGCCGCGCCCAGCGTGGGCGACTCCCAGTCGTCCTCGACCAGTCGCAGGTCGTGCTCGCGGGGGTCCACGCCCATCGCCGCGAGCGACTGGAAGTACGCGTCCACCACGTCCTCGGGCGCCGGCTTCAGCAGCACCTGGTACTGGAAGAACTGCTGGAAGCGGTTCGGGTTCTCGCCGTAGCGGCCGTCCTTGGGGCGGCGCGACGGTTCGACGTACGCCACGCGCCAAGGCTCGGGTCCGAGCGAGCGCAGGAACGTCGCCGGGTTGAACGTGCCGGCGCCGACCTCGGACGGGTACGGCTGCTGGATCACGCAGCCGCGCTCGGACCAGAACATCTCGAGCGCGAGGACCATCTGCTGCAACGTGCG
>JBGAOB010000239.1:0-7416 GCA_044222045.1 Candidatus Eiseniibacteriota bacterium
CTGGTGCGGGCTGCTGCGCGACCCGGTGAGCGGCCGCCGCTTCACGCCGAGCACGCGCTCCCCGCACGTGGAGTGGAAGGCGGGGCCGTACTACTTCGAGAGCGACTCGACGCGCGTCGAGTTCGAGGCCGCGCCCGAGAAGTACGAGGTGAAGCGCCTCATGTGACCGCCGCGCCCGGTGCCCGCGGGCTGGCGGGCGCGCGGGGCTCCGGCTAAGGTCACCGCATGTTCCGTCCACACGCAGGTCCGGCTCCCGCCATCACCCGCGGGGTGCGTCCGTGACGCGGCCCGAGCGCCCGGTGCGCGTGCTGGTGGCGGACGACGACGCCGACGTGCTGACCGCGCTGCGGCTGCTGCTCGCGGGCGAGGCCTGGCAGGTGGAAACCGCCACGTCCCCGGCCGCGGCGCTCGCCGCCGTCGAGGCGAACGACTTCGACGTGGCGCTGCTCGACCTGAACTACGCGCGCGACACCACGTCGGGCGCCGAGGGGCTCGACCTGCTCGAGCGGCTGCGCGCGATCGACCCCACGATGCCGGTGCTGGTGATGACCGCGTGGGGCAGCGTGGAGGGCGCGGTCGCGGCCGTGCGCCGCGGTGCGCGCGACTACGTGCAGAAGCCGTGGGACAACGAGCGGATGCTGACCACCCTGCGCACGCAGGTGGAACTCGGCCGTGCGCTGCGGCTGGGTCAGCGGCTCGAGCAGGAGAACCGTCTGCTGCGACGCGAAGGCGTGCCCGAGATGATCGCGGAGTCGCCGGCGATGCGCCCGGTGCTCGACCTGATCGAGCGCGTGGCGCCGAGCGACGCGAACGTGCTGGTCACGGGCGAGCACGGCACGGGCAAGGAGCTGGTCGCGCGGATCCTGCACGCGCACTCGCCGCGCGGCGCTCGCGCGCTGGTGACCGTGAACATGGGCGGGCTCACCGACACGCTGTTCGAGAGCGAGCTGTTCGGCCACGTGCGCGGTGCGTTCACCGGCGCGAACGCCGACCGCGCGGGCCGCTTCGAGCTGGCCGACGGCGGCACGCTGTTCCTGGACGAGATCGCGAACGTGCCGCTGCCGCAACAGGCGAAGCTGCTGCGCGTGCTGCAGACGGGCGAGTACGAGCGCGTGGGTTCGTCGCGCACGCAGCGCGTGGACGTGCGGCTGGTGTCGGCCACGAACGCCGACCTGCACGCCGAGGCCGCGGCGTCGCGGTTCCGCGAGGACCTGCTGTTCCGGCTGAACACGGTGGAGATCCGGCTGCCGCCGCTGCGCGAGCGTCGCGAGGACCTGCCGGCGCTCGCGTCGCACTTCCTGGCGCGGCACGCGCGGCGGTACCGCAAGCCGCTCACGGGGTTCGCGCCCGACGCGCTGGCGGCGCTGCTCGGCCACCCGTGGCCCGGCAACGTGCGCGAGCTGGATCACGCGCTCGAACGCGCGGTGCTGCTGGCGCGCGGCGACCAGTTGTCCGCCGCCGACCTGGCGCTGCGGCCCGCCGGCGAGGCGGGCGCGGCGCAGGAGCAGCTGACGCTCGACGAGCTCGAGCGCCTGCACATCCAGCGCGTGCTGCGGCGCTTCGACGGCAACGTGAGCGAGGCCGCGCGCGCGCTCGGCCTGTCGCGCAGCGCGCTCTACCGCCGCCTCGAGCGGCACGGCCTGTAGCGCCGAGCGATGCCCCGCGCGCGGCTGCCGCACGAAACCCGGCTGGCGCTGATCGCGCTCGCCGGCGGCGTGCCCGCGCTGCTGCTGGCGATCCTGTTCCTGGCCCGCTGGAACGCGGCGCCGAGCCTGCGCGTGGCGCTGGGCGTGGTCGCGGTGGGCGCGTGGTGGATGGCCGCGGGACTCGTGCGGTCGCGCGCGATGCGCCCGCTGCAGACGATGGCGAACATGGTGGCGGCCATCCGCGAAGGGGACACGTCGGTGCGCGCGCGCGACGACGTGCCCGAGAGCGCCCTCGGCCTGGCGCACGCCGAGATGAACGCGCTCGCCGAACGCGTGCGTCGCCAGCGGCTCGACGCGCTCGAGGCCACCGCGCTGCTGCGCCACGTCATGGAGAGCATCGACGTGGCGGTGTTCGCGTTCGACGAGGACGGCCGCCTGCGGCTCGTGAACCACGACGCGGAGCAGCTGCTCGCGGCGCCGGCCGAGCACGCGTTCGGCCGCCACGCCGACGTGCTCGGGCTGGCCGGGGCGCTCGTCGGCGAGACGCCCCGGCTGATCGAGCTGCGACTGGCCGGTCGCGCCGGCCGCTGGGAGCTGCGCCGCGGCGCGTACCGGCAGGACGGTCGGCCGCACCAGCTCGTGGTGCTCTCCGACCTTTCGCGCGCGCTGCACGAGGAGGAGCGGCAGGCGTGGCAGCGGCTGATCCGCGTGCTCAGCCACGAGATCAACAACTCGCTGGCGCCGATCCAGTCCATCGCCGGCAGCCTGCGTACGCTGATCGGGCGCGGCGAGCGGATCGCGGAACGCGAGGCGGACCTCGCGAACGGACTCGGCGTGATCGAGAACCGCGCGCAGTCGCTGGGGCGGTTCATGCAGTCGTACGCGCAGCTCGCGCGACTGCCGCAGCCCGTGCTCGCGCCCGTGTCCGTGGACGCGTGGGTGCGTCGCGCGGCCGCGCTGGAGCGCCGGCTGATCGTGCACGTGGAGGACGGCCCGGCCGCGTGGGTGTCGGGCGACGCCGACCAGCTCGACCAGCTGCTGATCAACCTCGTGCGCAACGCGGCCGACGCCTCGCTCGAGACCGGCGGCGGCGTGCGCGTGCGCTGGACCGCCGACGATTCGGGTGTGGATGTGTCCGTGGAGGACGACGGCCCGGGCGTGGCCGACACGGCGAACCTGTTCGTGCCGTTCTTCACCACCAAGCCCGGGGGCAGCGGCATCGGGCTGGCGCTGGGCCGCCAGATCGCCGAGGCGCACGGAGGCACGGTCACGCTCGCCGACCGCGCCGGCGCGCGAGGCGCGATCGCCCGGGTGTCGCTCCCCGGCCGCCTGGACCCGCAACGGGGCTGATTTCGGCGAAATCGCCCGCGCGATGTGATTCCCGCGAGGCGTGCCGGTCTGACGAAGGTGAGTTCCGGTGGGCGACCGCTGCCCTCCGCCCTGTTCCGTCCTCCCGGAGGTCGTCATGCCGTCCGTTCGTGCCCCGCTCCGTCACCTGCTGCTCGCCCTGCTGTCCTGCGTGGCCCTGCCGCTCGCGGCCCGCGCGGCCACGATCACCTGGACCAACGCCGCCGGCGGCAACTGGAACGTGCCGGGCAACTGGTCTCCCGCGCAGGTACCCGTGGCCGGCGACGACGTCGTGATCACGCTGGCCGGCACGTACACCGTCACGGTCAACGTGAGCCCGTCGGTCAACTCGCTCACGCTGGGCGCCGCCTCGGGTGTGCAGACCCTGTCGATGACGAGCCAGACGCTGACGCTGGCCGCCGCCTCCTCGGTGGGAGCGAACGGGCGACTGAGCCTGCTGAACGGCACCGTGAACGGCGCCGGCACACTGACGAACTCCGGGACGGTCGTGACGGTGTCCTCGTGCACCTTCGGCACGCCGCTCGTGACCACGGGGACGTCGATCGTGCGCGTGGAGGGCAACGGCAGCTCCGGCACGGCCACGCTGACCGTGGCGAACGGGTTCACGAACAACGGCGCGATCGAGCTGACGAACACGGCGATCAACCAGAGCGCGACGCTCAACGTGACCGCCGGCACGCTCGTGAACGCCGCGGGCGCCACGATCTCGGCGCTGGTCGGCGCGGGCGGCGGTTCGCGCACGCTGGGCCTGGAGCTGGCCAACGCCGGCACCGTGACGATCGACCAGGCGGCCACGCTGGGGCGGAGCGGGGCGCAGGGCTCGAACTCCGGCACGATCACGCTGACCACCGGCGACCTGACGATCTCCGGCTCGGGTGTGTCACCCACGTTCACGAACACGGGCGCGATCACCGTGCCGGCCTCCCGCACGCTGACGGCGTCCAACCTGACGTTCCATCTGAACGGCGGCGGTGTGAGCGGCGCGGGCACGTGGGCGCTGAGCAACGTCACGCTGAACCTGAACATCCCGCACACGATCGGCCCGCTGGCGCTCGCGCCGACGACGTCCACGATCAACGGGCCCGGCCTGCTGACGAACGGGCCGGGAGTGAGCACGGCGATCAGCAGCGTGACCGTGAACGCGCCGTTGACGAACCACGGCACGTGGATCGTGCGCGCGACGAGCGCGCAGGGGGGCACGTTCACGTCGGGCGCGGGCTCCACGTTGCGCGTGGAGGGCAACGGCACCTTCGGCACCGCCACGCTGACGGTGGCGAACGGGTTCACGAACAACGGCGCGATCGAGCTGACGAACACGGCGATCAACCAGAGCGCGACGCTCAACGTGACGGCCGGCACGCTGGTGAACGCGGCGGGCGCCACGATCTCCACGCTCGCCGGCGCGGGCGGCGGTTCGCGCACGCTCGGCCTGGAGCTGGCCAACGCCGGCACCGTGACGATCGCCCAGGGGACCACGGTGAACCGCGCCAGTGCGCAGCACGTGAACAGCGGAACGATTGCCGTGTCCGCGGCGGACCTGACGATCCAGCAGTCCGGGGCGACCCCCTCGTTCACGAACACCGGCGTGGTCGACGTCGCGGCGTCGCGCACGCTCTTCCTCACTTCGGCCGGCGCGTTCACGAACGCCGCTTCGGGCCGGCTGACCGGTTCCGGCACCCTGAACGTGCCCGCTTCCGTGGCGTTTTCGAACGCCGGGATCATCGCGCCCGGCTCGTCGCCCGGCGTGCTGCGCATCACCGGCGCGTGCCCGCTGACGCCCACGAGCCAGCTGCAGATCGAGATCGGCGGCACGGCTCCCGGCACGGGCTTCGACCAGCTCGCCGTGACGGGCGCGGTGAGCGTGGACGGTTCGCTCGCGGTCACGCTGGTCAACGGCTTCACGCCGGCGCTCGGCCAGAGCTTTCCGGTCCTCACCGCCGGTTCGATGAGCCCGGGCTTCTTCACCATGACCGGGCTCGACGTGGGCAGTGACCTGCAGCTGCAGCCGCAGTACTCGGCGACGGGCCTGTCGCTGGTGGTGGTGTCGACGACGTGGGTGCACCTGCTGCCGGCGAGCGCATCGCCGCCCGCGCGCGACGCGCACGTGACGGTGAGCGACGAGGCGCACGCGCGCATGATCGTGTTCGGCGGGCAGGGTGACTCGGGGCTGCTGAACGACGTGTGGGTGCTCGATCACGCCGACGGCCAGGGCGGCGACCCCGCGTGGACGGCGCTCGCGCCCACCGGCACGCCGCCGGCCGCGCGCCGCAATGCCGCGGGCGCGTACGACGCCGCCGGCAACCGGCTGATCGTGTTCGGCGGCGACGACGGTGCGGGCACGCCGGTGGCGTTCGGCGACGTGTGGGTGCTCAGCAACGCGAACGGGCTCGGCGGCACGCCGGCCTGGACGACGGTGACCGCAGCGGGCGGGCCGGGCGCGCGCAGCGGCGCGGGCGTGGCGTTCGACGCCGCGACGCACCGGCTGATCGTGTTCGGCGGCAGTGCGACGCCGGCCACGTGCGGTGCCGAGCAGAACGACGTGTGGGTGCTGAACGGCGCCGACGGCACGGGCTCGCCGTCGTGGACGCTGCTCGCGCCCGCGGGCACGGCACCCACGGGTCGCATGGCCGCGCGTGCGGCGTACGACGCGACGAACAACGTGCTCCTGCTGACGGGCGGCTTCACCACGTGCGGCGCGGCGAGCGGCGAGCAGTGGCTGATGTCCGCCGCGAACGGCAGCGGCGTCCCGGCGTGGACGCCGCGCCCGGCCACCGGCAGCGCTCCCGCGTGGCGTTCGCAGGGCGCGACGTGGAACGCGTCGCTGAACCGTGCGTTCGTCTTCGGCGGTGACTCGGCGGGCGTGGTGAAGAACACGCTCACGGCGTTGTCGAACGCGAACGGCACGGGCGGTGCGAGCGCGTGGTTCGATCCGAGGCCCGCGAGCACGCTGCCCGACGCGCGCACGCGCCACGGCGCAGTGGCCCTGGGCACGCGCATGGTGGTGTTCGGCGGGCAGGGCGCGACGAGCCGGCTCGCGGACGTGTGGGTGCTCGAGGAGACGCAGGGCCGCATCGTGGACGCGCCGCCGGTGGAGCCCGCGCCGCGCGTGGCCGGTCGCACCGACTTCGCGCGTCCGCCGTTCCCGAACTCCGGCGGTGGGGCGGCCCGCTTCGCGCTCGTCGTGCCGCACGAGCAGCGCGTGGCGCTCACCGTGTGCGACGTGAGCGGCCGTCACGTCGCCACGCTGCAGGACGGCGTGCTGCCGGCGGGCGAGCACACGTTCGAGTGGAAGGGTCGCGCGGACTCGGGCGGGCGCTCGGCGCCGGGCGTCTACTTCGTGCGACTGCACGCGGGCGACCGCACGGCGACGCGGAGTTTCGTGCTGGCGCGTTGACGCCGAACTTCACGCGAGCGGTGGCGGGCTTCGGCTCGCCGCCGCTCGTCGCGACGGCCGATTTCGGCATGGAACCCGCCGCTGAGCGCCGCTAGGCTGCCCGGCATCCCCGCCGAAAGGAAACCACCATGATCTCCGACGAACTGCAGGGCTTCTTCGCCACCTGGGATCGCGAGGCCGCGAAGTCGGCCGCGTTGCTGCGCGCGCTCCCCACCGACCAGTACGACTTCCGCCCCGACGCCGGCGGCCGCTCGCTCGGCGAGCTGGCGTGGCACCTGGCCGAGGCCGAGGGCCGCGTGTCCACGTTCGTGGCGCAGGGCTTCATGCAGCCCGGCGTGCCGATGCCCGGCCTGGAGCGCCCGCGCACGATCGCCGAACTGGCGCCGGGCTTCGAGCGCATCCACGGCGAGTCGAAGGCGCGGCTCGCGCACCTGACGGCCGCCGACCTGTCGCGGACGATGAAGTTCTTCGACGGCAGCGACCAGAGCATCAGCTTCGTGCTGTGGAACTCGATCCTGTACCACCAGATCCACCACCGCGGTCAGCTGTCGCTGATGTGCCGTCTCGCGGGCGGTCGGGCACCGGGGCTGTTCGGACCGAATCGCGAAGAGATGGCGGCGATGCGCGCCGCGCGCGGCTGAACGACGCGCCCGGCGCCCCCGAACACGAAGCGGCGGCGATCCTCACGGTCGCCGCCGCTGCTCTTCGTGATGTCACATCGCCGTTCACGCCGGAGGAGGTCGCTCCTCGCTCCGCGCCGTATCTCGGGTGCCCCTCCGACTGCCGGCTCGCTCGCGCGAGCTTCCGCGTCGGGCTGGTGTCTTCGACTGCGCTTTCGAAGAACCGCGGTTTTCGTGCATGGAACCCCCGGATGGCCGACCCGGCACCGTGCCCGCGAGGCCATGGCCCTCGCTCGAGTCGCCTCGCCGGTGAGAACTGCAGAGCGTGTGCCAGCAGGGCTTTTCTTGGCGTGCGGCCATTTCGCGAGGCCCCGTGTGCGGGCCGAGG
>JBGAOB010000240.1:0-7350 GCA_044222045.1 Candidatus Eiseniibacteriota bacterium
CGCGGCACGGGCCACGGCGGAGCGCCGGCACGGTCACCAGATCGAGATGCGCTCCGCGCGGACCATCGCGTCGCCCGCCTTGCAGCCGAACGCGCGCGTGAACTCCGGCAGGTTCGTGAGCGGTCCGTTCACGCGCCAGTACGGCGGCGAGTGCGGATCGGTGCGCAGGCGCGTGAGCAGCGCCTGGTCGCGGATCTTCTGCCGCCACGCCTGCGCCACGCCCATGAAGAAGCGCTGCTCGCCGGTCCAGCCGTCGATCACCGGCGCGCTCCTGCCGCCGAGCGAGCGCTGGTAGGCGTAGTACGCGATCGTGATGCCGCCCAGGTCGGCGATGTTCTCGCCCAGCGTGAGCGAACCGTTCACGTGCACGGTGTCCACGCCCACGAAGCCGTCGTACTGCTCCACCACCTGCTTCGCGCGCGCCTCGAAGCGGTCGGCGTCCTCCTTCGTCCACCAGTCGGTCATGTTGCCGACGGAGTCGAACTTGCGCCCCTCGTCGTCGAACCCGTGCGTGATCTCGTGCCCGATCACCATGCCGATGCCGCCGTAGTTCACGGCGTCGTCGGCCGTGGGATCGAACATCGGCGTCTGCAGGATGCCGGCGGGGAACACGATCTCGTTGACGAGCGGGTTGTAGTACGCGTTCACCGTGGCGGGGCTCATCTCCCACTCGTTGCGGTCCTTGCGGCGGCCGATCCGGTCGAGCTGGCGCTTGTGCTCGAACCGGAACGCCGCGCGCAGGTTCGCGAGGCCCGACGCGTCGGCGTTCACGGCGAGCGCCGAGTAGTCGCGCCACGTGTCGGGGTAGCCGACCTTGCGCAGGATCGTGGACAGCTTCTCGATCGCCTTCGCCTTGGTCGCGTCGCTCATCCAGTCGAGCTGGCCGATGCGGTCGCGGTACGCCCCCATCAGGTTGTCCACCAGCTCGTTCATGCGCCGCTTGGCCTCGGGGCCGAAGTTCTCGGCCACGTACGCCTTGCCGAGCGCCTCGCCCATCGCGAAGTCGCACACCTGCGATGCGCGCTTCCAGCGCGGCTGCGGTGCGCGCGCGCCGGTGAGGCGGGACTGGAACGCGAAGTTCACGTCGAACAGCGACTGGTCGAGCCAGCCGGCCCCGCCCTGCACCTGGTGGAACAGGAAGTACTCGCGCCACGTGGACGGCGGCACGCTGCCGAGCAGTCCGCTCAGCGCCACCATGAACTCGGGCGTCGCCACCACGACCGACGACTCGGGCGAAGCGAGCGAGTTCAAACCCACCGCGCGGAAGAACTCCACCCAGCGGATCGCGGGCGCTTCCTTCTGCAGCTCGGACACCTTCTTCTTGTTGTAGAGCTTCTCGGTGTCGCGCAGTTCCACCGCCGTGCGCGAGGACTTCGCGAGGTCCTTTTCGAGTGCGTAGATGCGCGCGGCCGCGGCCTCCGCCTCGGCCGGAGCGAGGCCCGCGCGCGCGAGCAGCTTCGCCGCGTACTCGCGGTAGGCCGCCTGCAGCGCGACCGAGCCGGAGTCCTCGCGGAAGTAGTAGTCGCGCTCGGGCAGGCCGAGCCCGCCCTGGGCCAGGTACGCGGTGATCCAGTGACTGGCGCGCAGGTCGGACTCGGCCTGCAGGTCGAACGGCGTGAAGCCGCCGCGTGCGTGCTGGGCGGTGATCCACGCGATCACGTCGGCGCGGGTGCGGATGGCGCGGATGCGGTCGAGGTCCTCCTGGATCGGCGCGAGCCCCTCCCGCTCGGCGCGCGCGGAGTCCATGAGCGTGGAGTACAGGATGCCGAGCTTGCGCGTGTCGGCGTCGGTCGCCGGGTCGCGCGCCACCGAAGCGGCGTGGTCGAGCGTGCGGCGCAGCGCCTCCTGGTTGCGGTCGGCGATCTCGCGGCCCGCGCCCACGCCGCCGTACGACGGCGGAATCCGCACGGTGTCGAGCCACGCACCGTTCGCGTACTTGTAGAAGTCGCGGCACGGCGAGCAGGTGGTGTCCATCCACGCGCGGTTCAGACCGCTGCGGGTCTGCGCGCCGGCGGCCAGCGGCGAAAGGACGGCGCCCAGCAGGACGACCGCGACGAATCTCCAGCGCATCGGGGGTCTCCGAAAGTCGGGGTGACGCGCGCGATCGCCGCGCGCTTGCGGGCGCAGTCTACGCACGGCCGGCACCCGGCGGCCCGCCCCGGCCCCCGGTCGGGCGACGAGCGCGCCGGATCGCCGACGGACGCGGCGCACCGCGACCTGGAGCGCGGCCGGGCGCGGCGCGCGACTCAGCCCCGCAGGCGCTTCAGGTCACGCTTGGCCGGCTCGAGGTCGGGATCGAGCTTCACGGCCCGCTCGAGTTCGGCCACGGCTTCGCTCTTGCGGCCCTGGTGCTCCAGCGCCAGCGCCAGCCGCCAGCGCGCCGCGGCGTGCGACGGACCGCCGTCGGGCGGCACCGCGAGATACGCGCGCAGCAGCTTTTCGGCGCGTGCCGGGTCGTGCCCGTCGGCGAGGATCTGTCGTGCCGCCTGGTAGTGCGCGCCGCGCGAGTCCGGCACGTTCGCTTCGGCGCGCGCCAGCACCGCGTCGAGGTCGGACCACCGTTGCGCGTAGGCGTAGACCGCGGCGAGCAGGGAGTAGCTGCCGATCCGCTGCGGCGCCACCGCCTGTGCGTCGTTCGCGAGCTTCTCCACGCGCGAGACCGGCCCGCGCGCCGGCGTCGCGAGCCACTGCGCGAGTGCGAGCAGCGCCTCGTAACGCTGCGGCGCGGCGACCACCGCCTTCTCGTAAGCCTGCGCGGCGGCCACGGTGTCGCGGCGGAAACCCGCCGCCATCGCGCGGGCGAGCCAGCCTTCCATCGGGTCGGCGGCGGCGATCTCGGCCACGAGCGGGTCCACCTTCTTCTTGTCGCCGCCCACGATGCCGGGCGCCATGAAGTGGAACTGGATCAGCGCGCGACGGGCGGGCACCAGCTTGGGGTCGAGCCGGGCCGCGGCCTCGGCTTCCTTCTTGAACCGGCGCGCGAGCCCGAGCTGCGACAACGCGCTGGCCTTCTGCGCCCGCTCCCCGCACACCGCGGCCACCGCCCAGTGCGCGTCGGCGTCGTTCGGCGCGGCGGCCACGGCGCGCTCGGCGAGCTTCAACGCTCCGTCGAGATCGCCGAGTTGCTGCCGGCACTGCGCCAGCATCGTGAGCGCCGGGGCATCGTTCGGCTGCGCGGCGACGCGCGGTTCGAGCAGCGCGGCCGCACGGCGGTACCAGCCGCGTTCCACGAGCACCTTCGGGTCGGTGTCCGCGGCGTGCGCGAACGGGGCGAACGACAGCAGACCGCACAGCAACAGGGTGAATCGACGGAACACGGGCGACTCCGGGGCGAACGGGATCGGGGAGGCGGTTATGGGCGCGCATGATGCCGCATCGGCCGGCGGCCGGTCACGCGCGAAGCGGCGCGCGGAGGGCGGCGCGCGCCGCCCTCCCCCAGCGGCAGTCCGATCGCAGCGCGATCATCGGGTTCACCCGGGTCGCGCGCCGCGCCGGGAGCCACGCCGCGAGCAGCGAGCTCAGCACGAGCACGGTCGTCACGCCCACGTACGTGGGCGGGTCGTCGGGACGGATCTCGAACAGCTGGCTCGCCAGCCCGCGCGTGAGCCCCCAGGCCGCGGCCAGGCCGATGCCGAGCCCGAGCGTGGTCAGGCGCAACGCCTGCGCCACCACCATGCGCGCCACCTGGTCGTGCGCGGCGCCGAGCGCCATGCGGATGCCGATCTCGTGCGTGCGCTGGGCCACCGAGTACGCCATCACGCCGTACAGCCCGACCGCCGCGATCACCAGCGCGAGCACGCCGAACACGCTCATGAGGCCGGTGAACAGCCGGCGCGTCCACAGCGAATAGCGCAGCGCCTCGGGCAGCGTGCGCACCTCGTACAACGCCACGTCGGGGTGCAGTCCGCGCACCACCCGGCGCACGTCGGCGGTGAGCGACGCGGGATCGCGCGGCGACTCCAGGAGCAGCGTCATCGTCTGGTCGGTGTTCTGCGGATGCGGCACGAACAGGCTCGGCTCGAGCGTGGTGCCCTCCACGTTCTGCGTCACGTTGCCGACCATGCCCACCACGGTGAACCAGCCGATCGAATCGGGCTGGCCCACGAACTTGAGGCGCTCCCCGATCGGATCACGGCCCGGCCACAGGCGCTTCGCGAGGGCCTGGTTCACGATCACCACGCGCTGGCTGTGCGTCTGGTCGGCGTCGGTGAAGTCGCGCCCGCGCAGCAGCGGGATGCCGATCGTCTCGAAGTAGCCCGGGTACACGCTGCTCTGGTTGCTGCGCGGCGCTTCGCTCGCCTTGAGGTCGGGCTGGCGCGACGACGTGACCGCGCTGACGTTGGAGTTGCGGTTCAGCGGCAGCAGCGACACGGCCGACACGCGCTTCACGCCGGGCAGCGTCCGCAGCGCGGGCAGCAGCTGGCTGAAGTAGGCCACCTTCGCCGAGTCCGTGGGGTGCGACGCGAACGGCAGCAGCACCTGCGCGGTGAGCATGTTCTCCGTGCGCAGTGTCTGGCCGCGCTCCACCACGCGGAAGAAGCTGCGCAGGAACAGGCCCGCGCCCACCAGCAGCACCAGCGACAGGGCGACCTCGGCCACCACGAGCACGCTGCGCATGCGGTGGCGCCCCGCCGAGCCGCCCGCCTGTGCCCCGCCGTCGCGCAATGCCTCGGTCAGGTGCAGGTCCGTGGCGTGCACGGCGGGCGCGAGACCGAACAGCAGCGTCGCCGCCACCGTCACCGCCACCGTGTAGGCGAGCACGGGCGCGTCGATGTCGAAGTTCATGTAGAACGGCTTCTCGATCGGGATCGCGGAGATCCAGATCCGGTTTCCGAGATGCGCCAGCAGCACGCCCAGCAGCGCGCCGGCCGCCGAGAGCACGAGGCTCTCGGTGAGCAGCTGGCGCAGGATGCGCCCGCGCGAGGCGCCGAGCGACAGCCGCACGCCGATCTCGCGGCGCCGCGACGTGGCGCGCGCGAGCAGCAGGTTCGCGACGTTCGCGCAGGCCACCAGCAGCACGAACACCACGGCGCCGAACATCAGCATCATCATGGGCCGGACGCTGTGCGCCCAGTTCTCGGCCCAACCGATCGCGTGCGTGCGCAGATCGCGCATGCCGGGCGGGTACTCCCGCATGGTGGTCGCGACGATCGCCGCGACCTCGGCGTCGGCCTGCTTCACGCTCACGCCGGGCTTGAGCCGCGCGGCGGTCATCATGAACGTGTTCTCGCGCGTGTCGGTGGCCGGGTCGAGGCCCATCGGGATCCAGAACTCCTGGAACTCGGGCCACTCGAACCCGGGCGGCATCACACCCACGATCGTGCGGACTCGCCCGTTCAGCCGCAGCGTCCGGCCGAGCACGTCGGCGCGGCCGCCGTAGCGGTCCTTCCAGATCCGGTGGCTGATGATCACCGTGCCCCAGTTGTTGCCGATGTGGTTCTCTTCCGGGGTGAAGCCACGACCGAGCACGGGCTTCACACCGAGCGCGTCGAACAGCCCCGCCGTGACGGTGGCGCCGTACATGCGCTCCACGTCGCGATCGATCACCACGAACGCATTGTGGTCCCAGAACGCGCCGATCGCCTCGAAGGACTTCGCGCGGCGGCGGATGTCCTCGAACGTCGGGTAACCGAGGTTGTACTGGTCGTCGTCGCCGCCCGTCGGCGTGCGCTGAATGATGCGCACGACACGATCGAATTCGGGCAGCGGCCACGGCCGGTACAGGATGCCGTAGACCATGCTGAACATCATCGCGTTCACGCCGATGCCCAGGCCCAGGATGACCACGACGAGCGCCGAGAAGCCCGGGGCGCGGCGGAGCGAGCGGAGCGCGAAGCGCAGGTCCTGCATCAGCACGTCCATGGGGCCTCCGTGAGTGTCAGTCGGCGCGCAGCGCCACGACCGGGTCCACGCGCGTGGCGCGCGCGGCGGGAATCCACGCGGCCACGAGCCCGGACAACGCCAGGATCACGGCCACGGTCACGAACGTGGGCGGATCGTCGGGCCGCACGCCGAACAGCTGGTTCGCCATGAAACGCGTGAGCCCGAACGCCGCCGCCGCGCCGAGGCCGATGCCGAGCAGCGTGAGCCGCATGGCCTGCCCCACCACCAGCCGTTGCACGTCGTGGCGCGCGGCGCCGAGCGCCATGCGGATGCCGATCTCGCGCGTGCGCTGCGCCACGGTGTACGCCATCACGCCGTGGATGCCGAGCGCCGCGATGAGCATCGCGAGGAGCGAGAACACGCCGAGCAGCTGCGAGTAGATCCGGACCTGCCAGATCGAGTGCCGGACGTGCTCGGCGAACGTGCGCACGTTGTAGAGCGGCACGTCGGGGTCGCGCTCGCGCAGCAGCCCGCGGAGCGCGGCCGCCAGCGGCCCGGGCGCGACCGACGATCGAATGGTCCACGTGAGCGACTGTTCGGAGCGCTGCGCGTGCGGCACGAGGATCTCCGCCACGTACTGCTCGTCGGCGTTCGCCCGCTGCCGCACGTCGGGGATCACGCCGACCACGGTCACCCAGTTCGCGGAATCCGAGAGGTCGTAGCGCCAGCGCTTGCCGAGCGGATTCTCGCCGGGCCACAGCGTGCGCGCCGCGGCGGCGTTCACGAGGGCCACGCGCGGCGCGTCCTCGTCGTCGGAGTCGAGGAGATCGCGGCCGCGCTGGAGCGGGATGCCCATCGTTCCCAGGTAGCCCGGCGTCACGACGTTGAACGCGAGCTGCGGCCACTTCTGCGGCTCGTTGCCGTCCTTGCCCTCGCGCTGGAGCGACATCGTCCACTGCGAGTGCCCGAGGTGCAGGTTGAGCGCCGCGCCGGCGTCGCGCACCCCGGGGAGCCGCAGCACGCCCGCGCGGAACTCGCGCACGAAGCGCGCCTTCTGGGCCGGCTCGGGGTACAGCGCGTACGGCAGCGTGATCGTGCCGGTGAGCACGCCCTCGGAGCGCACGGCGCTCTGCTGGCCCGCCATGCGCAGGAAGCTGCGCACCATCAGCCCCGAACCCACCAGCAGCACCACCGCCATCACCAGTTCCGCCACCACCAGCCCGTCGCGGAGCCGCCGGCGCGCCGGGCTGTCGCCGGACGCCGCGCTGCCCTCGTGCAGGACGCGCTTCGGGTCGGCGTTGGTGGCGTGCATCGCCGGCGCCAGGCCGAACACCACGCCCGTGATCGCCGACAGCGCGACCGTGAACGACAGCACCAGCGGGTCGATCGCGAAGTGCATCCAGAACGGGAACTCCTCGGGGATCGACCGCAGCGTGATCTGCAGCCCCCACTGCGCGAGCAGCACGCCCAGCGCGCCGCCGGCCAGCGACAGCAGCAGGCTCTCGGTGAGCATCTGGCGCACGAGCC
>JBGAOB010000241.1:0-8398 GCA_044222045.1 Candidatus Eiseniibacteriota bacterium
GTGGAGAGCGCCGAGGCCAACGTGCGCTCGGCGCAGGCCAACGCCACCCTCGTGCGCCAGAACCTCGAACAGGCGCAGAAGGAGCTGGCGCGCGCGAAGGAGCTGCTCGCCCGCGAGCTGCAGTCGCAGGCCGAGTTCGACGCGAAGCAGACCGCCTTCCAGGTCGAGGACGCCCGCTACAAGTCGGCGCAGGAGCAGGTCGCGCAGGCGAAGGCGGCGCTCAAGCAGTCGCGCGACGACCTCTCCAAGACCACCATCTACGCCCCCATGGCGGGCACGGTCAGCGAGCTCAACAAGGAGGCCGGCGAGATCGCGCTCGGGTCGCAGTTCCAGGCCGACGTCATCATGATCATCGCCGACCTCTCCGAGATGGAGGCGCAGGTCAACGTCGACGAGAACGACATCGTCGCGATCCGCAAGGGCCAGGCGTCCGAGATCCAGGCCGACGCGCTGGTGTCCGAACCGCTCCACGGCCAGGTGTCCGAGATCAGCAGCAGCGCCAACGCCAGCGCGAGCGGCACCGCCGAACAGAAGACCGAGTTCGAGATCAAGATCGCCATCGCGAAGCCGCCCCAGACGCTGCGCCCGGGCATGACGGCGAGCGCCGACATCGTCACGCACACGAACCCGAAGGCGCTGGGCGTGCCGCTGCAGTGCGTCGCGCTGCGCACCGTGGACCAGCTGGTTCGCAAGGGCGAGAAGCGCAAGGACGCCGAGGCGCGCTTCAAGCCCGACAAGGACGGCTTCGTGAAGTCGTGTTCGTGGTCGAGAACGGCAAGGCCGTCGCCCGCCAGGTCGAGACCGGCATCCAGAGCGACGACCGGATCGAGATCCTCGCCGGCCTCGAGGAGGGCGAGGAGGTCGTCTCCGGCAGCTACCGCGCGATCTCCAAGGACCTCGAGAACGGCGCCGTCGTGCGCGTGGACAACGACCAGAAGCCCGCCAAGGCGGGCGGGGAATCCACGCGCGGTTAGCGGGCGGACGCCATGCGCACGCTCACCCTGCTGCAGGAATCGCTCCGGATCGCGCTCGCCGCGCTCGCCGCCAACAAGGTGCGCGGCGCGACCACGCTCGGGATCATCATCGGCATCGTCGCCGTCGTGACCACGATGACGGCGGTGAACGGCCTGCAGAACCGCTTCCGGGAGAGCTTCTCCGCGGTCGGCACGGACGTGATCTACGTCTCGCGCATGCCGTGGGTGGTGATGGACGACTTCTTCCGCTACCGCAACCGGCCGGGACTCGACCTGCGCGAGGCGCGGGCGCTCGAGACGCGCGCCTGCGCGGGCGCGCGATCGTCAACCCGACGCTCGACTCGCGGTCCGACATCCGTTACGCCGCGCGCTCGCTCGAGGACGTGCCGGTGATCGGCACCACCGAGAAGCAGTCGCTGGTCTCGGCGGCGCAGCCGCAGAGCGGCCGGTTCCTGATGCCGTTCGACCTCGCGTTCAAGAAGCGCGTCTGCGTGATCGGCAGCGAGGTGCGCGACCAGCTGTTCGCGGGGCTCGACCCGGTCAACCGCACGCTGCAGATCGGCCCGCACCGCTTCCGCGTCGTCGGGGTGATGGAGAAGCAGGGGGGCAGCTTCATGGGCGGCCCCAACTTCGACCGGCAGGTCTTCATCCCGATCACGACGTTCGCCCGGGTCTTCGGCGGCCGCCGCGGTCACACCGACGTGAACCTCGCCATCAAGGCGCCCAGCCACGAGGCGCTGGCCGATCTCGAGTTCGAAGTCGTGGGCGAGATGCGCAAGGTGCGCGGGCTGCGCCCGGCCGAGCCGGACAACTTCTCGATCAACAAGCTCGACACGCTCGTCGGCACGTTCAACAACGTCATGGGCGTGGTGCTGCTCGTCGGCCTGCTGGTCACGGGCATCTCGCTGTTCGTGGGCGCGATCGGCGTCATGAACATCATGCTCGTCTCGGTCACCGAGCGGACGCGCGAGATCGGCATCCGCAAGGCGATCGGCGCCACGCGGCGCAGCATCCTCGTGCAGTTCCTGTTCGAGTCGGCCGCCATCTGCCTGCTCGGCGGCGCCGGGCGTGGTGCTCTCGGCGGGCGTGACCGCGATCCTCAACGCCACCGTGATGCCGGCCAGCCTGTCGCTGCCGATCATGGCGATCGCGATCCTGGTCTCGCTGCTCACCGGCATCGCCGCGGGCGTCGCGCCGCGTGGCGGGGCGCCAAGCTCGATCCCATCGAAGCGCTGCGCTGGGAATGAAGGGGGCCACCCGATGAGTCCGCGCGACCTGCTGGCCATGGCGCTCGCCGCCCTGTTCGCGAACAAGCTGCGCAGCGTGCTGACGCTGGTCGGCATCGTCGCCGGCGTGGCCTCGATCATCGCGGTCATGACCGCCATCTCGCTCGTGCAGGCGACCATGGAGCGCGAGATGAGCGTGCTCGGGGCGCAGACGTTCCAGGTGCAGAAGTGGCCGGCGGGCGGCTTCGCGTCGGACGCCGAACGCCGCCGCGCCATGCGCCGCCCGCCGCTCACGCTCGCGAACGCCGACGCCATCCGCGGCGCCGCGCCCGCGGTGGACCTGGTCGGCTCCGAACTGTGGGACTTCGGCTTCACCGCCGAGTACCACGGGCAGACCACGAACCCCAACCTGTCGATCGTCGGCGGCACGCCCGAGTACGCGCCCAACAACACCCACTTCGTGGGCCAGGGCCGCAACCTGTCGCCGATCGACGTGCGCAGCGCCGCGCACGTGGTGGTCATCGGCCACGCCATCGCGCGCAAGCTGTTCCCGTTCGTGGATCCGGTGGGGCGGGAGATCCTGGTCGACCGGCGCCGGTACCGGATCGTGGGCGTGTTCGACGAGAAGAAGTCGGCGTTCGGCGGCGGCTTCATCGCCTGTGCTCATGCCGGTGACGACGTTCGTCGTCTGCAGCCTGACCGACCGCCAGGGCTTCGCGCGCTCGGTCAACATCACCGTGCGCGCCCGGACATGGAGTTGATGGACGAGGCGATCGACCAGACGCGGCAGATCCTGCGCGGCCAGCGCGGCGTCCAGGCCGGGGAGCCGGACAACTTCGACTTCTACAACAGCGCCAGCCTGATCACCGAGTTCAACAAGATGAGCATGGGCGTGAAGCTCGCCGGCTTCACCATCGGCATCATCGCGCTGATCGTGGCGGGCATCGGCATCATGAACATCATGCTCGTCGCCGTGACCGAGCGGACGCGCGAGATCGGCCTGCGCAAGGCGCTCGGCGCGCGCCCGGCCAGCATCCGCGCGCAGTTCCTGCTCGAGGCCGTGCTGCTCTGCAACCTGGGCGGCGTGGCCGGGGTGATCGTGGGCTTCGGGCTCGGCAACCTGGTCGCGGTGTTCGCGCACTTCGACCCGCGCGTGCCGCTCGAGTGGGCCGCCATCGGGCTCCTGTTCTGCACGCTCGTGGGCGTCGCGTTCGGCATGCTGCCCGCGATCCGCGCCTCGCGGCTCGACCCGATCGAGGCGCTGCGTTACGAGTGACCCGCCGGTTGTGGCAGGATGCGCCCGCGCGGCGCACCGGGCTGGCGCACCAGCCGCGAAGGGCGGACATGACTTGGTTGCGGGCAAGGGCGTCGCGACGCTGCTGGACGAGGCGCTCGACCGGAACGGGGAACAGGACCGGGTGGCGCACCTGGTGCTCAAGCAGGACTGGCCGATCGCGCTGTGCGGCGCGAACGTGAGCGAGCGCCTCGGCACCCGCGCCCCGGCCATGGATCGCTGCGTCGACTGCCTGCGCATCGCCGGGGCCCGCGGCCTCGGGCGGCCCGGCTGGGAATCCCGCGGCTGAGCGAACCGGCCGGACGGCCTCCCGGCGGCCCGTCCGGGGGCATCCTTTCGATCCAGAGCGCCCGGGCCCCCGGGTGAGGCATGCTCGGGGCGCGACTCGGCAGTCCATCCTCGACCGACCCGGGAGTCCCCATGCCTCCATACGTCCGTACGCTCGCCTCGCTGAAGCTGACCGTGGTGCTGCTCGTGGTCATCGCCGTGGTCCTGTCCGCGGGCACCATCCTCGAATCCATGCGGGGCACCGAAGCCGCCCGCGCCGTGTACTACGCCCCGTGGTTCTACGCGCTCCAGGGGCTGTTCGGGCTCAACGTGGTGGCCGCGCTCTGGGAGCGCTTCCCGCGCAACCGCTGGCTGGGCTTCCTGGTCACGCACGCGTCGATGCTCGTGGTCATGGCGGGCGCGGTGGTGTCGGCGACCAGCGGCATCGAAGGCCGCCTGCCGCTCTGGGAAGGCGAGACGGCGCAGGACTTCGTGCGCCTGCAGCACGGCAAGGCCGACACGCCCTACCGGCTGCCGTTCGCGGTGCGGCTCGACGCGTACGAGATGGAGTACTACCTGGGCACGATGCGCCCCGCGCAGTTCCGCAGCCGCGTCACCGTGCTGCCCGCGGGCGGCGGCGAAAAGCCGGCGGTGATCCAGATGAACCAGCCGCTCGCGTACGGCGGCTGGTGGTTCTTCCAGTCGAGCTACCAGATCGAGGACGGCCGCGAGCGCACGATCTTGTCGGTCTCGGCGCACCCCGGGCAGCCGATCGTGTTCTGGGGCTACTACCTGCTCGTGCTCGGCATGCTGGTCGTGCTGGTCACGCGCATCGCCCAGTTCCGCATGGCCGCCGACGCGCGCGGCGCGGTGCGCGGTGCGGCGGCGCTCGCCGTCGGCGCGGCGCTGCTCGCGTTCGCGGGGCGGCCGGCGCTCGCGCAGTACGATCACGCGGCGGAGCCGCACGCGCACGGGCCGGCGGCGCTGCCGTTCGCGGGCGCGATCGAGACGCTCCGCCGCTCGCCCGTGCAGCACGACGGGCGCGAGCCGTTCGACACGCAGGCCCGTGAGGCCGTGCGCGCCGTGACCGGCACGCAGCGCTGGCAGGGGCAGGACCCGGTCGCGACCGTGATGGGCTGGACCATGGACCAGCACGGCTGGCTCGAGGAGCCGTGCGTCAAGATCGACGGCCACGTCGCGGCGCTGATGGGCGCGACGGGCGCGCGGCACGCCAGTTTCGCGCAGCTGCTCGCCAGCGACCGGCTGCGCGCGGCGTTCGGGCCGGCGCTCGAGCGCGCCGAGCGAGACGAGCCGCAGCAGCCCGGGGACAAGTCGCTGCTCAAGCTCGAGGAGCGACTGCGGACGTTCGACGAGTACCTCGGCGGACAGGGCATCCGCGCGATTCCCGCGGGCGAGCGTGCCATGCGCTGGTCGGCGCCGATGAACCCGTCCGATCCGGCCAGTTACCTCGCGCTCGAGTCGCAGCTGCGTCCGCGCGCGCCCGGGTTCTACCCGTCGGCGGCGAAGATCGCGTCGGAGATCGAATACAACCGCGTGCGGCCGACCGGCGTGGCGTGGTGGCTGCTGCTGCCCGCGGCGATCGCGGCGGGCCTGACGCTCGAGCGCGACCGCTGGCGGCTGCGCGCGCTCAGCCTGACGGGGCTGGTGCTCGGCTTCGTGGTGATGACGTGGGGCATCGCGGTGCGCTGGCAGCTCGCCGGCCGCATCCCCGCGTCGAACATGTACGAGTCGATGCTGTTCCTGGGCTGGGGTGTGGGGCTGTTCGGCGTGATCGCGGTGCTGTTCCGCAACCGGCTCGTGGGCTTCAACGCCGCGGCCATGTCGGCGCTCACCATGCTGCTGCTCGACCGCCTGCCGATCGACCCGTTCATCCACCCGATGGCGCCCGTGCTCTCGGGCACGCCGTGGCTCGCGATCCACGTGCCGATCATCATGGTGAGCTACTCGACGTTCGCGATCGCCACGTTCCTCGCGCACATGCAGCTCGGCGCGGGGCTGTTCGGCGCCTCGAAGCGCGACGCCGTCGAACGCTGGAGCCAGCTGCTCTACTGGTACCTCATGGTCGGCTCGATCTTCCTGGTCGCGGGCATCATGACCGGCTCGATCTGGGCGTCGAGCTCGTGGGGCCGCTACTGGGGCTGGGACCCGAAGGAAGTCTGGTCGCTCGTGGCGTTCCTGGCCTACATGGCGATCCTGCACGCGCGCAGCGACGGGCAGATGGGCGCGTTCGGCGTGGCGGTGTCCTCGATCGCGGCGTTCTGGACGATCCTGATGACGTACCTGGGCGTCAACTTCGTGCTCGCCTCGGGCCTGCACTCGTACGGATTCGGCAACTCGAACCTCGTCACGATCATGCTGGTCGTGGCCGCGGCCGAGGCGGCGTTCCTGTACGCGGCGTGGGTGAAGCAGCGCGGCACGGCCGCGCGGCCCGCGTGAGGACGCGACCGCTGGGGGGCGGGCCGCTCGCGTCGACGCGGCTCGCCTACGGCTGCATGCGCTGCGCGGGCACCATGGAGCGCGCGCGCTTCACGCCCGAGATGGAGGCGCGCGGCCGCGCCGCGATCCTCGCCGCGTGGGAGGCGGGGTACACGCACTTCGACCACGCCGACATCTACGGCAACGGGATCAGCGAGGAGATCTTCGGCCGCGTGCTGCGCGACGTGCCCGGCATGCGCGAGCGCGTGCTGGTCGCGAGCAAGTGCGGCATCCGCTGGGCGGGCGACCCGGACCCGGCGGCGCCGCACCGCTGGGACTTCTCGCGCGACCACCTCGTGCGCTCCTGCGAGGGATCGCTGCGGCGGCTCGGGATCGAGCGGCTCGACCTCTTCATGCTGCACCGGCCCGACTACCTGGCCGACCCGGACGAGATCGCGGCGGCGTTCGCCGAGCTGCACGCGGCGGGCAAGGTGCGCGAGTTCGGCGTCAGCAACTTCCGCCCCTCGCAGGTGGCGGGCGCTGCGCCGCGCGTGCCCGCTGCCGCTGCGCGTGAACCAGGTCGAGGTCCACCTGCTGCGACTCGAGCCGTTCGAGGACGGCACGCTCGACCAGTGCCTCGAGCTCGGCGTCACGCCGGTGTCGTGGAGCCCGCTCGCGGGCGGCCGGCTCGGCGACGGCGCGGCGCCCGACCGGGCGATCCGCGCGCGTCCGTGCACGCCGCGGTGCTGGCGGCGCTCGACGCCGCGGCGCAGCGGCACGGCGTGAGCCGCACCGTGGTGGCGCTGGCGTGGCTGCTCCGCCACCCGGCGGGCATCGTCCCGGTCGTGGGCAGCGTGCACCCGGACCGCATCCGCGACGCGGTGCGCGCGGACGCGCTCGAACTGAGCCGCGAGGAGTGGTACGCGATCCTGCTCGCCGCCCGCGGCGCGGGCCTGCTTCGTTCCTGGCGGACGCCCGCCGCGCGTGCCACTCGCGCGCGAGCAGCCCGAACAGGAACGTGTCGAGATCTCGTCGGCGACGCGCCAGCGCCTCGCAGCACGCCCTCGCGCACGAAGCCGAGGCGCTCGAGCGCGCGGTTGGAGGCTTCGTTGCGCGGGTCGGTGTCGGCTTCGAGGCGGCGCAGGCCCAGCGGGCCGAACGCGTAGTCCACGACCGCGACGAGCGCCTCGTGCATGTAGCCGCGGCCCCAGTGCGCGCGCGCGAGGCCGTAGCCGAGTTCGCCGCGGTCGCTCGGCTCGACGAAGTCGAAGAGCGACGTGGCCGAGCATGCGGTCGTCCTCGCGGCGGGCGAGAAAGGCACCCCCAGGCCGGTGCGCTCGGGGAAGGGCGTCTTCGACCGCGCCACCGACGCCTCGGCCTCGGGCGCTCACGCATCAGCGGGCGGCTCCAGTAGCGCATCGCCGAGGTCGCTCTCGAGTTCGAACACCGCGTCCACGTCGCGGTCGGCGATCTCGCGCAGCACGAGGCGTTCGGTGGCCAGGACGGGAAAGACGTCGAGAGCGCATGCGGGGCTCCGGGTGGGAAGGACGGCGGGCACTCTAGCAGGCCGCCCCGGCCGGTGCGCGGCGCCCGGGGGCGCGAGTTCCGTTTCTCGCCGCCCGCCGCGCGCGCGATGCGCTCTGGTGCGCGGCCATGACGCCCGCACCCGGAACTCCATCTTCCGCGCGCGAGCTGCGGCTCCTCGCCGTGCTCATCCCGACGACGAGACGCTCGGCGTCGGCGGCACGCTCGCCCGCTACGCGGCCGAGGGCGTGGCCGTGCACCTGGTGACCGCCACGCTCGGCGACCGCGGCCGCTTCCGCGGCGAGAAGGACGGCCCGAACCATCCCGGCCCCGAGGGGCTCGCGCGCATCCGCGAGGGCGAACTGCGCGCCGCCGCCGAGGTGCTGGGCGTGCGCTCGATCGAGGTGCTCGGCTACGGCGACGGCGTGCTCGACCGCGTGCACCCGCCCGAGGCGATCGCCCGCATCGCCTCGTCGATCCGGCGCGTGCGCCCGCACGTGGTGCTGTCGTTCGGGCCGGACGGCGCGTACGGGCACCCCGACCACGTCGCGATCTGCCAGTACACGACCGCCGCTTGCGTCGCGGCCGCGGACCCCGCGCACCCGGCCGAAGGGCCGCCGCACGCGGTCGCCAAGCTCTACTACCTCGTCTGGGCGCCCGCCGAGATGCACGCCTAC
>JBGAOB010000242.1:0-7418 GCA_044222045.1 Candidatus Eiseniibacteriota bacterium
GATGTGTTGCGAAGCATCATGTCGCCGCCGCCGAGTCGACCTTGGCGGCGTTTTCCATTTCCCCCAGGCCGACGAGCAGACGAACCGGTCAAGGTGACCGGGACGCGACCGCCCGCGTACATGGCGGACGATCTGGGCCTCGCGCCCGGATCCAATAAGGAGCAGTTCTGTGGCTACTGGCACCGTGAAGTGGTTCAACGAGGCGAAGGGTTTCGGGTTCATCTCCCAGGAGGGTGGCGAGGACGTGTTCGTGCACTTCTCGTCGATCCAGGGCGACGGCTTCAAGACCCTGGCCGAAGGCGAGCGCGTCGAGTTCGACGTGACGCGTGGCCCGAAGGGCCTGCAGGCGGCGAACGTCCGCAAGGGCTAATCGCCCCGAGGAATCACCACGAAGGACGGCGGTGGGAGCGATCCCACCGCCGTCGTCGTTTTCGGGAGGCGCCGGGTACCCGCGCTTCCGCGAGACCCGGTCGGAGCAGGCGGCAAGCTCGCGAGGACACGATCTCACCCGCGTCGATCGCGGCGCCGACGCTGGTTCCCGAACGACTTCTCGGGTATCGTCGCCCGCCTTCCGAGCCACCCGCGTTCCGATGGCGGCCCCGTGCAGCACCGGGCCGTAGGGCGCCCGCGGCTCGGCGTGCGCCCGCTTCGCGGTCCCCATCGCGCACGTTCGGGAGCCCACATGACGTCTCGTCCGAAAAGCACCCATGCGCCTTCGCGGCGCGGGCCCGTGTCCCGGTTCATGGAGCGCCACTACCGCCACTTCAACGCGGCGGCGCTGGTGGACGCGGCCCGGGGGTACGAGTCGCACCTGGCCGACGGTGGCCGGATGCTGGTCACGCTCGCCGGCGCGATGTCCACCGCCGAACTGGGCCGGTCGCTCGCCGAGATGATCCGTCGCGACAAGGTGCACGCCATCGTGTGCACGGGTGCGAATCTCGAGGAGGACATCTTCAACCTGGTCGCGCACGACCACTACGAGCGCGTGCCGCACTACCGCGACCTCACGCCCGCCGACGAGCAGGCGCTGCTCGACCGCCACATGAACCGCGTCACCGACACGTGCATTCCCGAGATGGAGGCGATGCGCCGCATCGAGAAGGCCGTGCTCGCCGAATGGGTGCGGGCCGACCGCGCCGGCATCCGCCGGTTTCCGCACGAGTTCATGTACGAAGTGCTGCGCAGTGGGCGGCTGAAGAAGCACTACCAGGTCGACCCGCGCGACTCGTGGATGCTGGCCGCGTGCGAGAAGAACCTGCCGATGTGGGTGCCGGGCTGGGAGGACGCCACGCTCGGCAACATGTACGCCGGGCACGTCATCGCGGGCGACGTGCGCAACGTGCACACCGTGCGCACGGGCATCGAGTACATGACCACGCTCGCCGAGTGGTACACGGCGAACGCGCGTGCGCTGCACCCGCGGCGGCGCGACGGCATCGGCTCGATCGGCTTCTTCCAGATCGGCGGCGGCATCGCCGGCGACTTCCCGATCTGCGTCGTGCCGATGCTGCACCAGGACCTCGGCCGCACGAACGTGCCGCTGTGGGGCTATTTCTGTCAGATCAGCGATTCCACGACCAGCTACGGCAGCTATTCGGGAGCCGTGCCCAACGAGAAGATCACGTGGGGTAAGCTGGGCGTGAAGACGCCGAAGTTCGTGATCGAGTCCGACGCCACGATCGTGGCGCCGCTCGTGTTCGCCTGGCTGCTGGGGGAGTGAGATCGTGCCGACGCCACACATCAATGCCGAGTCCGGGGACTTCGCCGACGTCGTCCTGATGCCCGGGGACCCGCTGCGCGCGGAGTACATCGCCACGAAGTTCCTGCAGGACCCGCGCCGCGTCGCCGACGTGCGGAACATGTGGGGGTACACGGGCCAGTTCCAGGGCAAGCGCGTCTCGGTGATGGCGCACGGCATGGGCATCCCGTCGTGCTCGATCTACGCCACGGAGCTGGCGCGCGAGTACGGCGTGAAGCGCCTGATCCGCGTGGGCAGCTGCGGCGCGCTCGACCCGGCGGTGATGCTCGGCGACGTGATCGTCGCGCAGGGCGCCTCGACGGACTCCAAGGTGAACCGCGTGCGCTTCATGGACCACGACTTCGCCGCGCTCGCCGACTTCACGCTGCTCCACCAGGCCGTGCACGCGGCGAAGGAGCAGAAGACACCGGTGCGCGTGGGCAACGTGTTCTCGAGCGACCTGTTCTACTCGCCTCAGACCGAACTGTTCGACGTGATGGAAAAGATGGGCGTACTCGGCGTCGAGATGGAGGCCGCCGGGCTGTACGGGCTGGCCGCCGAGTTCGGCGTGCGTGCGCTCGCCATCCTCACCGTGTCCGACCACATCCGGCGCAAGGAGCACATGTCGTCGGACGACCGCCGCACCAGCTTCGACGCCATGATCCGCGTGGCCATGGCCGTGGCGGTGGCGGAGTAGCGGCGTCGCTCCCGCGCGAGGGCGGCGAGCACGGAGGGACCTTCCGGGCCCCGGGGCGCGAGCCTCGGGCCGGTCGCGGGAATCGGTGTGTGACGCGCGGTGCCCACCGTCGTTCCACCGGTGGTCGATCCATCTCCCGTTTCGAGCCCTCCGGAGGTTTCATGCCGTCGCGTCGCCCGGGGCTTTTCGCCCGACTCCTCGCCTTCGCCCTGCTCGCGTCGACTCCCGCTGTTTCCCGCGCCGACTTCCCGCACGACCCGGTGTTCGGCGGGCTCGACCTGACGCCCGTCTCCGGAGACCAGCAGAGCCCTTCGATCGTCCCGGACGGCGCCGGCGGCTGCATCGTGGCGTGGAACGACAGCCGCACGCCGGCGAACAGCTACGACATCTATGCGCAGCGCTTCGACGCGTTCGGCCGGCCGAAGTGGGCCGCGAACGGCGTCGTGGTGTGCGGCGCGCCCGGCAGCCAGAACATTCCGCGCCTGGTCGCCGACGGCGCGGGCGGAGCCGTGGTCGTGTGGCGCGACGACCGCGCCACTGGATTCGGCCCCGGCTACTACGCGCAGCGACTGAACTCGGCCGGCGCCGCGCAATGGACGGCGGACGGCATCCGCGCGTACAGCCAGGGCGTCCAGGACTACGGCCACCAGGTCGCGACCGACGGCGCGGGCGGCGCGTGGTTCACGGCGATGCGCGACTCGTTCGGCACGTCGCAGGTCTACCTGCAGCACGTGACCGGAGCCGGCGCCCTGCCGCTCAGCGCGACCGGTATCCCCGTGCGGACGATCCAGCCGTACCCGATGCAGGCGACGATCGCCTCCGACGGTGCGGGCGGCGCGATCGTGTGCTTCCGTGATGGTCACCTGGGGCCGATCGACGTCTACGTGCAGCGCTGGAACGCGGCGGGCGTCGCGCAGTGGGGCGCGAACGGCGTACTCGTCTCCACGAACCCCGGCAACGAAGCCAATCCGGTGTGCGTCGCCGACGGCGAGGGCGGCGTGTTCGTGGCCACCGAGGCCGTTCGAAGCACGAACGACATCCTCGCGCAGCACGTCGACGCCGGGGGCGCCCTGCGCTGGGATCCCGCGGGTGTCGTGGTGTGCGGTGCGACCGGAACACAGTCGCAGCCCCGGATCGCGGCCGATGGGGCCGGCGGTGCGGTGATCGCCTGGACCGACTACCGCACCGACGGCTTCGGCGACGCATACGCGCAGCGCATCGGGCCCCTCGGCACGCCCGCCTGGACGGCGGACGGCGTGGCCGTTTCGGCGCTGTCGTCGATCGGCTCCCCGGTGGACGCGATCGTCGGTGACGGCGTGGGCGGAGCGACGATCGTGTGGACCGACGACCGCGGTCGCAGCGTGCAGCCCTCGAACCGCGACATCTACGCGCAGCGCGTGACCGCGATCGGAACGGCGGCGTGGACCGCGAACGGCGTGCCGCTTTCCTCCATCGATCGTGGGGAGTACCGGCCGGCGGTCGTATCCGACGGCGACGGCGGGGTGTTCGTGACGTGGGACGCCCTGCTCGTGCCGACTTCGTACGACCTGATGGCGCAGCGGCTCGACCGGTACGGTCTCGTGGGCTGCAGCGCGCCGGCGATCACCTCGGTGCGCGACGTGCTCGGCGACCAGGGCGGGCACGCGAAGGTGTCGTGGAACGCGGCGTGGTACGACGCCGACCCGTGGTTCGGCGTCGGGTCGTATCGCGTGTGGCGATCGGTCGCCACGCGCGCGGCGGCGACGCACGGAGCGGCGGCCCGGCGCATCACGACGAACAGCGACGAGGCGGCCGCGTACGGACTGCTGCTCGCCGACGAGAACGCGCTCGCCGACTACGCGTGGGAACTCGCCGGCACGCAGGTAGCCGCGCAGTTCGCGAGCTACAGCATGGCGGCGCCCACGGGCGGCGACTCGACCGGCGCCGGCGTGCCGCGCACGGCGTACCGGATCGAGGCGATCGCCGGCGACTGGCTGGGCGCGCACCACTGGATGTCGCTGCCGGACTCGGGCTACTCCGTGGACAACGTCGCGCCGGCCGCCCCGGCGCCGTTCGCGGGCGTGTACGCCGCCGGCGCGAGCACGCTCACGTGGTCGCCGAACGCCGAGCCCGACTTCGCGTCGTACCGGCTGTACCGCGGCACGAGCGCGGACTTCGTGCCGTCAGCCGTGACGCTGCTCGCCACGCTCGGCAGCGAGGGCTACGTGGACACGCCCGGCCACGCGTACGTCTACAAGCTCACGGCCGTCGACGTGCACGGCAACGAGTCGCCGGTGGCCACGTGGGTGCCGGCCGGCGAGTGCGTGATCGCCTCCGCCGGCCGGGCCCGCGGGCGCCTGCACTGGCCGCGCCGACGCCGAACCCGCACGCGGTGCGACCGTGCTGCGCTGGACGCTGACGCGCGACGGCGTGGCGAGCCTCGCGCTGTACGACGCGAGCGGGCGCCGCGTGCGCACGCTCGGCGAGGGCCCGGAGCGCGCCGGGGAGCACGCGTTGCTCGTGAAGCTGACCGACGACGATGGGCGCACGTTGCCGCCGGGGCTCTACCTGGTGCGGCTGCAGGCGGAGGGCCGCTCGCTCACGAAGCGGATGATCTCGCTCCCCTGATCGACCCGGCGCGGCGGGTGGTTGCCCATGGCGTGGGTCGCGGGCAGCCACCGCAACCGTCGAGTGCTCAGCGATGCATGGTTCCGGCGAGCCCGGGCGTGCGCTCCCGTCGACCCGGACCCGGGCGCTCGACCTCGGCCTCGGCCGGCGGAGCCTGCGCGCACAGGCCCAGGTATGCGCCGCGCCCTGCAACCCTGTCCCGGTGCCGGCTTCACCTCGAGCGCCGCGAACGTCCACGATCGGTTCCCGATGGCGCCGCTCTCGCGCGAAAGTGCTGGCCCCCCGTCGGGGGAATGGAGTAGACAAGCCGCAGAAGATCCCCGCGGATGCTTTCATGCACTGTCATGCATGTCGGAGGATGCTGCGATGAGTGGTGTGAGAGTGCTGGTCGGCACCCGGAAGGGTGCGTTCATCCTGACGTCGGACGGGGCGCGCAAGCAGTGGAAGGTGGACGGGCCGCATTTCGGCGGCTGGGAGCTGTACCACCTCAAAGGCTCGCCCGTGGATCCGAACCGAATCTATGCATCGCAGTGCAGCGGTTGGTTCGGCCAGGTGATGCAGCGGTCGAACGACGGTGGCAGGACCTGGGAGGCCGTGGGCAACGAGTTCCGGTACGACGGCCCGACCGGAACGCACCAGTGGTACGACGGCACGGCGCATCCCTGGGAGTTCAAGCGCGTGTGGCACCTGGAACCCTCGCTGACCGATCCCGACACCGTCTATGCCGGCGTCGAGGACGCGGCGATGTTCCGCACCACTGACGGCGGCAAGTCGTGGCACGAGCTGACCGGGCTGCGCGGGCAGGGCACCGGTGATCGGTGGATGCCGGGTGCCGGCGGCATGGGCCTGCACACCATCCTGATCGACCCCACGAACCACCAGCGGATCTACATCGCCATCTCGGCGGCGGGTGCGTTCCGCAGCGACGACGGTGGCCAGTCGTGGAAGCCCATCAACAAGGGCCTGCACTCCGAGTTCCTGCCCGAGAAGGAGGGCGAGGTCGGCCACTGCGTGCATCGCATCGCGCTGCACCCGTCCCGGCCGAACACGCTGTTCATGCAGAAGCACTGGGACGTCATGCGCACCGACGACGCGGGCGAGAGCTGGCGCGAGGTGAGCGGCAACCTGCCGACCGACTTCGGCTTTCCGATCGACGTGCACGCGCACGAGCCCGAGACGATCTACGTGGTGCCCATCACCAGCGACTCGCTGCACTACCCGCCGGACGGCAAGCTGCGCGTGTGGCGCAGCCGCACCGGCGGCAACGAGTGGCAGGAGCTCGCCAACGGCCTGCCCGAGCGCGACTGCTACGTGAACGTGCTGCGCGACGCGATGGCGGTGGACCGGCTCGACTCGTGCGGCGTCTACTTCGGTACGACGGGTGGGCAGGTGTACTGCTCGCCGGACGGCGGCGACCACTGGCAGGCCATCGTGCGCGACCTGCCGGCCGTGCTCTCGGTGGAGGTGCAGACGCTGTCATGATCCGCGTGCAGCTGCCCTTCCATCTCCGCACGCTGGCCACGGTGAACGGTGAAGTGACGGTGGCCGTGAGCGGCCCCGTCACGCCCGCGGCGATCATCGACGCGCTCGAGGCGAAATACCCCACGCTGCGCGGCACGATGCGCGACCACGGCAGTTCGAAGCGGCGACCGCTCGTGCGCTTCTTCGCCTGCCAGCAGGACGTTTCCCATGCGCCGCTCGACACGGTGCTGCCCGAAGCGGTGGCGCGCGGCGACGAGCCGTTCCTGGTGATCGGGGCGATCGCCGGCGGTTGATCGAGCCCCGGGCGGGGCGCGCGGCCAAGGCTTCGCGTCCCGCCTGCGAGCCGCCTCGCGTTCGCCGCACGGCGACGGTCGCGCGCGCGACGCTTGGGTTCGTCCGGAGCGCCGTCTAGTCTGCGACCATGGACCTGCTCCACTTGTTCGCGGACAACCTGCTGCCCGTGCTGCTCACCGCCGGCGCCGGCTGGCTGCTCGCCGTGACCGTGCGCCCCGACCCGCGGCCGCTCGCGCAGGTCGCGCTCTACGTGCTCGCGCCGTGCCTGATCCTGGAGGTGATCCTCCAGAACGCGGTGCCACCGTCGGCGCTGGTGCGCATGATGGGCTTCGCGTTCGCGTGCCTCGCCGTGCCCGGCGCGCTCGCGTTCGCGCTCGCGCGCTGGCGCGGCTGGCCGCGCACGCGCACCAGTGCGCTCGTGCTGGCCGTGCTGCTGACGAACGCGGGCAACTACGGGCTGTCGGTGAACCTGCTCGCGTTCGGGCAGGCGGGGCTCGCGCAGGCGAGCCTGTTCTTCCTCGCGTCGGCCATCGTCAGCTACACGGCCGGCATCTTCGTGGCGTCGATGGGCCGCAGCAGCGTGCGGGATTCGCTCGTGGG
>JBGAOB010000243.1:0-8143 GCA_044222045.1 Candidatus Eiseniibacteriota bacterium
GGCCGGCGCGCTGGCCGGCCGCGGCCGCGACCGCGACACCGGCTGTCCCGAGTACAAGCTGGTGGCGATCGAGGTCGAGCACGCGGAGGGGTGAACCGCGCGGACGGATGCGCCGAGAACGTGCTCGCGTGTCCGTCCGGCGGAGAACGCACCGGGGCATTTGTCATTTCCGGCAAGCCCCGGCCCCGGCGCCGGTGTATCGTGAACCCATGACCTGCCCTCTCATCCCGAACCGTCGGGGTCCCCTCCCGTCCGGCGCGCTCCCGTCCGCTGCGTGCGCCCGTCATCGCAACGCGCGCAACGAGTTGCGCCTGGCCCCCACGCCCGGAGGCCGCCCGTGAGCGCGCCCCCCGCGGCCCGCAGGTCGGGCACCACCGCGCAGCTGCTGCAGCTCTGCGGCTGGTACTTCGTTTCGTACATCGGCACCGGTCTGGCCGTGAAGTGGTTCACCGGCGGACTGCGCGATCCGCGCATGTCCGACATGGCGTACCTGTTCAACAACACGCTGGGCAGCACGGTGCTGTGCACGATCGCGGTGCTGCTGCTGGGCTGGTGGCGCAACACGTCGGGCCGCACGTTCCGGTTCCTGGGACTCGCGCTGCCGGCCGAGCTGAAGTTCATCTTCCCGTCGGGCGTGTGCACCGCGATCATCATTCCCGCCACCACGCTGCTCTACACGCTGCCGATCTCGGTGATGGTGGCCATGGTGATCATGCGCGGCAGCGTGATCGTGATCAGCCGACTCGTGGACGCCGTGCAGATCCAGCAGGGCCTGCTCAAGAAGCACGTGCTGCCCGAGGAGAACTGGGCCGTCGCGTTCGCGCTGCTCGCGCTGGGCACGAACCTGCTGCTGGCGCCTTTCGCGGCGTGGCTCGCCGGGCGCGGCGTGGACGTGAAGCACGTGCTGGGCGTGTCGCCCACGGCCCTGCAGGGCAGCTTCGACTTCGTGCACCAGCCGCTCGCGATGACCGTGCTCTGCATGTACATCGTCGCGTACGCGATCCGGATCTACATCATGAACTGGTTCAAGAACACGCGGCAGCCCGGTGACCGCGCCGACAACCGCAGCTTCTTCGCGCTGGAACAGATGAGCGCGTCGAGCGTGATCTTCGTGGCCGCGTTCGTCGTGGCGATGGGCCCCGCGTGGTTCGGCTGGAGCGATCCGCGCGTGCTCGCGTGGCACGAGGCGTCGCTGAAGCCCGATCCGATGGCGCTCATGTCGGGCATCCCGTTCGCGCTGGTGGCGTTCTTCTCGGTGTTCCTCTTCATGTTCGAGGGCCGCACCGCCACGTTCGCGGGCGTCGTGAATCGCCTGACGTCGCTGCTCGGTGGCACCGCGTCCACGCTGCTGCTCGCGTGGTGGTTCCACCTGAAGCCGCCGTCGATGCAGGACTGGGTGTCGTTCGGATTCATCCTGGTGGCCGTCGGCTTCCTGACCCGGGCCGAGCAGCGCCGCATGGCCGAGCGCGCGAAGGAAGTGGCCGCGAAGGCGTAGCGATACTCCAGCACCGACGGGCCGGCGCGACTCCTCCGCGCCGGCCCGTCGTGTTTCGGCCGCCGACGCCGCGCGCGCCGCGCGCCTGGGGCGCCTCCCGACGGGCAACGATCGCGCTCTCGACGCGTGAACGACGCGCGGTCCGCGGGTAGAGTCGCCGCGAGCCCCCAGCTCACGAGGACCTCATGGCAACTCCCGCTTCGAATCGCTTCGCGCGCGGAAACGCGGTGCTGGGTGGCCTGGCCGTGCTGCTGTCCACGACCTTCGGTGTCCTCTGGGCGTACTGGGGCGCACTCGAGAACTTCCACGAGGGCATGTACGCCAGCAGCGCGTGGGCGAACCTGTCGCTCGCGTTCGCGCAGTACCTGGGCCCCGCACTGGGCTTCGTGCTGCTGGGCACGCTGTCGGTGCGCTGGCCGCGCCTGGGCGCCGCACTCCACGCCGCGCTCGCGGTCTTCGCGATCTGGTTCTTCCACTCCTTCGCGGGTCGCGTGCTGATCGGGGCGCCGCTCGCGGGCGTGGCCGCGCTCTACGCGTTCGCGCGCATCCCGGCGCCGCGCCTCTCGCGTTCGCTCGTCGTGGGCCTGCCGCTGCTCACGGCGATCGTGTGCAGCGTGTGGCCGGCGTGGCGGCACTTCACCCGCGTCGACGACGGCGAGCGGGGTGCGCGGCGGCTGTCGGCGGGGGCGGACACCCTGGTGTGGGCGCCTCGCGGCCCCGGCTGGCCCGAGCAGGGCGGGGTGAACTGGCGTGAGGCGAACGAACGGTGCGCGAGGCTCTCGCCCGACGGCACCACGCTGGCGGACACGGTGGTGGGCGCCTGGCGGCTGCCGCGCGTGGACGAGGTGGTTCGCTTCGCGCGCCGCCGCGGGCAGCCGTGCGACGGGAAGTGGAATGCCGAGACGGGGACCGCCGCCTACCGGATCGCGCCCGACAAGGAGACGCCGCTCTGGGATCCGCACTCGCCCATCATCTACTGGTGGACGGCGTCGCCGGCCCGCCATCCGCGGCGGGTGTGGATGGTCGTGTACGACGGCAAGGTCTGGGCACGCGACACCGTCGCGCGCATGGGCTCGCTGGGATTCCGGGCCGTGCGAGACGTGCGACCGGGGGACTGACCGCCGGGAAGGCGGCTTCCGGGCGCGATGCACCCGCGAGACGCGAACGGCCGGAGCGATCCCGTCGCTCCGGCCGTCGCGTGTTCGCGCCGCGGGACGCGCGGACGTCAGACCGCCCGCACCGAGATGCGCGCGTCCAGCGCGACTGCGCCCTGGCCGGGCTCGAACACGCGCAGCGGGTTCACGTCCATCTCGGCGATCTCGGCGCAGTCGCTCACCAGCTGCGAGATGCGCAGCAGCGTCGCCTCGATCGCGGCCACGTCCGCGGGCGGCGCACCACGCCAGCCGCCGAACATCTTCGCTCCGCGGATCGCGCGCACCATCTCGCGCGAGTCGCGGTCGGTGATCGGTGCGCCGCGGAACACGACGTCGCCCATCAGCTCCACGAGCGTGCCGCCCAGGCCGAACGCCACGAGCGGCCCGAAGCTCGGATCGCGCGTGACGCCCACGAGCGTGTCGAGCCCGGAGCCCGCCATGGCCTGCACGTGCGCACCGCGCATCGCACCCTCGAGGCCCGAGTTCGCGAGCCGGCGCTGCATGCCCACGAACGCGTCCTCCACCTCGTCCGCGCTGCGCAGGTCCAGCGCCACGCCGCCGACCTCCGTCTTGTGCGTGAGCGTGTCGGACGCGAGCTTGAGCGCCACCGGGTAGCCGATGCGGTCCGCGGCGGCGGCGGCGGCTTCGGCCGTGGCGCGAACGCGCTCGCCGGCGTGCGCACGCCGTAGGCCGCGAGCACTTCCTGCGTCTCGTCGGGCGTGAACCAGCGCGCGGCCGCGGGGTCGCCGCCGGCGGGCCGCGCGAGCGCGGCGCGGATCGCGGCGCGAGCGCGTGCGGGGTCCACGTCGTCCAGCTTCACCACCGTGCCCGCGGGCTGCTCGCGCCAGCGGCTCCACTTCGCCGCCTGCGCCGGCTGATCGCCGCCGACTCGGGAAGCTGAACGAGGGGATCGTTCCCGTGCGCACCGGCTTCGCGCCGCCCGGCACGCCGTGCACGCCCATGAAGCAGCCGAGCACGGGCTTCGCCGGCTCGCCGCGCGCCGCGAGATCGGCGAGCCCCGCCTTCGCGCCGCGCACGATGCCGTCGGCGGTCTCCTGCGCGAGCGTCGGGATCGGCGGCACGAAGATCGTGAGCACCGCGTCCACGTTCGGATCGCACAGCAGCAGCCGCGTGGCCTTCTCGAACGACGCGGGCGTCGCCGACGCGATCATGTCCACCGGGTTGCGCGTGCTCGCCTCGGGCGGCAGGAACTCGCGCAGCGCCTTCAGCGTGTCCTCGGAAAGTGACGGAATCTCCAGCCCGTGCGTCTCGCACGCGTCGCTCGCCATGATGCCGGGGCCGCCCGCGTTCGTGACGATCGCCACGCGGCGCCCGCGCGGCGGCGGCTGGTGTGCGAGCACCATCGCGACGTCGAACAGCTCCTCGATCGTGTTCGTGCGGATGACGCCGGCCTGCGCGCACAGCGCCTCCACCGCGGTGTCGGCGCCCGCCATGCTGCCGGTGTGCGACGCCGCGGCGCGCTGCCCGGCGCGCGTGCGTCCGCTCTTCACCGCCACGATCGGCTTCGTGCGGCCCACGCGCATCGCGATGTCGCGGAAGCGGCGCGGGTTTCCGAACGACTCCAGGTACAGCAGGATCACGCGCGTGTTCTCGTCGTGCTCCCAGAACTCGAGCAGGTCGTTGCCCGACACGTCGGCCTTGTTGCCCACGCTCACGAACTGCGAGATGCCCACGTTCAGCGCCAGCGCGGTCTCGAGGATCGCCAGCCCGAGCGCGCCGCTCTGCGACGAGAACGCCACGTGGCCCGCCGGCGGATGGATGGGCGAGAACGTGGCGTCCAGCTGGAAGCCCGCCTCGGTGTTCAGCACGCCCAGGCAGTTCGGGCCCACGATGCGCATGCCGTGGCGGCGCGCGCACTCGACGAGCGCGCGTTCGCGCTCCACGCCCTCGCCGCCCACTTCCTTGAAGCCGGCGGTGATGATCACCGCGGCGCGCACGCCCTTCTGGCCGCACGCCTCGAGCGTGCCCAGCGCGAGCTGCCACGGCACCACGATCACGGCGAGGTCCACCGGGTCGGGCACGTCGGTGATCGACGGGTAGGCGCGCACCGACTGCACCGAGGCCGCCTTCGGGTTCACGGGGTACACGGCGCCGGTGAAGCCGTGCTTCAGCAGGTTCGCGAAGATGATGCCGCCGATGCTGCCGGGTTCGCGCGACGCACCGATGACGGCCACGGATCGCGGACGGAAGACGGCATCCAGGCTCGAGCCCGGCCGCGACGAAGCGGCCGGCCCGGCGCCCGGCGGAGTCGAGGGCGGAACGAGCGTGCTCATGGATTCCTCGGGATGAACGGATCGGCGCGCACGACCGGAGCGGTCACGCGCAGCCCCGCGCAGATTAGCGGAGTGCGCCGCGCGCGGCAGGCGCGGCGTTCCCCGTCAGCAGAGTGGCTTCCCGCCGGCGCTCGCCGCGGGCGCGTCGGCCACCTCGCGCAGCCGCTCGCGCGACGGCAGGACGAAGCGCTTCTCGCCCGTCACGAGCACGCCCTCGCGGCCCCAGCGGCTCATCACGCGGATCGCGCTCTCCACGGTGGTGCCCACCATGTCGGCGACCTCCTGGCGCGAGAGCTGGATCGGGATCTCGATGCCCTCGCGCGTCTCGCGTCCCATGCGGTCGGCGAGCGTCAGAAACAGCTGCGCGATGCGGCACTCCACGCGCATGCCGCGCATCTCCTCGATCCGGTGCGTGAGCGCGAGCGTCAGTCGCGTGAGCTCGCGGATGATCGAGCGCGCGAAGTCGGGATTGCGGTCGAGCAGCTCGAAGTACTCGCGGCGCGGAATCGTGAGCACCGTGGTCGGCTCCATCGCGATCGCGGCCGCCGGGTAAGGCATGTAGTTGTACACGGCGATCGCACCCACCGGCTCGCCCTCGCCGAAGATCTCCAGGATCACGTCGCCCGCGTCCGCGTGCCGCACGATCTTCACGCGCCCGCGCACCACCACCGTCAGTGCGTCCGCGGGATCGCCCATGTTCCACAGCACGTCGCCACGCGCGTGATCGCGCAGGCTGGCGAGCGCGGCGATGCGCGCGTGATCGTCCGGCGACAGCCCGCGGAACATGGGCAGCGAGCGCACGGCGGTGACGATGCGCTCGGAACGCATCTCGGACATGCCGACTTCCCCTTTCGTTCGCGGCGCCCCCGCCCCGGCTCGAACTCCGAAGCGGCCGCGATCCTCGCACGGGCGAGGCTCGGAACGGAACTCTGCGAGCACGCTCGCACGTTCGCGCAGGCCCGCGTATGACGCACGTCATGTCGCCGTCGCGGCGATTCGGGCCAATCACGCCGCGGGCATGGACCTGCGGGGAATCCGCGCCCCGGAGGAAATCGCTCGCGGGCTGATGCCGGTCATGACCGGGACCGCCCCGCGGGCCCGATGCTTCCGCCGTGATGAAGAGCGCCTCCCGCGTCACCCGCCCCGCGCGCCGCCCTGCCCCGCGCCTGTTCGACGGCTTCCGCCGCGACCACGCACGCGTGCTCCAGCTGCTGGCCGTCACCGAGCGCGAGGTGTTCGCGGTGCCGCACGAACTCGTCCCGCACGCCGAGACGCGCCTGGCTGCGATGGTGGTGCGGCCGAATTCGCACTCCGTCCGCACATGACCGCCGAGGACGCGCTGCTCTACCCGCTGCTCGGCGACCTGCTGCCCGAAGCGCGCGTCACGCTGGCGCCGCTCGCCGAGGATCACGTCGAGCTGCGCTGCCTGCTCGCGGGCCTCGCCACGACGCTCGCGCGGCCGCGCTCGGCCGCCCGCGACGAACAGGTCGCCGTGCAGCTGCGCGATCTCATCGACCTGTTGCGCCTGCACATCCACCGCGAGGAGACCGCGGTCTTCGAGATGGCCGAGCGGATCCTCGATCCGCGGGCCGCGCGAGCGCTGTCACTGGCTCGCGGAGTTCGTCTCCGTCCCGTCCCCGAACCCCGAGAGCGGCGCGCGCCGCGCGCGCCGCGTCGCGCCGCCGAAAGGAAGTCATGAACAAGCACGTGTGCCCGCCGTTCGTCGCCCTGCTGCTGGCCGCCGCCGTGACGGCGGGCTGCTCCAAGGGCGGTTCCTCGCCCGAGAGCACGCCCGCCCCGTCGTCGCCGTCGGCCGGTGCCTCCACCGACGCGGGCGCGTGGACGCCGCCCGCCGACCTCGACTCCGGCCCGCGCGCGGCCGACTCGCCCGTGGACGAATCGAAGGCCGCCGCCGGCGAGAAGCTCTTCTCCACCAAGGGCTGCACGGCCTGCCACACGTTCGGCAAGAAGGCCACGGGGCCCGACCTCGCGGGCGTGAGCAAGCGACGCACGGCGAAGTGGATCGAAGCCCAGATCCTCCACCCCGACGTGATGACGAAGCAGGACCCGATCTCCCGGGACCTGTTCGCCAAGTTCATGTTGCAGATGCCGAAGCAGGGCCTCACCCCCGACGAAGCGGCCGCGGTCGTCGAGTTCTTCAAGAGCAAGGACCGCTGAGTCGGCCCCCGGCCCGGGCGAACGACCCGCGGCCGACACCACAGGAGAGCACGATGACCAGACGAGCAGTGGGGCGGGCCGTGGCGGTGGCCGTCGGCGTGGCGGCGATCGCGGCGATGGCGGGCTGCATGGCTTCCAAGGGCGGCGGCAGCGCCGCGTCCGGGTCGGCCGCGCAGAAGGTGTACGTGAAGCCCGGCGAACACGACGCGTACTACGGGTTCCTGTCGGGCGGACACCACGGCAACATCTACGTGTACGGGTTCCCGTCGTGCCGCCACATCACCACGATCCCGGTGTTCACGCCCGAACCGGCCGTGGGCTACGGCTACGACGAGGAATCCAAGGAGATGCTCGGCGGCCGCACGTGGGGCGACGCGCATCATCCGGGCCTGTCCGAAACGAACGGCGACTACGACGGACGCTGGCTGTTCATCAACGACATGGTCAGCGCCCGCATCGCGCGCATCGACCTGAGCGACTTCAAGACACGCCAGATCTTCGGGCCGATCCCGAACCTCTCGGCGGCGCACGCGTGCCCGTTCCCGACGCCGAACACCGAGTACGTGTTCGCGGCGTCGCGCTTCTCGGTGCCGGTGCCGAACCGGCCGGCGCGCGTCGAGGACTACGCCGGGGAGTTCCGCGGCATCGTCGCCGGCGTGAAGGTGGATCCGAAGGACGGCACGATGTCGATGGGCTTCGAGATCCTGATGCCGCCGTTCGACTGGGACCTCTCCGACGCCGGCAAGGGCCCGAGCGAGGGCTGGCAGTTCTTCACCTGCTACAACAGCGAAATGGCGCACGACTCGCTGGAGGTGAAGGCGTCGCAGAACGAGATGGACTACATCGCCGCGGTGGACTGGCGTGCGGCGCAGAAGGCCGTGGACGAGGGCAAGGCCACCATGATCGGCGGCGCGCCCGTGCTGGATCCCGAGAAGGTCCCCGGCATCGTCTACCTGTTCCCCGTGCCGAAGAGCCCGCACGGCGTGGACGTGAACCCGAGCGGCGAGTACGTGTGCGCCTCC
>JBGAOB010000244.1:0-7295 GCA_044222045.1 Candidatus Eiseniibacteriota bacterium
GAGCAGCAGCCCGCGCCCCCAGCGCGGCGCGAGCCGACCGACGCGCAGCTGGCCACCCGCGGCGGGTGTCTCCAGGTCGCCGCCCGCGAGCGGATCGTCGCCGTCGCGTAGCGCGCCGTCGGTGCCGCCGCCGCGGAAGCGCACGCGCCGCGCCCGCCGGGGTGATTCCCCGCGCGCGCCGGTGGCCGCGAGGTCCACCTCGAGGGCGCCGTCGGCGAGCGTGTCGGCGCGTTCCAGTTCCCAGTCGCCGTCCGCGGGCGCTTCGGGCGGTGGCTGCCACGCCTGCGCCCGCGCGCCGGGCGCGGCGCCCGCGACGACGGCCGCCAGCGCGACCGTGCCCACCATGCGCGCGAACGCACGCCGGGGCCGGGCGCTCACCGCACCTCCGGCGAGTGCCGCAGCGCCAGCGCCAGCATCACGGTCTCTCCGAGCGCCGGATGCGACTCCACGCGCGCGCTCACATGCAGCCGCCCGGCGCCGACGCGCACGCCGAGCGCGGCGCGCCACGGTGCGCCGCGCGCCTCCGCCCACACGCGCGCCGGACCGGCGTCCACCGCGGCCCCGAGCAGTCGCTCGCCCGCGGCGCCCGCGCGTGGCGCCTCGACCGCGAGCCACGCCGACGCCAGCCCGCCGTCGGTGGCGAGCCCCGCCGTCATCGGGCGCACGAGCGGCGGCGATGCGCCGCGCGTCCACAGCTGGGGCGCGCTCGCCACCAACCTCAGGCCGTCGGCCAGGCGCACCCACGCTCCGCCGCCCGCTTCGGTGCCGGGTGCGCCGTTCGCGAGGTCGCGTCGCGCAAGCGCACGCATCGCCAGGCCCGCATCGCGGTCCGCGGCGCCCAGCGCCAGCGCCCCGCTCTGCCACCCCAGTTCCGGTTCGCCCGTCTGCGATCCTCCCGCGGCCAGTCGAAGCGATCGCCAGGCGAGCACCGCCGCGAGCGAACGGGTGCGGAGATCGGACGTGTTCCACCAGGTCGCCTGCCCCGCTTCGCACGACGCCACCGCGAGCGGGTCGGCGAGCCCCGCGTCGAGCAGTGCGGCGGCGCCCGCCGGCTCCAGCGGCGCGCGCGGGCCGGCGAAGTCCTGTGCGGACGCCGTGCAGGCGCCGGCGGCGATCGACCACGCGAGCGCGAACGCGCGCAGTCGCCCGCTCATCGCTCTCGCCCTTCCACGCGCAGCGCACGCGTCCCGGTCCACGCGCGGCCGTCGTCGCCGCGCGCCGTGAGCACCGCCACGTACACGCCCGGCGACAGGTCGCCCAGCGACACCGCGCGCTCCCCGCGCGCGGGCGCCGTCGCCTCGGGAGCGGGCACGCCCACGCGCCGGCCCGCCAGGTCGTAGAGCGCCACGCTCACACGCGCGCGCGGCCACGGCAGGTCCCACGCCACGCGCACCGCGCCGCCCGCGGGCACGCGCCGCGGCGACAGCGCGAAGCCGCCCGCCACCGCGCGCGGCGTAGCCGGCGGCCGCAGCGGCGTGCCCTCCGTCCCGGCGGCCGGTCGCCACAGCCCCTGGTCGCGCTCGATCGGCACCCCCGTGGGCACGCCCGCGGCCGAGTACGCCACGCGCTCGGCCAGGAAGCCGCCGGGCTCGCGCGTCTCGATCGCGTCGGCGACACCGGTGGAGTCGTCGCTGTTGTTGAGCGACGGCCACGGCGCGAGCGCGAACACGCGCGTGCTGTCGAGGCCCGGGTGGCGCGCGATCAGCGCCGCGCGATCCTGCGCCAGCAGTGCGAGCGAATCGGGCGACAGCGCGAAGGCAGCGCTCGTGCGCCCGCGCGTGCCGCCGCGATCGGTGAGCGTCCAGCCCGCCAGCGCCACGTCGAGCCCGCTCGCGTTGAGCACCTCCACCCACTCGCCGCCGCCGTCGGCGGGATGGAACTGGATCTCGGTGATCACCAGCGGCGGCGGACCCGCGGCCACGCGCAGCGTGTCGGCGTCGTTCCCGGGGGTCTCGTCGCCGGCGAGCGTCGCGGCGGCCTGGATCGTCCACGTGCCGGCGGGCAGCTGCACCTCGAGCTCGGCGCGCACGGTGTCGCCGGGTGCGAGCGCCGGAGCCGACCACGCCACGGGCGTCGTCCACGCCACGCACGAGAGCCGGAGCATCACCTCGCCGGCGAGCAGCGCTTCGCGCCCGCGGTTCTCGACGGTGGCCGTGAGTCGCGCCGGTGCGTTCGCTCCCGGACGCTCCGGCGACGTCGCGAGCGAGCCGCGGCGCACCGCCACGTCGCGATTCGACTGGTTCGCGCGCCCGGGCGAAGGATCGGCCGCGCGGAAGTCCACCGCGTTGCCGCCGCCGTCGGCGCCGTCGGGCACGCGCGCGAGCGACTGGCCCGAGGCCACGTCCGGCGCCGGCGCACCGCACGCGTACTCCGCGAACTCGTGCACGCCCCAGCCGAGCACCTCGGTCACGCCGTCGGGCCACGTCAGCCGGACCGCGTCGGGGCCGTTCTGCAGCTCGAGCGTGGCCACCGCATCGGGCGGCGGGCTCACGCGCGCACCGCCGATCACGAAGCGTGCGTGCGGCCGCACCGTGTCCGCGGCCGCACCGGTCCAGCGCACCGTCCAGCGGCCGGCGGCCGAGCCATCGCCCGCCTCGAGCTTCACGCCCGCGAGCTGCACCGGCGCGGCGCCGGGATTCCACAGCTCGACGAACTCCCAGCCGGTGTCGTCACCGGTGGCGTCGTAGAGCACTTCGTTGACGACCGCGCGGCCCGCGGGCGAACAAGTGAGCAGGGTCAACGACAGCGTGAACAGGCGCGCGAGCGACATGCGGCATCCGGCGCGGGGGCGCGGAATGCGGGAGCGCGCGGTTTCACCGCAAGCGACGTGCCGCCGGCGGAAGTCGACGGCGGCACGGGCATCTCGTCATGCGCTTCGCGGGCGCGCGCCGCGACTCAGGGCAGGCCGCGCCGTCGCCGCCAGGCCCATTCCGCGCCGAGCATCGCCACGATCGCGGCGAACAGCCACGGCGACTCCCACAGCCGGTTCGACGCCGTGCGGCGGCGCACCAGCGCACGCGCGTCCAGCCGCCGCGCCCACGCGCCGGCGTCGCCCGCGGGTGCGAGCGAACCGCCGCTCGCGCGCGTGACCGATGCGAGCGTGGCCGTGTCCGGATCGGCGCGCAGCGCTTCGAGACTCCAGCGGTCCACCGCGAACTCCGTGCCCGCGCGTCCGAGGTCGCGTCCCGCGCGCGTGGCACGCGCGCTCACGCGCCAGCGCCCGGGGGGCAGCGTGTCGAGCGCCGCCACGTACGAGCCGCTCTCGCGCGGCGTGAACGACAGCGCCACGCGACGACCGGCGCCGTCGGTCGCCTCGCCGCTCACCGTGGCGCCCGCGACGGGCTGGAACGCGTCGTCCTGCAGCGTCGCGAGCAGTCGCATCGGCTCACCCGCCGACGCCACCCAGCGGTCGGGTCGCACGCGCAGCGGTTCGCCCTGCACGGGCTCGCTCAGCCAGCGCACGAGGCGCCGCCACAGCAGGTGGCCCCGATCCGACTGCAGCGGATCGGTGGACGACAGCGACCATCGCCAGGTGCCGGTGCCGTTCACCAGCAGCACGGGGCCGCGGCCGGCGCGCCGCGAGATCAGCAGCGGCGGCCCGTTGCCCGCGCCCGCCACCATCACGCGGTCGCCGCCGCCCGGTGCGATCGGCAGCACGTCGCGCAGCGGGGCAGCGCTGCGCCATGCCTGCGCGCCCCGCGCCGGGTCGTCGTCCCACGCCAGCACCTCGGTGGCCGCGGCCTGCGGCTCGGGCTCCACCTCCACCGGTGCAGGCCCGCGCAGCGCCACGCGCAGGTCGGCGCCGAGCGGCCCGCGCGCCTGCGCCAGGAGGCCGGGCGAGGCGCCGCCGAACACGAGCAGCCCGCCGCCCGAACGCACGAACCCGGCGAGCGCCGACTCGAACTCCGACCCCGCCTCGGCCGCGGTCATGCCGTCGAGCACCACCACCGCCTGGCCGCGCAGGTCGGCGCCGCGCGGGGCGCCGGCCGCGGATCGCGTCTCGAGCGCGCGCCACCCGGAGCGCTCGCGCACGCGCGTGTCGAGCTTCACCGTGCTGTCGGCGAGCAGCGCGCGACGGAAGAACGTGAGGTCCCACGTCAGGCCCGACGACACCACGAGCACACCGAGCTTGCCGGGAGCCACTTCCACGGCGCCGAGCCTCGCGTCGTCGTCGGGCGACGAATCGCCGGGCAGCGAGTCGACGCGCGCGCTCCAGAACGACAGTCCCGGCCGCGCCGGCGTCACGCGCATCTCGGCCACGGCTTCCGCGCCGGGCCCGGGCGCGAGCACGGTGGCGCGCGCGAGCTCGCGACCGTCCTCGAACAGCCGCACCGGCAACGGCGCGCCGCGCTCCTCGCCACTGCGCACGTGCACGCGCACCGTGGCCGGCTCGCCGACGCGCGCGGTGGACGGCAGCTCCAGCTCGGAGACGGCGCGGTCGCGGCCGATCGGGCGCCCCACCGGCACCGCGTGCACCGGCACTCCGAGCGCCGTCGCCGCGGCGGACGGATCGTCGCCGGCGTTCACGGCACCGTCGCTCACCACGATCACGCCGTCGGGACGCTGCTCCCCCGGCGCCGCGGCGAGCGACGAGAGCGCGTCGCCGAGCGCGGTTGCTTCGCGCGCGCCCTTCACGGTCGTGTCCGGCGACAGGACGCCGGCGAAGGAGCGCGTCTCGACGTGGGCCCGGCCGCGCAGCGCGCCTTCCAGCGCGCGCACGATGCGCAGCGCGGCGTCCGAGCGCGGACCGGCGCCGGGGGCTTCGGGCAGGTCCATGCTGCGCGAGCGGTCGAGCAGGATCACCACGCGCTGGCCCGAGGAGGGCAGCGCGCGCTCCAGCACCGGCTGGGCCAGCAGCAGCACCAGCGCCACCAGCGCCACGGCCCGCAGCGCGGGCAGCGCTCGCCGGGCCGCGGCCGGCAGCGGCGGCACGTCGAAACGGTAGGCCCACACGGCCACGCCCACGCACACCACCGCCAGCGCGATCCACAGCGCCCACGGCGTGTTGGGAGCCAGGTGCAGCGAGATGCCGTTCAAGCCCTTCGGAGCCTCCGGGAGTGGGCGGCGAAGGTAGGCACCGGGGCCCGGCGCGGCAAGCGCGATCCCCCGGGCGCGGAGGACGGGCCACGGACGCCGGCGGGAGCATCGCCTCGATGGAAGTCCGGTCCTGCACCGGGTGCGGAGCCTATACTCCCGTCCGTTCTTCCCCCGAGGCCGAACCCACCGACCGGAACTCCGGAAAGGCAGGTCGTCATGCGAGCCCTCGCACGCCTCGTGATCCCCACGCGTTGCACCCTGGCCGCGCTGCTGTTCAGCGCCGCCCCCGTCGCCGCGCAGTGTCCGCCCGGAAGCGCCCTGATCGGCGCGGGCACGGTGCTCACCGCGGGACCCAACCCGAACGGCGTCGTGGCCGCCGACTTCGACCACGACGGCATCCTCGACCTGGCGATCACGAACAGCGACCGCCTCGTGCGCGGGCCCGACGGCATCGGCACGTTGAGCCTATTCCACGGCCGCGGCGCGGCCGGAGTCGGCGACGGGACGTTCGATCCCGCCACGAGCATCCCGTGCGGGTCGTCGCCGCTCGGCATCGTCGCCGCCCACCTGAACGGCGACACGTGGATCGACCTCGTGGTCGCCGGCTGGGGCGAGAACAAGCTGCTCGTGTTCCTCGGCCAGCCGGGCGGCTCGTTCGCGAGCCCGGTGCGCTACGCCTGCGGGTCCCGGCCGCACCACCTCGTGCTCGCCGACTTCGACGGCGACGGCATCCTGGACGCGGCCACGGCGAACAACGGCGAATCGTCGGTGTCCGTGCTGCGCGGGCAGGGCGCGGATCACGTGGGCGACGGCACGTTCGGCGCGCCGACGAACTACCCGCTGCACACGCTCGCGGTCGGCATCGCCACGGCCGACCTGGACGGCGACGGCATCCGCGACCTCGCGGTGTCCCAGACGTACGACGGCAACGTCGCCATCCTGCGCGGGAACGGCGCCGCCGGTGTGGGCAACGGCACGTTCCGGCCCGCGAAGTACGTCGCCGCCGGCCCGCAGCCCTATCTCCTCGAGACGGCCGACCTCGACGCGGACGGACGGATCGACCTCGTGGTGGGGAACGGCAACTCCGAGGGCGTGATGGTGCTGCTCGGGCGGCCGGACACGACGTTGTTCGACGCCCCGTTGCCCTCGGGCCCGCGCGACAACGTGGGCGACCTGCGCGTGGCCGACGTCGACAAGGACGGCGTGCTCGACCTCGCCGTGGCTTACTCGACCGGCAACCGCCTGTCCGTGCTGCGGGGCCACGCCGTGGACGGCGTCGGTGACGGCACGTTCACCGAGGTGGACCACGTCGCGACGGGCAGCTTCCCCACCACCGTGGAAACCTCCGACTTCGACATGGACGGCCACCTGGACTTCGTGGCCGGGCACTACTTCTCGAACTCGATCTCGGTGTTCCGCGGCAAGTGCGACGCGCCGCCCCCGCCGCCGCCGACGTTCCACGTCGCGCACGTGCTCGACGTGCCGAACGACGAGGGCGGGCGTGTGTTCGTGACGTGGTACAAGCACGCGCAGGACGCCACGGGCGGCCCGGTGAACGCCTACCGCGTGTGGCGCCGCATCGTGGCGCCGGCGGTCGCGAAGGCGAACGCCGTGCTGCGCGCGGCCCCGCACGCCGAGCCGGACGGCAGCACCTCCGTCTGGTGGTGGGAGGCGCTCGCCACGCTGCCCGCGCAGCGCATCGCGACCTACGGCTACACCGCGGCCACGACCCAGGACTCGCTGCCGAACGGCAATCCGTACACGGCGTTCTTCGTCACCGCGCTCACGGCGAACATCGACGTGTTCTACGACACGCCGGTGGACAGCGGGTATTCGGTGGACAACCGCTCCCCCGCTCCGCCTTCGGCGCTGACGGCGCAGCACGTAGGCCTCGCCGTGCAGCTGAGCTGGGAGCCGAGCCCGGCCGCGGATCTCGCTCGCTACGAGTTGTATCGCGGCGCCGCGGCGGACTTCACGCCCGGCGACGTGAACCGCGTGGCCTCGACGACCGAGCCCGAGTGGACGGACCCGACGGGCGCCGACGGCTGGTACAAGCTCGTGGCCGTGGACGTGCACGAGAACCGCAGCACGTGCGTGACGACGTACGTGGCAAGCATGCTGGACGGCGGCACTCCCGCGGTCGCGTTCGCGCTGCACGGCGTGACGCCGAACCCCGCGCGCGGCGCCGCACTCGCCGTCCGCTTCGCGCTGCCCGCCGCCACGCCGGCACGGCTCGACGTGTTCGACGCCGCCGGCCG
>JBGAOB010000245.1:0-7204 GCA_044222045.1 Candidatus Eiseniibacteriota bacterium
ACGGCGGGCGGCGGGCGCAGCGGGTCGCGGCGCGCGCTTCGCGGGTGCGGCCGCGCGCTTCGGGGGGCGTTTCGGCCGCGCGATCATCCGCCGCTCACCGGCGGCAGCAGCGCCAGTTCGGCGCCGGCCGCGAGCGGCGCGTCACCGCGCACGAGCCGGCCGTTCACGGCGGTGGCGAGCACCGGCCTCAGGCGCGCGAGCGCGGGATGCGCATGCTCGAGCGCGGCGAGCGCATCGCGCACGTTCGCACCCTCGGGCAGGTCGAGATCGAATTCGGACGACTGCAGCGCCTCGCGCGCCTGCGCGAACGAAAGCACCTTCACACGCACGGTTGGTTCCTCCACGGTCGCCGCGTATGCTGCGCCGCATGAGCGATCCGAATCAAGCGCCGCCCGGCGCCGCCGGGGACGATTCCATCCGATCGCCCGGCGACGCCGCGAACCCGCCGACCGAGGCGGGGATGACCGACGGGGCCGCGATCGCGGAGGCCAGCCTCGCCGGCGCCGCGCCGGTCGTCGCGGAAACGCTCCCGCCCGTGGACGCGGCGCCCGCGCTGCCCGACGCCGCGCGGCGCGGGCTGTTCGTGTGGCTGGTGGTGCTCGCGGTGGGCGGTGCGCTGGGGCTGATCACCGATCACGGCGACCTCGCCGTGATGTTCGCGCTCGCGGGCCTGTACGTGGCCGCGCGCGCCGCCGACCGCGACCCGCGCTGGTACCTGTTCCACCTGGCCGTGCAGTGGATCGTGCCGGTGTCGGGGCTGCTCGGATCGATCGGCCTGATCGCCTACGCGAGAACTTCCGAGTCCACGCAGGCGCCGATCGCATGGCTCGTCACGACGTGCGCGATGGCGGGCTTCGTGAGCCTGGTTCTGCTCATTCCCATCTTCACGCACCAGCTCGCGGTGATGCTGTTCCGCACGCCGCACACCACGCGCGTGCTGCGGCTGACCGCCCGGCTCGTGTTGCTGAGCCTGGCGCTCGCGCCGGCGCTGATGCTGCTGTGGCCCGATCTCATGCGGCTGATCCTGGAGCGCGGCGAGACGCTGGCCGACGCTTCGGCGCTGATCACCGGGCTCGCCGGGCAGGTGGTGCTGGCCCTGGCGGCGATCGGGCTGGGCATCGACCGCACGTGGCGTTCGAGCCTGGAACGGCTCGGGCTCGAGCGCATGCGCGGTTCGCACTGGCTGGTCGCGGCCGTCGGGCTCGCGGCGCTGGCGGGCCTGAACTCGGGCCTCGAGGCGGCGGAGGGCCGCTGGTTCCCGGCGCTCGCCGCAGCCGACAAGGCGACGGTCGACTGGATGGTGCGCGACCTGTCGCCCGCGCTCGCGCTGGTGCTGGGGCTCTGCGCCGGGGTGGGCGAGGAAGTCTCGATCCGCGGGGCGCTCCAACCGCGGCTGGGGCTCGTGCAGTCGTCGCTGGTGTTCGCCATGCTCCACATCCAGTACACGTGGTTCGGCATCGCGACCGTGGCCCTGATCGGCCTGCTGCTGGGGCTCATCCGCTCGCGCACGAACACCACCACGGCGATGGTGATCCACGTCGCGTACGACGTGCTGGTGGCCGTCACCACTCGTCACTGAACTCGTTTCCAGGGAGTCGTCGATGCCCGAGAAGACGCCGGAGTCCACGCCGCGCTCGGCCGCCGAGGCCGCCGAGTCGCGCCCCGCGCCCGCCGACCATCTCGTCGAGACGCAGCACAGCGTCGTGATCGACGGCCGCGAGATCGCCTACACCGTCACCACGGGGACGATCGTGCTGCGCGAGGAGTCCGAGAAGTCGGGCGAGAACGCCGGCGAGTCCGAAGGCGAGAAGGCGCGCGCCACGATGTTCTTCGTGGCGTACACGCGCCGCGACGCGGGCGATCCGGCGAAACGGCCGATCACGTTCTCGTTCAACGGCGGCCCGGGCTCGTCGTCGGTGTGGCTTCACCTCGGGGTGCTCGGTCCGCGCCGCGTGTGGCTCGACGACACGGGCAACCTGCCGCCCCCGCCGTACCGGCTGGAGGACAACGCCCACTCGCTGCTGGACCAGACCGACCTCGTGTTCATCGACCCCGTGAGCACGGGCTACAGCCGTTCGGTGGTCGGCGAGAAGGCGAAGCGCTTCCACGACTTCCAGAAGGACATCGAGTCGGTGGGCGACTTCATCCGCCTGTACACCACGCGCTCGCGCCGCTGGCTGTCACCGAAGTTCCTGATCGGCGAGAGCTACGGCACCACGCGCGCCGGCGGCCTCGCGGGCTATCTCCAGGACCGCCACGGCCTCTACCTGAACGGGATCATGCTCGTGTCGTCGGTGCTGGACTTCCAGACGCTCGAGTTCCTGCCCACGAACGACCTGCCGTACGTGGTGTACCTGCCGTCGTACACGGCGACGGCCTGGTACCACGGCGCGCTCGACGCGGCGCTGCAGAAGGACCTGGCGGCGACGCTCGACGAGGCCCGGACGTTCGCGCTCGGCGAGTACGCCACCGCGCTGCTGCGCGGCGCCTCGCTGCCGGCGAAGGAGCGCACGGCGGTCGCGAAGAAGCTGGCGCGCTTCACGGGTCTGTCGGTGGAGTACGTGGAGCGCTGCCACCTGCGCGTGGACGGCGGCCGCTTCTGCAAGGAGCTGCTGCGCGATCGCCGGCGCACGGTGGGCCGGCTCGACAGCCGCTTCCTCGGCATCGACCGGGACTCGGCGGGCGATACGATCGCCGACGACCCGAGCTTCACGAACATCATCGGGCCCTACACGGCGGCGTTCTACGACTACGTGCGCGGCGAGCTCCAGTTCGAAAGCGACCTGCCGTACGAGGTGATCAACCTGAAGGCGAACGAGGCGTGGACGTTCGGGCGCGACAACCGCTTCGTGGAGGTGGCCGAGACGCTGCGGCGCGCGATGACGGTGAACCCGCACCTCAAGGTGTTCGTGGCGAACGGCTACTTCGACCTGGCCACGCCGTTCCTGGCCACCGAGTACACGTTCGACCACCTGGCGCTCGACCCCGAGCTGCGCGGCAACGTCTCGATGGCGTGGTACGAGGCGGGGCACATGATGTACATCCACCAGCCGTCGCTGGTGAAGCTGCGCGCCGACCTGGCGGCGTTCCTGCGGTCGGCCTCGGCCGGGGTGCCCCCCGCCGGCCCGGCGAAGTAGTGTCGCGGGGGCCCGCCGGGCGTATCTGCAACGCATGGCCGCAGCACGCGCGGGCGCGGTCTCCCGGGACATGCTACGAGCATCAAGCTCGGCCCGTTCGGGGCCGAAAAACCCCGGCGACGTCCGACTTGGGCCACTCCCCGCCGGCGATTCGGGCCCCTTCCGGTCCCCCACCTGAACCCGGAGTCCCCTGGTGGTGTCGCACTCCCGTTCCGCTCGTCGTTCGGGACCGTCGTCGCACTTCCCGCGCGCGCCGTTCGGAGCAACTCGCGCACGTCGCGTTGCGCCGGAGCCTTCGCGAGCTTCGCGCCGGCGAGTGCACTGGGAGGCCGGGCACAACGTGGGCTGGGTGCGCTGGGCCACGGAGGACGGCCGGTTCGTCTACTGCGCGATCCGTCGGCGTGCGCACCTGATCACGGCCGAGCTCGGCGTGGCGACGGTGGCGACGCCGATCGACGAACTGCCGCGCGTGCAGCGATGGCCGGCCGGCGTCGAAGGCAACTGATCGCGCTCGGCCACCTGCTGCACGGCCACGAGAAGTGGTGGTCGTCGGGCGGCAGCGAGAAGGCGTTCCTCGAACGCCTCGACTGGCTCGCGCTGCAGCTGCGGCTGCGGCTGCACTCCGCCCTCACGGTCAGCCAGCTCTCGGCGGAGTGAAGCGGGACCGCCGAACGCACGAGGCCCCGCGCCGGTGCATGGGCGGGGCCTCGCGCGCGACGGAGCCTCAACTCACCGGTTCGCCCGGCTTCGGCGCCACGACCTCGGCGGCCACGCCCATCGCCTTCAGCTCCGCGCGCAGCGCCTCGGGCGTGCCGGTGAGCGCCGGGAACGTGCCGTAGTGCGTGGGCACGATCCACTTCGAGCGCACGAGCCGGGCGGCGTAGGCCGCCTCGCGCGGGCCCATCGTGTACAGGTCGCCGATCGGCAGCACCGCCACGTCGGGCGCGTAGAGGTCGCCCACGATCTGCATGTCCATCGTGGGGCCGGTGTCGCCGGCGAAGTAGATCCTCACGCCGTTCTCCATCGTGACCACGAATCCCGCGGCCTCGCCGCCGTACGGGCGTTCGGCCACGTCGAAGCTGCTCGAGTGCGTGGCGTGCGTCATCGTCACGCGCACGCCGGCCACGTCCACCGTGCCGCCCTTGCCCATGCCCATGGCGTTGTCGATGCCCTGCTTCTCGAACCACACGTACGCCTCGTAGATGCTCACCACCGGGCAGCGGAACTTCTGCCACAGCCGCACCACGTCGCGCGTGTGGTCCCCGTGCGCGTGCGTCACGAGCATCGCGTCGAGCGGCGCCATCGGTTCGCCGCCCACGGGCGTCATCGGATTGCCTTCGAGCCACGGGTCCAGCAGCAGGTGCTTGCCGCCGGGCGTGACCAGGTGGAACGTGGCGTGGCCCAGCCACGTCAGCGTGAATCCCTTGTCGAAGACCTTCATGGCAGTCGTCCTTCGTCGCGCCGCCCGCGCGTGCGGCACGGGCGGCAAGGGTCGCGGCCGGAATGCGGATCAGCGCGCGCCGGCGGCTGCCGGCGCCTCGGCGATTTCCTCGAGCCGCGCGGTGAAGTGACGCAGCACCGGCGCCTCGTACACCAGTCGCAGGCCGCGCAGGCGCTCGCGCTCGCGGTGCAGCTGGATCACGGAGTCCGCCACGTAGCGCATGTGCTCGGTCGTGTAGACGCGGCGCGGAATCGCGAGCCGCACCAGGTCGAGGCGCGGCCACACGGGCTCGCCCGTCACCGGGTCGGCGTGCCCGAACATGAGGCTGCCCACTTCCACGGCGCGGATGCCGAACTCGCGGTACAGCGCCACGACGAGCGCCTGGCCCGGGAACTGCGACTGCGGCACGTGCGGCAGGAATCGGCGGGCGTCCAGGTAGACGGCGTGCCCGCCCACGGGCTTCACGATGGGCACGCTCGCGTGGTCGAGCAGCTCACCGAGCTGCGCCACCTGCCCCACGCGGAACGCGAGGTAGTCCTCGTTCAGCACTTCCTTCAGGCCCCGCGCGATCGCCTCGAGGTCGCGGCCGGCGAGACCGCCGTAGGTCGGGAAGCCCTCGATCAGGATCAGCAGGTTCGTCAGCCGCTGCGTCCACTCGGGATCGTTCAGCGCCAGGAAGCCGCCGATGTTCACGAGGCCGTCCTTCTTGGCGCTCATGGTGCAGCCGTCGCCGTGGGAGAACAGCTCGCGGGCGATCTCGGCGATGGACTTGTTCGCGTAGCCGCTCTCGCGCTGCTGGATGAAGAAGCAGTTCTCGGCGAATCGGCACGCGTCGAAGAACAGCGGCACGCCGTGGCGCGTGCACACCTCGCGCACGGCGCGCACGTTCGCCATGGACACGGGCTGCCCGCCGCCGGAGTTGTTCGTGACGGTGATCATCACCAGCGGCACGCGCTCGCGGCCCTTGTCCTGCAGCAGGCGGTCGAGCTTGGCCGGATCGAGGTTGCCCTTGAACGAGTGCAGCGCGTTCGGATCGAGCCCTTCGTCGATCACGAGGTCGGCCGCCTCGGCGCCCTGGTGCTCGATGTTGGCGCGCGTGGTGTCGAAGTGGATGTTGTTCGGCACCACCTGGCCCGGCTTCAGGATGGTCGAGAACAGCAGGTTCTCCGCGACGCGTCCCTGGTGCGTGGGAATCACGTGCTCGTACCCGAAGATCTCGCGGACGGTCTGCTGGAAGTGGAAGAAGTTCCGACTCCCGGCGTACGACTCGTCGCCGAGCATGAGCCCGGCCCACTGGTTGTCGCTCATCGCGGACGTGCCACTGTCGGTGAGCAGATCCACGTAGATCGTGTCCGCGGGCACGGCGAAGATGTTCAGGCCCGCTTCCAGAATGTGGCGCTCGCGCTCTTCACGGCTCACGCGGCGCAGCGGCTCGACGACCTTGATCCGGAACGGCTCGGCTGGGAAGCGCATGGCGCGGGAGTCTACTCCGGTCCACGCGCCCCGGGGAACCCCTCGCCCGAAGGGCCGACCGGGCATCCCTCGCGCCCGCAACTCGTTGATACGGCGTCGCCCGGTGGCTGCGGCGGCGGCCCGGGAGAATGGCGTTGCCCGGCCGGTGAATCCTCGACTAACCTGCCCGGCACGTCCGACGGCCCCCGACGCTCGGTCGCGCGACGAGTGGTTCCGTGGTTCCGGGCCATTTCGATTCATGAGACTGAACGAGCCGCGGCCGTCGTTTCTTCAAGCCGATCGTTCTCCCTCATGCGCTGCCGAGCGGTTGGGCGCTTGTGGGATCGGGGGACTCCAACGCCTGATTCGCGAAGCAGCGCAGTCTTCACGTGACGGGTCGGCCGAAAAGGCCGGCCCGTTCGCGTAGCGTGTGATAACGCACAATGTTGCCGGGCAGGTCATGACGGCACAACGCATTGCGATCCCGGCGGGGTCCCTCCGGGCGGCGGTGCGGTCAGCGTCCCCGGCGCAGTCGCCGCAGGTGCTCCAGCACCAGGCGAGCCCGCTCGATCACCCGGTCCTCGCGCAGGATCGCGAGCTTGTCGGAATCCCGCAGCCGCAGCGTGAACGCCAGCCGGTGCGCGAGGTCCCGCAACGTCTCGGCCGCGTCCATGTCCGGCGGAGCGTGCCACAGCTCCTCGCCCTGCGGCAGCAGCGCCGAGGCCGCCTCGCGCAGCGCCACGCGCCCGGCCTGCGCCACCGGATCGTCCTCCTCGTACGGCGCCTCCTCGAGCGTTTCGATCCGGCACACGCGATACGGGAACTCGCGCTCCATCCGGCCGAAGCGCACGCGCTGCTCGCCGCGCAGCAGGACGTCGTAGCGGTCGTCGGGGCGCCACTCGGCGGTGAGCACGCGGCCCACGCACCCGACCGGGTCGAACGCGGGGCTCTCCTCGTAGTCGCGCTCCCACCCCGGCAGGAGCACCGCCATGCCGATGCGGCGGTCCCCGGCGAGGGCGTCGCGCAGGAGCGAACGGTAGCGGCGCTCGAACACGTGCAGCGGCAACGTCACGCCGGGAAACAGCACGACGCCCGGGAGCGGGAACACCGGAACGGTGGGCGTGGCGGGAGACATGCGCGGCCCGCGGGGAGCGCGGCGGAGCGCGGCGCGAAC
>JBGAOB010000246.1:0-9322 GCA_044222045.1 Candidatus Eiseniibacteriota bacterium
TCGGCCGCATGCACGCGCACTCGATCCACACCTACTGGACCGAGACCGGCAACGGCGCCACGCCCGATCCGGCGTGGGACAAGGTCGCGAGCGGCACGCTGGTGATCAACGCCCAGTGGGGCACGGGCGCCTCGTACACGATCACCGGGCCGGGCATCAGCGACACCTACTACAACGGCGGCGCGCCGCCGATCGCGGCCACCCAGTACCCGACCACGCTCACCATGCTCAAGGGTTCTCTCGCGACCGGCGACGTGACCCGCCTGCAGGTGTCGGACGACTCGCGCATCGGCGTGTCCGCGGGCTCGACCTCGGGCAGCTACTGGACCGACTGGTACGCGTCGGTGTTCCTCGCCCACCCGCCGCTCGACCTGACGGTGACCTGCGAGACCAGCTTCACCATTTCGCGCACGCAGACGCTGTACGCCTACAACTGGTCGTCGGCCGCGTGGGACGCGGTCAACAGCGCCACCGTGAGCACCACCGACGTGACCAAGACGTGGACGACCGCCGCGCCGGCCGCGTCGGGCCGTCGAACGAAGGTGCGATTCCGGGTGGCGAGCAACCGCCAACACCAGCGTTCACGAGCCGTGGCGACTTCCTCAAGTTCGACTACCACTACGCGGCCGGCACCGCGCCGATGGCGGTCGCGACGCCCGTGGACGACGAGGACGAGCACGCGGACGGCGACGGGCACGTGCACGCGGCGGCCGCCGCGCTCGCGGGCGCGCCGGGCTCGCCGGTGCACCTCGAGCACGCGCACGACGCCACGGTGGCGCCGGCGGCGGTGCTGCTGGCGCTGAACGCCTCGCCGACCACCGAGGGCGCGCGGCTGTCGTGGGCCGTGGGCGCGGGCGACCACGTGGACGGCTTCAACGTCTACCGCGAGAACTCGGACGGCTCGGCCGTGTTCGCCGGCAACGAGGCGAGCATGGAGGAGCGCGACGGACAGGTCGTCTTCCGCTTCGCCGACCCGAACGGCGCCGCCGACGCCACGTACTGGCTGGGCGTGCGGTCGTGCTCGGGCCCCAGGCGATGGTCGGCCCGATCCGCGTCGAGGCCGCGTGTACGCCCGCGAACTCACGCCTGAGCATCGCGCCCAACCCGGCGGCCTCGTCGACGCGGTTCGAGTTCGAGCTCGATCGCGAGTCCGACGTGCAGCTCGAGGTGTTCGACCTGCAGGGTCCGCAAGGTCACGCCGCTCGCCGGGCACCGCGCCGCGGGCGCCGTGAGCGCCGAATGGAACCTGCAGGGCGCAGACGGGCCGGCGCTGCCGGGCGTGTACTTCGCCCGCCTGCAGGCGCGCGGCCGCACGCTGTACAGCCGCGTGACCGTGGTCGGTCGCTGAGCCACTCGCGCCGCCGGCCCGCCGGCGGCGCGCGCCGGCGCCGGCGCCGGGCGGCGGACGCGCGCGAGCGCGTTCGCAGCCCGCGCCGGCCGGCGCGTTTTCCGGGCGCGGCCGCCGCGGCGACGCTGGCCCGCGCGCGCGCGCGCCCGCTAGGTTCTCCGCTCGACCCGCACCCGGAGGAAGCCTTGAGCGACACGAAGTGGACGGTGGTGGCCCCGCTGCGCCCGCGCTTCCGCGACACGGACGCGATGGGCCACATCAACAACGCGGTGTACGTGACCTACATCGAAGTCGCGCGCCAGGAGTACTGGCGGGCGTTCAAGGGCGACCACAACTACCGCGTGGTGCCGTTCATCTTCGCGCGCGTCGAGATGGATTTCCGCTCCGAGGCGCTCATGCACGAACTGCTCGAGCTGCGCATCCGCTGCGCGTGGGTGGGCACCAAGTCGTTCGCGTTCGAGTACGAGATCCGCGAGGCCACCACGCAGCGGCTCGTGGTCGAGGCCAACAGCGTGCAGGTGTTCTACGACTACGCCGCCAAGCAGAGCATTCCGTGCCCGCCCGAGATGCGCGCGCACCTGGAAGCGTTCGAGGGCCGCTCCCTGGCCCCGGGAGGTGAAGCTGTGAGCGATCGTCCCCGCCGGCCCGCGACGCTGTCGCGCCGCCGCTTTCGTCGCCGTCGTGGCCGCCGGCTCGGCCGTTGCTCGCGCGCCGCCGCTGCCGCGGCCGCCGCCGCCGCGAAGCCGCGCGCCGCGCGCCGCCGCCCCGGTGATGACCGTGGTGCAGCGCAAGGAATACGACCGCCAGCGCGCGGGCACGAAGGCGACGCTCGACACCATCCGCGCGCACGTGATGCCCGCGGGCACCGAGATGGCGTCGGTGTTCTGCGCGCGCCGGCCCGCGACGAAGGGGCGCTGACGTGGCGCTCGCCGAAGACGTCTTCTTCGCGCCGCTCTCCGAGCTGGCGACCCGCATCCGCGCGCGCGAACTGTCGCCCGTCGAACTGACCGAGGGCTTCCTCGCGCGCATCGACCGCTACAACGACCGCTTCAACGCGTTCGTCACCGTCACGCGCGACCTCGCACTCCGCAGGCGCGCGCGGCCGAGGCCGAGATCGCCGCCGGCCGCTGGCGCGGGCCGCTGCACGGCGTGCCGTGGGGCGCCAAGGACCTGCTCGCGACCAAGGACGTCCCGGCGGGCTGGGGCACCCGGTTCCTCGCGAACCAGGTGTTCCCCGAGGACGCGACCGTCGTGCGCAAGCTGCACGAGGCCGGCGCGGTGATGCTCGGCAAGACGCACCTCGTGGAGTTCGCCGGCTGCCTCGGCTACCGCTTCGCCAACGCCTCGGTCGCCGGCCCGGGCCGCAACCCGTGGAACCCGGAGCGCTGGACCGGCGGGTCGTCGTCGGGCTCCGCGGCCGCGGTCGCCGCGGGCCTCGCGGCGTTCGCGCTCGGCACCGAGACGTGGGGCTCGATCACCTGCCCGTCGGCGTTCTGCGGGACTCACCTGGCCTGCGGCCCACCTACGGGCTCGTCTCGCGCGCCGGCGGCATGGTGGGCGCGTACTCGTTCGACAAGGTCGGACCGCTCGCGCGCTCCGTGGGCGACTGCCGCGTGGTGCTCGACGCCATCCAGGGCCCCGATCCGCGCGACCCGGGCTCGAGCGGCGAGACGCTCGCGCTGGCGGCCGGCGGCTCGCCGCCGCTGGCGAAGTTGCGCGCCGCGCTCGTGCCGCTCGACTGGAGCACGACGGGCGAACTCGAGGCCAAGCGCGCGTTCGACGCGGCGGTGGGTGTGCTGCGCGGGCTCGGCCTGCAGCTCGAGGAGGCCGCGCTGCCCGAGTACCCCGCGAGCGAAGTGTCCGGCCTGCTCATCACCGTCGAAGCGCTGGCCGCGTTCGAGCCGTTCTTCCGCGACGGGCGCGTGAAGCAGCTGGTCGACGACCTCGCGTGGAAGCAGTGGGAGATCGCGTCGCCGATCACCGGCGCGGACGTGATGAAGGCACAGCGCATGCGCTTCGAGCTGCAGGGCCGCATGGACGAGTTCTTCGCCAGGTACGACCTGATCGTGACGCCCAACTTCAAGTCGGTCGCCCCGCCGGTGACCATGGACCTCAACGCGGCGCTGCCGTACGGCGACCCGGTCGGCGCGATCGGCGTCGCCTGCGGCCTGCCGGCGCTGGCCATGCCGACGGGTTTCGGGCGCGACCACATGCCGGTGAGCTTCCAGCTCGTGGGCGCACCGTTCTCCGAGGCGCTGCTGCTCGACGTGGGCGACGCGTTCCAGCGCGCCACCGCCCACCACCGCGAACACCCCGCGCTGGCCTGAGAGCGCGCTCGCGCGGGCCCGGCCCCGGCCGGGCCCGCGGGCGCCACGCAGGCGCGGGCACTTGCGCACCCGGCGGACCCGGGCCGGTCCCGCGCACGCCTTCAGTCCCGGAACCACCCGCCGAGACTCGGCCCCATGAACCCGCCGACCGATTTCAAGCTCAGCGCCGAACGCCTCGCGGCCGCATTCCCCCTGCACGTGGTGCTCGACCGGCGCCTGCGCATCGTCGCGGCCGGCGAACCGTTCTCGCGCTGCTGCCCGGCGCTGGTTCCGGACTGCGAACCGGGCCGCGTGCTCCGCATCGAGCAGCCGGCGCTGGAATGGACGTGGGGCGCCCTGCTCGCCCACCGCGAACGCCCGCTCGTGCTGCGCACCCCGCGCGGCCTGGCGCTGCGCACGCTGTGCGTGGCGGACGACGACTCCGGGTATTGCGTGCTCCTGTGCGAACCGCTGGTCTCGCACGTGCGCGAACTGACCGAGCACGGACTCTCCGCAGCCGACTTCACGCCGTTCGCGACGGCGCCCGAACTGCTCCAGCTGGTGCAGGTGCACCTCGGCGCGCTGGCCGAAGCCAAGCGCCAGGCCGAACAACTGTCGACCCAGCTCGTCGAGCTGCGCGCCGCGGTCGACCGCGAATCGAGCGCGCGCCGTTCGCGCCTCGACTTCCTGTCGGCGTTCCTCCACCAGGTGCAGTCGACGGTCAACGGCAACCTCGGCCTGCTGCGCGACCTCGGGGGCACGGCGCTCGACGCCGGGCAGGCGGACTCGGTGAGCACGCTGGTGCGCTCGTCGCACGCGCTGCTGTCCGTGCTGCGCGACGTGGACGACTACGCCAGCCTGCAGTACGCCGACTTCTCGAACGAGCTCGGGCCCTACGACCTGCACGCGCTCTTCCGCGACGCCGTCGAGCAGCAGCGTCCCGACGCGCACGACAAGGGCCTCGCGCTCGAGCTGGAGATCGCCCGCGACGTGCCGCGTTACGCCAACGGCCCGGCGCGCCGCGTGCACCAGGTGCTGCACCAGATGCTGGGCAACGCGATCCAGTACACGAGCCGGGGCGGCATCAGGGTGCGCCTGAGCCTGGCGTCCTTCTACGAGGTGGGCTTCGCGTTCCGCGCCGAGGTGCAGGACACGGGTCCGGGCATCCCGCGCGACCAGCAGTCCAAGCTGTTCCAGGAGTTCTCGCGGATCGAGTCGAGCGTGGCGAACGGCACCGCCGGCCCGGGCCTGGGGCTCGCCATCTGCCAGCGCATCCTGCGGCTCATGGAAGGCCTGAACGGCGTCGACAGCGTGCCGGGCAAGGGCTCGACGTTCTGGTTCACGGTGCACCAGGGCGTGCCGTCCGAGGACGACCTGCACCTGCTGGCTGCGCGCGGCGTCGCCGTGGACTTCCCCACGCCGGCGGAGCCGCTCGCGGCGCCGCGCGTGCTGCTCGCCGAGGACAGCGCGGTCAACCAGAAGGCCGCGGTGCGCGTGCTGGAGCGGCTCGGCTGCACCTGCGACGTGGCCGCCGACGGCCGCGAGGCGCTCGAGTTGTTCTTCGCGCGGCCCTACGACCTCGTGCTCATGGACTGCATGATGCCGGAGCTGGACGGCTTCGAGGCGGCCCGCGCCATCCGCGAGCGCGCGCCCGCCGACCGGCCGCGCGTGCCGATCGTGGCGCTGACGGCGTCGTCCACTCCCGAGGACCGCGCGCGCGCGGCCGAGGCCGGCATGGACGGGTTCGTCACCAAGCCCATCCGGCTCGAAGTGTTGCAGAAAGCACTGAGCCACTTCTTCGGGCGGAAACTGGACGTCGCGGCCTGACCGCGGCGCCTCGCCCGCGAGCCCGCCGCCCCCGTGCGGCGGGCGCGTTCGTTTTTCGTCCGCCCGGCTGGCATGGGTGACGCGCGCCCGCGTACACTTTTCGCCACTTCGCGCGCCGGGCGCCCGGCGGCCTGGCCCAGTCCCCCGAAGGCGACATGCGCCCGCTTCTCGCTCTGCTCCTCGCTCTCGCGCTCGCTTCGCCCGCGGCCGCCGCCACCAAGCCCCGCGCCCTGTTCGACAACCTGCACGGCGAGACGGCCGGCAACGCCGACTGGATCATCGACGCCGACATGCCGCTGCCGCTGCCCGACCAGTCCACCGTCGGCCCGGCCACGCCGCGCACCTACTGGCTCGGCGGCATCTCGTCGTGGGGCATCGACCTCGTGAAGCGCGGCTACTCGGTCGCGACGCTGGTCACGCCGCTCACGATCACCTACGGCGACACGACCAAGCCCTACGACCTGTCCAAGTTCGACGTGTTCATCGTGCCGGAGCCGAACACGCTGTTCAGCGCCGCCGAGAAGACCGCGATCTTCAACTTCGTGCGCGACGGCGGCGGGCTGGTCGCGGTGGGCGATCCACTGGAACTCGGACCGCAACAGCGACGGCTGGGACTCGCCCGAGATCTGGAACGACTTCGACTCCGGCAACCTGCTCGGCGTGCACTGGCAGATCCAGAACGAGACGAACAACAACATCACCAGGACAGCGGCAACGAGGACACGACGCCGGCCGACTCGATCGTGCACGGCCCGGTGGGCGTGGCCGACAGCCTGTCGTTCCACAACGGCACCACGTTCGTGCTCAACCCGGCCGCCAACCCGCGCGTGCGGGGCGTGTTCTGGATGAACGGCCTCGCGCACGGCAACACCGGCGTGATGGCGGCGCGCTCGGAGTACGGCAACGGCCGCGTGTTCTTCCTCGGCGACAGCTCGCCGATCGACGACGGTTCGGCGCAGGCCGGCAACAGCAACGCCGACGGCTGGGGCAGGCCATGGCGCGACCTCTGGCGCTCAACGCCACGCTGTGGGCGACGCGCAAGGCGCCGAGCGGACCGCTCGCGGTGCCGGGTCCCGGCGCGACGGGCGCGCTCGAGTTCGCGCGCCCCGAGCCCAACCCGAGCGCGGGCGGGGTGTCGCTGCGCTTCGCGCTGCCGGCCGCCGCGCACGTGCGGCTCGAACTGCTCGACTGCACCGGCCGCCGCGTGCGCACGCTGGCCGATGGTTCGTTCGCCGCGGGCGCGCACGCGCTCGCGTGGGACGGCGCCGGCGAGGACGGCCGCGCCGCGGCGCCGGGCCTGTATTTCGCGCGGCTCGCCACGCCCGGCGCGCTGCGCGCGGAGCCCGTGCTCGCCAGTCGGCCGCTCACGACGCCCGCCCCGGCACGCGCCGGGGCGGCGTTCGCGTCGGCGTTCGTCAGCGGCGTCACGGGCCGACGCAGGCCCCACAGCGTCTGCAGCACCCAGTCCACGAGCGGCAGGATCTGGTCGCGCTGGTAGAACCAGAGCGGGAACCCCGAGTACACGAGCTGCTGGTTCTCCGGCCCGTGGTAGAGCGTCATCAGCGGCCGGCCGGCACCCACCGAGCCGCCGCTCGTCACGTAGAGCGTGTCCAGCGCGGGCTGCAGGGCCACGACGTTCGGGTCGGGGTCGCCGTCGCACAGCACGTGTTGGGCTTGGTCAGCGCCTCACCGGTGTAGACCGTCTGGTAGTACCGGACGCGGTGGTGCGATTGGGCCCGTACACGCTCATCGGATCGCTGGTGGTGGTCTTCTCGCGCAACAGCGCCGGCAGCGACGAGTAGTCGGGCATGCCCGGCCACGGGCGGTCAGGTGCCGGCCGTGGACCAGCGCGCCTGGCTCATCGTGGCGTTCGAGATCTCGCTGCGCCAGTGGACGAAGTCGAACAGGAACCGGCCCTCGACCAGTTCGCTGGCTGTCGGCCGCCGCGTAGACGAGCCCGTTCGTGCCGCCGCGTTCGTACTCGCGCTGCAGGCAGGCCGGTAGTAGCCACCACCGAACATCCACAGCCGCCCGCTCCAGCCCGATCCACACGGTCAACGGATTCACGCGGCCCGGGTACGACGTGTGGTGCAGGAACGGCATGGGGTCGCGGATGTAGTCCACCGTGTTCAAGTTGGTCGAACTCTTGTAGTCGACGTACCAGATGACGTTGCGGTAGTGACCCAGATCGGCCAGCGAGACGAGCCCGGACGGCCGATAGCGCGTGGCGAGCGTGTCGAAGTCGTAGCCCTGGAACACGCCGGTCGGGCTGACGATGCCCGCGGGGTATTCGCGCCACGGCCTGCCGCCCGTGGCGAAGAAGAACGTGTCCAGTTCGGCGGCGGTCGGCCACGCGCCGCTCGGGCGCGCGTACGCCCCGCTCGTGAGCCGCGTGTCCAGCTTGAGGCGCGTGTCGTCCACGATGAGCAGGGCGCGGTCGAACTGCGGGCGCACGGCGGTGAACTTGATCACGGCCAGGCTCAGCCGGCCCTCGCTGTCGCGCGCCTCGAGGTAGAAGAAATGGGTCTGCGCGTACTGCCCCGCCGGCGGCACGATCGGGGGCAGCACGCAGCCGTTGGCGAGCGCCGACCAGCGGCTCCAGCGGCCGATGTCCGTGCTCTCGTTGGCGCGCGGAGTCTCGTCGCTGATGTCGCCGTCGAGCCGCCAGCGGTATCCGGAGACGAACGTGCCGCTGCTCTTGGTGACCCCCGTCCAGTGGAACGTGATCGGGCGGTCGGCGGGCAGGTCGACGACCACGAAGTCCTTCTCCTCGAGCGAGAAGATCGGCGCCGGGTACTGGTAGTAGAAGATCTCGTTGAACACCGTGAGCACGGTGCCGAGGCCCTTGTACGACACTTCGAAGGGCAGCATGTTGTCGTACAGCTTGAACACGGGCGAGTACGCGCCCGCTTCGTCGAAGGCGACCACGACGAGCAGCTTGGAACCCTCGGTCAGGCCCTCGATGTCCACCTGCGTGGTGTCGCCGCCGACCGAGTCCCAGCTCGAGAACCCGGGTGCGTACAGCTTGATCAGCGTGTCGGGGCGGAGCATGTAGTCGAGCGGCTGCAGCCCGGCCTCGGACGCCTCGAACAGCTTGTACTTGTACTTCACCGGGCGGCGGCTGCTGCGGCCGTCGGGGTCGTCGCCGGTCCACGCGAGCCGGAACGCCGGCCCGAACTTGGGGATGAAGCGGTTGTCCGCGATGACCGGCGAGACGATCTTGACCGTGGGCGTGAGCGTGAACGAGTTGAACGAGCGGTAGACCGGCGCCGACTCGAGCCCGCCGTCGTCGACCGCCTTGAGCACGAACGTGTGGTAGCCGCGCCCGATCTGCTGGCTCGGCGTGCCGACGCTGTCGCTGCGGAACTCGAACACCCGGCGGTTCGCGCTGGTCGACACCCACGCGGTGTCGGAGCCCGCCGCGCTCGGCGGATCGATGCAGTACAGGTAGTGCGAGACGGTGCCGTCCGGGTCGTAGCCCGCCCAGCGGATCTCGTACGCGTAGAAGTAGTCCTGCGACGGCGAGGCCGGCACCTGCGTGAGCTCGACCTCGGGGCGCTGGTTGGCGGGCAGCACGCCCTGGTAGAGCTTCTTGCTGCAGCCCGCCATGGCGAGCAGCACGGCGAGCGCCGCGGCGGCCAGCCCGGCTACCGCCACGCCCCCGCGACAGGCTCGCGCGAACGTCACCGGAGCATCTCGCGCAGGCGCATCTCCAGCGCCACCGGCGCGCCGCCGCGCAGCACGCCGATCGTGACCCGGCGGCCGTTCGCGCCGCGCTCGAACAGCTCGTCCAGTTCGCGCAGCGTCCACTCGCCGATGGCGCGGCCGTCGACGCTCGCGA
>JBGAOB010000247.1:0-7102 GCA_044222045.1 Candidatus Eiseniibacteriota bacterium
CGTGTGGCTGCCCGAACTCGCCACGGGGCGCGGCGTGCCGCAGAACCGCTTCCACGCGTACGACGTCTACTTCCACGGTCTGTACTCCTGAGATGCGGCGCCTGCCGGGCGACGGCTGGTGCGGTGGGCGGCGTTGCTGCACGACGTGGGCCAGCCGGACGTGCGTGCGGAGAGGGACGGGAACGGCACGTTCCACGGCCACGAACGGGTGAGCGCGGAGCGGGCCGACCAGGTGCATCGACGGCTCGAGTTCGCGCCCGCGGACCGCGAGCATAACGTGCACCTCGTGCGCGAGCACCTGTTCGGCTTCCGTGCCGACGCCTCGGACGTGGCGGTGCGCCGCTGGCTCGTCCGCATGGGCGTGGATCGTGTCGCCGACCGGTTCGACCTGCGGATCACCGACACGATGGGCAACGGCGCGCGCGCGGGCTCGCCCGCGCAGCTCGACGCGTTCCGCGACCGGATCGAGCGCGTGCGCGCCGGCGGGGACGCCCCGTCGGGGGTGGAGTTGGCCGTGAACGGCGACGACGTGCTCGCGCTCACGGGCCGGGCGCCCGGGCCGGTGGTGGGTGCGCTGCTGCGCCGCCTGCGGGCCGAGGTCGCGGAACGCCCCGAGAGGAACATGCGCGAGCACCTGCTGGCGCGCATCCGCGCGTGCGCCGAGCCGCGCGACGAGGCGGGCACTCCTTGACACTCTTCTCGGGCGGCCCGTACTCTGCCGCGCGATTTTCCTCTACCTCATTGGGATGGAAGGGCATGGCGCGCAGCGGTCCGATCACGGACATCTCCATCTTGCAGAAGCCGGTCCGGCGTGAGCTCGCGCAGGTGCAGACGCACCTGCGCGGCCTGTTCCGCACGCCCATTCCGATCCTCAACGAGGTCGGGGGGCACGTGCTGGCCACGCGGGGCAAGAAGTTCCGGCCCACGTTGCTGCTGCTCACCGCCCGGCTCCGCGGCCACCTGGGCCCGCAGGCGATCATCTGCGCCACGGTGGTCGAGCTGGTGCACGCGGCGGCGCTGATCCACGACGATTCGGTGGATCGCAGCCACCTGCGGCGGGGCATGCCCACGGTGAACGGCCTGTGGACGGACGAGATGGCCATCATCATGGGCGACTACATGTACGCCCAGTCGATGCAGCTGCTCGTGGAGCACAAGCTCGGAACGGCGATGGAGGTGCTCTCGCGCGTGGTCACCGAAATGAGCTGCGGCGAGGCACTCGAGTTCCAGCACGCGTTCAACCTGGACGTGAGCGAGGCCGACTACGAGGAGCTGATCCGCGCCAAGACCGGCTCGCTGATCGGCGCGGCCACCGAGCTCGGTGCCGGCCTGAACGGCGGGGGGCGAGATCGCAAGCGCCGCCTGCGCTACCGCGCGTTCGGGGAAAAGGTGGGCGTCGCGTTCCAGATCGTGGACGACCTGTTCGACTACCTGAGCGACCCCGAGGTGACGGGCAAGCCCGTCGGTTACGACCTCGCCGAGGGCAAGGTGACGCTGCCGCTGATCGCCGCGCTGCGGCAGGCGTCGGCGCCCGACCGCGTGAAGCTCGTGTAGCTCGCCAGCCGCAAGCGCTGGACGCCGGGACAGTGGAAGCAGCTCTGCGACCTGATCGAACGCTCGGGCGGCTTCGACTACGCGCGCCGCCGCGCGGAGACGCTGGCCTCGGAGGCGCGAGCCGTGCTGGCCGACGAGCCGCGTGGCGCCGCGCGCACCGCGCTCGACCAGGCCATCGACTACGCGATCCGTCGAGATCACTGACCTCCTTCCCGTGGACCCGATGACCCGAGCCCCGCGTTCCGCCGCCCGTCCCGAGGTCGCGCGCCTCGTGCGCATGGCCGCCGCCGCCGCCCAATCCAAGAAGGCGGTCGACCTGGTCGCGCTCGATCTGCGCGAGCTCGACGGCGTGGCCGACTACTTCCTCATCTGTTCCGCCGCGAGCGAGCCGCAGGTGAAGGCGATCGCCGAAGCGGTGGAGGACAAGTTGCGGGCCGCCGGCTCGAAGCCGTGGCACGTCGAGGGCCGCGAAGGCCGTCGCTGGGTGCTGCTCGACTACGTCGAGTTCGTGGTGCACGTGTTCCACGAGAAGACCCGCGAGTACTACCTGCTGGAGCGTCTGTGGGGGGACGCCGGGAGCCTGGACCTTGATCTGGAGTGAGCTGACGGCGGGACTCGCCGAGGCGCTCCGGCACGAAGGTCTGTGGACCGAGGAGCGGGAGCGGCGCATCGAGCTCGCCGTCCCACGCGACGCCTCGCACGGCGACTGGACCACGAACCTCGCGATGGTGCTGGCGAAGGACGCGAAGCGTCCGCCGCGGCAGATCGCCGAGGCGCTCGCGCGCGCCTTTCCCGCGAGCGGCGGGCCGTTCGCGCCGCCCGAGGTGGCCGGCGCGGGCTTCCTGAACTTCCGCTACAGCGACGCATTCCTCGCCGCGCTGCCGCGCCGCATCCTGGGCGACGCCGGGTCGTTCGGGCGTTCCGCGGTCGGGCCGGCCGAGAAGATCCTCGTCGAGTACGTGAGCGCGAACCCGACCGGGCCGATGAACGTGGTGAGCGCGCGCGCCGCCGCCGTGGGTTCCACGCTCGTGCGGCTGTTGCGCGCCACGGGGCACGCCGCCGACGGCGAGTTCTACGTGAACGACGCCGGCAACCAGGTGGACCTGCTCGGCGAGTCCGTGGCCGCGCGCTTCGCCGAGCGCGTGGGCGTGTCGCGTGCGTTCCCCGAGGATGGCTACCGCGGCTCGTACCTGCACGACATCGCCGCGAAGGTGCCCGAGGCCGAGGCGCGCCGGCAGCTCGACGCGGCGGACGGCCGCGCGTGGTTCCGCCAGCAGGCGCTCGAGCAGATGCTCGCCTGGCAGCAGCACGACCTGTCGGACTACGGCGTCACGTACGACCGCTGGTTCCGCGAGAGCACGTTGCACGAGTCGGGTGCCGTGGACGACACGCTGCGCGAGCTGCTCGCGCGCGACATGGCGTACCGCGCCACGCAGCCGGCGGAAGTGAGCGAAGCCGCGCAGGCACGCGTGGCGAAGGAGAGCGCGTCGGCCACCGAGGCGACGTGGATCCGCACGTGCCGCTTCGGCGACGACATGGACCGCGTGATCGTGCGCGGCGACGGCCGGCCGACCTACCTGCTGCCGGACATCGCCTACCACCGCGACAAGCGCGCGCGCGGCTACCAGAAGGTGATCAACCTGTGGGGCCCCGACCACCACGCGTACGTGGCCACGCTGTCGAGCGCGCTGCGGGCGCTGGGCCTCGACGAGAGCTTCCTCCGCGTGCTGATCGTGCAGCAGGTGAACCTGCTCCGCGACGGCCAGGAGGTGAAGATGAGCAAGCGCGCCGGCGAGTTCGTGACGCTGCGCGACCTGATGGACGAGGTCGGCGCCGACTGCGCGAAGTTCTTCTTCCTGATGCGCTCCACCAGCTCGCACCTCGACTTCGACCTGTCGCTGGCGCGCCAGCAGAACGACGAGAACCCGGCCTACTACGTGCAGTACGCGCACGCGCGCATCGCGTCGGTGCTGCGGTTCGCCGCGGAGAAGGGCCTCGCCCCGGCCACCGGCGAGCCCGCGCCGCTGACGGCCGACGGTGAGCGCGCGCTGGTCCGGCAGCTCGCGGCATTCCCCGAGGTCGTGCGCGGCGCCGCCGCGGCACGCGAGCCGCACCGCATCCCGGCCTATCTCGTGGAGACGGCCGCCGAGTTCCACCGCTTCTACCACGCCTGCCGCGTCGTCTCGGAGGACGTGGCGCAGTCGCGCGAGCGCCTGCGCCTGGCCGCCGCCGCCCAGCAGGTGATCCGCAACGGACTCGCGCTCATGGGCGTCTCGGCGCCCGAGCGCCTCGAACGCACGGTCGAGACACCCGCATGAGCACGGCTTCGAGCATCCTGGTCGTCGGTTCCGTCGCGCTGGATTCCGTCCGCACGCCGTTCGGCGAGGCGGTCGAGGCGCTCGGCGGCTCCGCGTCGTACTTCTCGTTCTCCGCCAGCCATTTCGCGAAGGTCGCGCTCGTGGCCGTGGTGGGCGAGGACTTCCCGGTCGAGCACCGCAACGCGCTCGAACAGCGCGGCGTGGACCTGGCCGGGCTCGAGACGGCGCAGGGGCGCACGTTCCGCTGGCGCGGCGAGTACATGGCCGAGCTGGGCCACGCGCACACGCTGGAGACGCAGCTGAACGTGTTCTCCACGTTCCATCCGCACCTGGACCCTCAGCACCGCCGCACGCCCTACGTGTTCCTGGCGAACATCGATCCCGACCTTCAGCTCGAGGTGCTCGCGCAGATGGAGAGCCCGAAGCTCGTGCTCTCGGACACGATGAACTACTGGATCGCGCGCAAGCCGGACCGGGTCATCGAGGTGCTGCGCCGGGTCGACGTGGCGCTCCTGAACGAGGAGGAGGCGCGCGCGCTGGCGGGCGAGACTCAGCTCGTGAAGGCGGCCGACCGCCTGCTCGACCAGGGCGCCCGCTCGGTGATCATCAAGAAGGGCGAGCACGGCGCGCTGTTCCGCTCCCGGAAGGAGCGGTTCATCACGCCGGCGTTCCCGGTCGAGGCGCTCACCGACCCGACGGGGGCAGGGGACTCGTTCGCGGGTGGGTTCCTGGGGATGCTGGCCCGTGCGGGCGAGCACGACGGCGACACGCTGCGGCAGGCGATGGCCTGCGGAACGGCGATGGCCTCGCTGGCCATCGAGTCGCTGTTCCGCTCCCGGAAGGAGCGGTTCATCACGCCGGCGTTCCCGGGCGAGGCGCTCACCGACCCGACCCGGGCGGGGGACTCCATCGCCGGTGGCTTCCTGGGCATGCTGGCGCGGTCGGGCGAGCAGGACGGCGACACCCTGCGCCAGGCGATGGCCTGCGGCACGGCCATGGCTTCGCTGGCCATCGAATCGTTCAGCCCCCGGCGGCTCATCGAGACGGACCCGGCCGAGATCACGTCGCGGGTCGGCCAGCTCCACGGGATGGTCCACTTCGACCTGCGCCCGATGTTCTGATCGGAAGTTATCCGGTATAACGGTCTGGATGGCTGTGGTACGATTTTCACGCGAGTTCGACACCACCGAGACAGGAGTCTGGCCGTGAATACGACCACCACCGTGGCCGCACGCGCGGAAGCTGCCATCCGTCGCCTCCAGGGCATCGAGGGCGTACGCGTCGAAGCCGAAGGCAACTCCATTCGCGCCATCCACATCCTCGCCCCCCCGGGCCGCCCGGCGAAGACCTACGTCCGGGACGTGCAGACCGCCCTGCAGACGCAGCTCGGGGTCTCGATCGACTTTCGCGTCGTGTCCGTGGCGTTCACGCGCGGCGAGCTCGAATCCGAGCCCGCGGAGCGCGCCGCCGACCCGGCGGCGACCGCGGCGCCGGCTGCCGCTCCGGTCGCCGAGCCCGAGCCGCCCGCGCTGCGCGACGATCGCATCCGCTTCGAGAGCGTGAATCTCTTCGTTTCGGGACCGCGCACGCAGGCCCAGGTCGAGCTCCGCTGGAAGGGGCTGCCGCGCATGGGCAGCGCATCCGGCTGGAGCACGCGCGACGAATCCCACCGGCTGGTGGCGCAGGCCACCGCCACGGCGGTGCAGGAGTTCCTCGCGGACCCCGTCGCGCTGAGCGTGCAGGGCGTGGAATTCGTCGAGGTGGGGCGGTCCCGGGTGGCGATCGTGTCGTTGTCGCTGCTGGCGCACCGCCAGGAGCGCCTGCTCACCGGCAGCTGCTCCATCGAGCAGGACACGCCGCAGGCCGTCGTACTGGCGACGCTGGCCGCATTGAACCGTGTCGTCGGCGGACTTTCCGTGAAGGAGCCGACGGAGTACGTTCTGCGCCCGTCGTTCTAGGTTCCCCGCCGGCGGGCCGGCCGCACCGGACGCCGCAGGGGACCACCCGTTTTTCGGAGACCGGCATCGGACGAGGAGGGAGAGCGGAGCGAAGAAGCCACATCCAGCGAAGCGGACGCACCCGTGAGAGTGAAACACCAGCTCATGGAGATCACCGTAAAGGAGGTGGCGTCTGTGGAGGATCTGCTTCTCGAGCTTCTGTCGCTGCTGGGCAAGGCGGGCTGGTAATCCAGGCCGCGCGCTGAGTCGCGTACCCTGAACCCCTCCGATCCGGTGTCGGTCTCTCGAACTTCAGCGGCTCGACCGCGAGGCCGAAAACCACGCCGTGAGTGAATCCACGCCGTACCGGCATCCCTGGCTGTTCCGGTTGTATTACGCCGCCGTCCTCGGGGGAGCCGTCGCCCTGATGGTGCTGACGCCGCACGGCGTCATGCCCTCCGTGTTCGTGCTCGCGGGCGCCCTCGTGCTGCTGGCCATGAGCGAATCCGGCCCGGTCGAGCTGCCCGTGGGCGGGTATGCCACCGCCGGCACCGTGTTCGACTTCCCGATGGTGCTGCTGCTGGGTCCGTTCTGGACCGCCGCCGTGGACGTGGTCGCGACGCTCGGCGTGCAGGGCCTGTGGCTGCGCAAGCCGGTGGAGCGGGTGCTGCACAACGCCGCGCTCTACACGCTGACCTACTTCGCCACGGCCGCCGCGTGGGTGCTGGCCGGCGGGCAGCTGGGGCAGATGCACTTCCCGCGCGACGCCTGGCCGCTCGTGGTGGCGGGCGCGGTCTACTTCGCCACGAACTCGGTGCTCGTGTCGATGGTGCTCGGCCTCACCGTGGGGCCGAACCCGCTGCGCATCTGGCGCCGCAACTTCCAGCAGGGCCTGGTGCACCACCTGGCGTTCATCACGCTGGGTTCGCTCGTCGGCATCGTGTGGACCACGGCCGGCCCGTGGGGCCTGCTGCTGTTCGCGCTACCGTTCCTGGTGATCCGCTACTCGTTCAAGCTGTACGTCGAGCTGAAGAGCGACCTCAAGGACTTCGTCCGCACGCTCACCGAGGTGCTCGAGGAAGTCGACCCGTACACGCGGCACCACTCGGTGCGCGTGGCGGAGTACTCGGTGCGCCTGTCGCGCGGCCTCAAGCGGCCCGAGCGCGAGGTCGAGGAGATCGAGTACGCGGCGCTCGTGCACGACCTGGGCAAGATCGGGCCCCAGCACCAGCACATCCTGCAGAAGCCCGGTTCGCTCACGCACGAGGAGCAGCGCACGCTGCGCGCGCACCC
>JBGAOB010000004.1:0-54321 GCA_044222045.1 Candidatus Eiseniibacteriota bacterium
GCTGGTGTTCGGTCGTCGACCCCATCAGTACGCGCCGATGCGGAAGTCGTTGTAGATGCCGCCGAGATTGCGGACCACGACGCGGAAGTCGCCGCCGCGAGTCACGAAGAACGTGGCGACGCACTCGTCGCTGCTGTCCGTGTCGGAGGCGATCAGGCGACCGAAGCCGTCGTACACGAGGAGATCCAGGTCCGACGTGCCGTCGCCGCTCACCGTGATCTGCGTCCACTCGCCACCGCTGCAGCAGACGTCGAAGCTCCGGCTCGCGAACGCCTCCACGCGGTGATTCCCCCACTCGGCGCCGTTGCACGGATCCGCCGCCGCCCCGCGCGGCATCGCGGCCGAGATCGTCATCGCCGTCACCACCGCCAGCATCGCCACACCGATCGCACGCATCGTCTTCATCGTTGCCTCCTGGTCGCCGGCCCATCGGGCCGCGGGTCTGGTTCCGGCGCTTCCCACGAGCGCCTTCGCCCCCTTCGTTGCGCAGGACGCGACGGTGTGACAGCGATCGTGAAAACGGCGCCCGTGTGTGGGCGGAGGCGCTTTTTCATGGGGGAATCCCGCACCGGGCTTGCTAGGCTTCCCGGGCGGGAAAGGCGTCAGCGGGCGTCCGTTCCCCGTTCACAGTCCGGACGTCCGGTGCGCCGGGCGTCACGACCGATGGACATCGACGCCTGGAGCCCTTCCCATGCGCTTGCGCCAATGGGTGCTCGCCGGCCATTTCGCCGCAGCACTCCTCGCCCTCGCCGCGATCGCCGCCCCCGCGCGTGCCGCACGCACGCTCATCAGCCCGAAGCCGATCGACCGGCCGTACCCGACGTTCGCGGGCATCGTGATCGGCTCGTTCCGCCCGACCTGCAGCCAGGTGACGATTCACGCGGCAAGGCGCTCGGGCGACGAGCAAGACAGCTGCTGGTACTACCTCTGCGGGGGCACCTTCGACGTGCTGTGCGTGGCCGAATCGGCATCGGTCGCGGCGAACCTCACGGCCGGTGACAGCTTCTTCAATGGCCGAAACGCCGATGGGAGCGGGCACAATTCCAATACGCAGAACTTGGACTGGCGGAATCGGACTCTTCCTGTCCGGTGGGAGAGTTCTCCACGCAACTGGAAACTCTATGGACAGGCTCGCTGGCAGGACGGCCTTCAGCTTCTGAACTACGGTGACTCGGCCACTGTTGTGGTCACGGGCCTCACACCCGGTCTGGCGTACACGCTGTATGGAACGACCAGCCCCATCTCCCCTCCTGGCTACTATGGGGTATGCACCAACCTCATCGCGTGGGTGACCGACGACACCAGTTCGACCGCGTCGCCGTGGCCGGTCGCGCCGGAGGTCTCGCTGCCCGTGCTCGACCTCGGCACTGCCTCGACGATCGATGCCGCGCCGGCACCGGCTGGTGGCGCGATCTCATGGGGATTCACCTCCGAACCAGGCTATATGTCTCGCATGGACTCGCGCGGCAGGCTGGCCACCTCGAACAGGTTGATTCACTCCAGCAGTCTCGGGCTCACGGCACCTGGACGTTGGTGCGCGATGACCGACGCACGGGGGAACTCTCTCATCCTTCTCGGTGAGCGTCGGCCCGGATTCGGTGGCAGCGTCATCGCGGCTCGCCGAGTGGATCCCGAGGGGTACCCACTGCCAGGCTGGCCCTCATCGCCACTTGCGTCAGCACGCGTCGTACTCGACGCACAGGAAGACCAAGATGAGCCCACCGCAACTCCGACCTCCGACGGCGGCGCCATCCTCGCGTGGGCCGACACGCGGCATGCGCCGGGGACGCGTACCTGGCAGCTTCACAGCTCGGTCTTCGCCGAAGATGTCTACTCTCTCGATCGAGCCGACCTGGATGGCGACGGTGACGACGAAGTGATCTCCGTGCAGATCTCGCGTGACAGCCTCGAGATCTTCGACGTGCGGCAGGGAGCACTTGCGAAAGTGGTGACGTTGCCGACACGCCACAACCCCTATGCCTGTCGATCTGCGGATCTGAACAACGACGGGCTCCCCGACCTCGTCGTCGCGTGTGGCAACAGCGACTCGCTCGATCTCTTCCTCAGCACGTCGACGCCGTTCGGCTTCACGCACTCGTGGCGAGGAAGCGCGGGGCGCGCTGTCGACCTCCGTCTCGTCGACGTGAACAACGACGGCCTCCTGGACATCGTGCACACTCGCCCGGCCGACAGCACCGTCGTGGTGCGGCGCGGCCTCGGCGGTGGCACGTTCACTCCGCCCAGTGCATACAAGACGCCCGGCGAGCCGCAGTTCCTCGCCACGGGAGACTTCGACGGCGACGGGCTCGTCGATCTCGCCGTGCTCAGTTACCTGACACCAGGCATCGTCCGCGCGTTTCGGAATCTCGGCGGAGGCGTATTCGCCGCTGCCGGGGACCGCCAGGTCGGCTCGATTTCGCACGCGATCGTCGCGGGCCAGTTCGACGGGGATTCGCGGGACGACGTGGCCGTTGCGCCCGGACTGGGAGGAACGAGCACCGCGATGCAGATCCTGCACGGCGGCAGCTCCGGCAACCTGCTCGGTGGCGGGACTTCAACCCTCACACTCTCAGGAAAGCCTTACACGCTCGTGGCGGACGACTTCGATCGGGACGGCTGGGTCGACATCGCCGCCGCGTACGCGTCGAGTCCGTCGGCCCCTCAGATCTGCTGGGGATCTCCCCTGGGGCCGGACGCGGCGGTAGGACTTCCCACATACGCTCGAGCGGCCTGCATCGTGGCGGCCGATCTCGACGGAGACGGAACAGGCGAGATCCTTCACCCGGACGCGAATGGCGACAATGCCGAGCTCCTAGTCCTCCGGAACGTCAAGACGCGCCGAGACATCTACGCGCTTCGTGTCCAACCCGACGGCACACCCGCGACAGGCTGGCCGACGGCGGGGCTCGCGCTCGCCACCGACGGCAGCGACGTGACCCATCTGCACATCGCGCCCGATGGCGCGGATGGCGCATACGTGGCCTTCGACCGCGTCGAGCCGCTCTATGGTGGCGCATGGATCCAACACGTGCGCTCGAACGGTGTGCTTGCCGCCGGCTGGCCCGACTCGAGCGCGGGAGGTGCCCCCGTCGACCTCTCGCCCGCGACCCACCGGGTGGAGGACCTCGTGCGCGGAAACACGGATGTCGCCGGCAACGGTGGCGCCACGGTGGCGTTCCTGACCGACGTGGGTGACCCGTGGTTCCAGGAGGCGCGCGTCGCGCGCATCAGTGGCGCGGGAACGGTCTCGTGGATGCTCAGCCTCGGAGACGGTTCCTTCCCCCGGCTCGCACGCTGGCCCGACGGTTCGGTGCAGGTGGTGTGGCGCAGCGTGGGGGGCGCATTGAGAACAACCCGCCTGACCGCGACGGGAGCTGCACAACCGGGGTGGGCACTCTCGGGTGTTCTGCTTTCCGCGAGCGCCGACTCCGTTCCGGCCGCTGCCGCGCTCTCCGACTCGGCGCACGTGATGATTGCGTGGAGCGAGCCGACGGGCGTCCGCGTCCGGCGGTTCGGCGCCGACGCGGTCACGGGCACGTGGGCCGCGTCCATCGCGGTTATGGTCGAGCCTTCGACCCGCATGATCATCGTTCCGGGCACGGAAGGCGCCGGCATCCTCGTCGCGAGCACGGCGACCGAGGTCGTCGCGCAGAGACTCGACCCGGCCGGCGCGCTGGGCGACCTGTCACCGGCCCTCGATCGCGCCACCGACTGGCGCGCGGACCAGGGCGGCATCGTGCGCGTGAGTTGGCTGCCCTCACAGCTCGAGCGCTCCACCGCATTCGCAAGCCATGGCGGGCTCTACCGTCTCTACACGGTAGCCGCGAACGGCACTCGCACGCTCGTGAGCACGAAGGTGTCGGGCTCGGGGTGTTCGTACTGGGCCGACATTGCCGTGCCCGGGGTGGCCCGGGCTGCGGAAGGTGCCGTGGCGCCGTTCACCGTGTTCGAGCTCGAAACCTTCGATCCCGTCACGGGCGAATCCCGCCTCGCCCCGCGCGACAGCGCCTTCTCGGTCGATGATATCCCGCCGCCTGCCCCAACCGCATTCAGCTCCGCATTCACCGCGAGCGGACCGGGAACCGGCATCACCGAGTTCGACTGGACCCCGACGCCGGTCGGCGATCTCGCGGAGTACCGGATCTTCGGCAGCCCGGATTCGCTGTTCTGGTCGCACATGACGACGACGCCCGCACCGGCCTCGCACGCCAACGCCCCGACGCCCGCGGGGAGGATGTTCTTCCGGCTCTACGCCGCGGACATCCACGGCAATACGAGCGCGCCGGCTTCGCCGGTGTTCCAGCTCGGCGCACCCGGAACCGGCGCCCCACTCACCCTGTCCTTCGCCCCGCCCTCGCCGAGCCCCGCCCGCACGAGCACGCGGATGCGGCTCTCGCTTCCCGCGCGCGCGCAGGTCGAGCTCACCGCATTCGACCTGCTCGGTCGGCGCGTGCGGCGCATCGCGGAGGGCGAGCGCTCCGCCGGCCTGTACGACCTGTCCTGGGACCTGCGCGATGACGAAGGGCGGGCGCTCGCGCCGGGGCTCTACCTGGTTCGCCTTCGCACCCAGGGTCACGAGTTCCGCCATCGCGTCCTCGTCGTTCGATAGCCCCCGGACGAGCCGAAGCCCCGCCGGGGATCTCCCGGCGGGGCGAGGGGCCCGACCTCCACGTCAGCGGGTCGCGGGGCCGCGCCGCTCTCGTCGCACTCGGCGTGGGGCGGCTCCTCCTTTCCGGTGCGCCCACGCACCGGCGGGAATCACCGCGCCGTGATCCGGTACTCGTTCCAGACGGACCCGCGGTTGTCGACCTCGATGCGATAGCTGCCGCCGCGCGGCACGTAGAACCGCGTGATGCACACGTCGGTGTCGTCGTCGTCCGACGCGATCATGCGGCCGCTCTCGTCGTACACGTACAGATCGAGATCGGTGTCGTGGTCGCCGATCACGGTCACGCTCGCGTACTCGCCGCCGCGGAACGACACGTTGAACGCATCCTCCGACCACGCGTTCACGCGGTGCACACCCGTCTGCGTCCCTCCCCAGGGACCCGCCACCGCCGCCTGCGCCACCGCCACCACCACCAGCACCGCCGGCACGATTCCGTTGATCTTGCGCATCGTCTACCTCCTGTCGGTGAGCCCGATGGGCTCGTGGTCTTCGTTCCGGCGCTCCGTCCGAGCGCCTTCACACCGTTCGTTGCTCGACCCGGCGGGCTGTGACATCGGAGTTCCCCGCGCGCCACGAACCGCGGTCGCGCCGCCGATGGAGTGGTGGACGGCGGCGCCGCAGGCACGAGACACGAAGAAGCGGACCGGCCGCATGGGCCGATCCGCTCCTCGTACCGAGCTCCGCTTGCCGCGCGGGTCAGTCGCCGTGGCGCAGGTGGCGCAGTCCCTCGCGCCAGGGATGCACGCGGGCCCCGCGACAGTCGCTGCCCTCGCAGTCGCCCGCGGCGCGCGCGGCGCGACAGTCGCCCGTATCGCAGACCCGCGGGCGGGCGACCCGGCCGCGACAGTCGCTGCCCTCGCAGTCGCCGCGGGCCGATGCGACCGCCGCCGCCGCAGGCGCGCTCCCGGCGAAGCACGGATCCGTATCGCATTCGCCGCGAACGACAACCACCACCGTGGCCGGTGCAGGGGTCTCGATGCACGGATCCGTCTCGCAGCTCCGTCCCGGGCCGGCCATCGCCACGAGCCCCAGTCCCAGCGCCAATCCCATCACGATCGCTTTCATCCGCCACCTCCTTCGTTCGAGTGTCCGCCGTGGATCCGGCGGCCCGTTGCCGCCGCCCGCTTCGTTGCCCGGAGCCCCCGCGTGTGAAACCCCGTCCGGCGCTAGTTCACGTTCAGCGACACGGCGGCAGGCACGTCGCTGTCGTTCTCGACCGTGATCTCCACGCGTCCGCCCCCCTGCGCGGCGCCCCCGACGACGTCCGCACCCGTGTACGCGCCCTCGGCGGCCAGCGAGCCCGAGGCGTCGAAGACCCGGACCTCCATGCCCACGGTGACGAGCCCCGGGCTGCACGCGACGGCCCACGTGCCGTCGTGCGCGAACGTCTGCCCGACCACGACCCGCTCGCCCGGATTCACCGAGCGCGTGTTGAGCGCGGTCGCGAGGATGTCCTCCGCCATGCACCCCGTGAGCGAAGCGCCGATCAGCCCCGCCAGCACCAGCGCCACCGCCGCCCGCATCGCCTTCCCCTTCGCCATGCCGCACCTCCCGTTCGAGGGCGGGCACCGCGCGCCGTCCGGGGCGCGGCGTCTCCGCCAGTACACCCCGGTCGTTGCGCCCACCGGCCGCGTGTGACACGTCGACTGCCGATGGTTTTCGTTGACCCTGTCGCACGCACTTCCCTAGGCTCCCGCCCCACGCGCCGCGCCAACCCGGCCGGCGGGAGGCCCGCTCAGACCGTGACGGAACCCATCGCCGCCCGAGACGAACAGCGCATCGCGTCCGAAGCCCGCGCCTGGTACATCGCCTTCTTCGAGCGGCGTGTCGGTGCGCGGGGTCGCGACCTCGCAGACGACCTCGCGCAGGAAGCGGCCATCGGCCTGCTGCGCGCCCTGCGCGCGACCGGTGCCGACTCGATCGAGGCCCTGCGCGCGACCATCGGAACGCGTACGTGGTTCGGCTTCCTGCGCCGCGAGTACCGGTGGAAGAAGGTCTGGGACGACACCGCCGTCGAGGAGACGGACGCGCCCGCGCCGCCCGCGACGCAGCCCGGAGCCCACCTGCGCGTGGGTGATCCGGGCGAGCGGCTCCGATTCCAGGTGCTCGAGTTCTATCGCGCCCACAACGCGAAGTGCCTGGGGCTCGCCGAGCTCTTCTTTGGCGGCGTGGACTGGATGGACGCCGCCTCGCGGCTGAACCTGGGGTACGCCGCCATCCGCCAACAGTGGTCCCGTTGCCTCAAGCTGTTGCGCGAAGTCGTGACCCGCGACGAGGACCTGCGCGACTCGCTCTGGTCCTTCTGGGGCGACAGCGATGCCTGACGCCCGTCACAGCGAAGCCCGCCGCGCAACGATGCTGGGGAGGGGCCGGGGAGTCGGGGGCGCTCGCGGCGGAAGCGTCACCCGGTGCACGGGGCGCACGTCCGTGGATCCACCACGTCGGCGCGGCCCTGCAGAGGCCCTTGAGGTCAGCGAATGAACGACACGCGAACGCCTTCGGACGGCCCGCCGCCGGCCGACCACGCCTGGGTGCTCAGCCGGCTGGCCCCCTACTGGGCGGGACTGCTGGAGGACTCGGCGAACGAGCGCGTCGAGTCCCACGTCGCCTCGTGCGAGCCGTGCCGGCGCGCATGGGAGGCGCAATCCGCGACGCCAGCGTTCGCGCCGGGCACCGAAGCGCACGTACCGGCCGCGCTCGTGGCGGACTGGGAGCGCCAGCAACGCACGCTGCGCGGGCTCGAACGAGCCACGATCCGCCATCATCTCGAACGCTGCGACGACTGCCGTCGCGACCTCGTGGCACTCGGTCACGAGCCCGTGCTGGAGTTCATCGCGGCGCTGGAGCCCGAAGGCATGATGCCGCGGGCCACGCCTTCGCCCGCCGCGGCGCGGCGAACGGAGCGACCGACGGCGATGGACCACGCGCTCGACCGCCTGCGTCGTTTCAACTGGGTCCTCGGAAGCTGGGCCGCACTCGCCACGAGCGCTGCCGCGGTGATGACGTTCGTCCTGTTGCGCGGTGGAGCGCCGATTCCGGAGGGCACGCTGCCGCAACCCGGATTCGGCGGGCCGGGCACGACGAGCATCACCTCCGGGGCGTTCCCCTCGGTGGAAGCCGCCGTCACGCTCGTGCTGCAGCCGGATGCGCCCGGCGAGGGACCGGTCGCGCTCACCCCGGCCATGTCGCCGCGACGGGTGATCGCGCTGCAGGTGCGAGGTCTGACCGCCGCGCCCCGCGACAGCCTCGCGTTCGTGATCGAGCAGGGCTCGCGCACCGTCGTCCGGCAGTCGCTGCGGGCGAAGCTCGCCGCGGATTCGGTGTTCACGGTGATCCTGCGCGGAGCGCCGACAGCGCTGCCGCCGGGGGCCTACCGGCTTCTCGTCGGGGATGCCGCCGGAGAGAGGGCGTATGTCTTCCGAATCGCGGAGCACTGAGCGCACGCGAAGCTCCCGACGGGTCGCGGCGTGCCTCGGCCTGGGAATGAGCCTCACGCTCACGCTCACGCTGGCCGACGGTGTCGGTTCGGCGGGGCCCGTCCGGCTCGTGCGTCCCGGCGCGACGATCGAGCTTCGACATGCGCCCGCGGGGACGGGGTCGCTCGTCGGCCTGCCGTTCGTTCGCGCCCTGCGGGCGGGCAACGCGCCGAAACGCCCTGAGGCCGAGGGCGACGACCGCCTCGTCGCCTACCACGTCGAGTTCGCCGACGCGGCCAGCTGCAACCGGTACGCACCGCCCGGAGCGACGGTATTCCATCGCTTCGAGCGATTTGCCGGCGTGTTCGTGTCGACGGACCGAATCGACGACCTCGTCCAGGCCACGCTGCATGCGCCCGGTTTCCGCGCGATCGAGGACGACGACATCGCCCAGCTCCCGCCACGCCCCCGACCGAGGACCGCACCGCCCTCGAAGGCGGTACCCGAGAACATCGTCCGCGGCGGGCTCGCCGGGCGCACGGGACGCGGCACGCTCGTCGGCGTCGTGGACACCGGCGTCGACTTCCGGCACGGCGACTTCGTTTCGGAATCGCCCGAGGGTCCCCGCTCGCGCATCGTGGCGTACTGGGACACCGGCCTGCCGTTCGATCCGGGGCGCGGCATCGGACGTCCCGGTCCCATCGCGTACCCGAATGGCCAACCCGTGGGCACGGTGTTCACGGAGGCCGAGCTCACTCGCGCCCTGCGAAGCGGCGGACTCGACGATCTCGTCGATCACATCGGGCACGGCACGGCCTGCGCCGGGATCGCCGCGGGCAACGGGCGCAGCCTCAAGAGCACGCGCGAGGTGATGGGGGTGGCTCCCGGCGCCGCGCTGATCGTCGTGCGCGCCCAGACCTCGGACGAGCTCCCCGGGCTCTCGAACTTCGTGATCACTCCCGCGGTCCGATGGATGAGCGCCTTGGCCGACTCGCTGCGCCGCCCGCTCGTCGTGTCGTGCTCGTTCGGTCAGCAGATCGGCCTGCACGACGGCAGTCGGCTGATCGAACGCGAACTGGAAGCCCTGCTGCCGGACGGTGCGTCCGGGCGGGCACTCGTCGTGTCCGCGGGCAACGACGGCACGCGGCCGGTGCACGCACGCATGGCGCTCGGCGCAAAGCCGCAGCTGCTCGAATGGCGTTGCAGCGACGGCGACGCGCTGCTCGAGCTGCACGTGAGGACCCGCGACTCGAGCGTGGTGCGGGCCGCGGTCGCCGTTCGCTCCGACAACCGCCCGTCCGACATCGCGAACTACCCGCTCGCGCCCGTCGTGAAAGGCTCGGCCTGGCAGATCGTGCGGTTCCGTGTCGCGGGCGACATCGGCGGCATCTATCTCTGGTCGAAAACTCCGGGCGTGCCGGTCGAGGCCTACATCTCGGGTGGGGAGTTCGCCACCCGGTTCACGGTGCAGACAGGCACCGTGGCGAGCCCGGGTACGTGCCGCGCGGCGATCACGGTGGGGAGTTACGACTGGAACGACATGTTCGATCAGAAGGGGCTCGGCCCGACGACACTCTTCAACGCGTGTTCGGAGACACCCATCGAAATCGGAGCGCTCTCGTGTTACTCCAGTCGAGGCTTCGTGCACCGTCGGCTGGTGAAGCCCGACCTCGTCGCACCCGGGCAGTGGTTCACGGCGCCCGTGTCTCTCCTCGCACCCGAAAGGCCCGCCGGGCTCGGCATGGCTTCCGCGGGGGTGTACGAAGGCCTGCACGGATCGGGGCACTACCGCTGGTTCAACGGCACGAGCGCCGCCGCGCCGTACGTGGCCGGCGTCGTGGCGCTGGCGCTCGAGCGCGACCCGCGTCTCACACTCGGTTCACTTCGAGACCGGCTGCGCGCGAGTCTCACGCGGGACTCGACGACCGGCCCGGTGCCCAACCCGGCGTGGGGGTACGGCCGGCTCGACCTCGCCGCCGTGAAGCGCTTCCTCGGAGCCGGGGTGCGGGCCACGCCGCGCGATCATTGACGACTGTTCATCGCAGCAGGACGACGGACGTCGATCGCCGCTGGCGCGCGGCTTCCAGCACCGCGAAATAGACACCGGGTCGTACCACGCGACCGTCCGCCCCTCGCGTATCCCAGGTCGCTTGCCTCGGCCCCGGTGACAGATCCGCGTCGAGAACCGTCGCCACGGTCGCGCCGGCCACGTCCAGGACCCGCAATCGAACGGGACCCTGAACCGGCAGCGCGAACTGGAATCGAATCGGCGCACCGACCCGGGCCGGGTTCGCGGCGGGCTGGAGGAGCAAGGTCGCCGCCGATTCTCTGCGCTCGACGTCCACCTGCGCACCACACTGGAACGGCGTCGCCCAGCACACACCGGAAAGTGCCGGGGCATTCGTCGACCGAACGATCGTGAGTTGCTCCGGCGGCCCATCGCGCTGAATGGTGTAGCCCGCCCCTGGACAGGCCTGCTGGAGACACGGCCAGCTGCACGCCCAGTCCGAACCGGTCCACACGCAGTTCCACACGCAGAGGGAGGTCGGAGAGGGGACCTGGAATCGCTGGGTTTGTCCGGCCGGGATCGTCGACGAGTTGGCGCCGACGGAAACCAACACGCTCCCCGAGTAGGCATTCGTCACCGAGATGGTGCAGGCGCGACACGCCACGGGCAGGTCCGGCCACACGGCCGGGAACTCCGACGCAATCGGAGCCGATCGGCGTGTGGACGAAACGTCGGTTGGCATCGACGAACCACACGCCGAGGGCGCGGAAACTCCCCAGAAGAACGGCGGGTGTCCCGGGTAGGGGGACTCCACGGACCACCACCCGGTGACGACGTACTGGGCGCCCGCCGTGAGTCCGGTCAGGATCAGGCGGGCTCGCGCGGTGTCGCAAGGGGCGGCCGAAACCGCGGTCGATGCGGCGAATCGCAGGCAGCGCGAACCGTTCACGAACGCCACGGATGCCCCGGGCCCCGTGCGCCAGCCGTCCGCGAACCAGTCCCCGGCGAAGTCCTCGTCGAGCACCGGCGTTCCACCGCTGGAGTAGCACCAGTTGTGGTAGAGCGGGTTGCCATTGGCGTCCGTCACATTCGGACAACGCGTACAGACGGGATTGCTTCGGAGATCCCCGTAGCGTTGAACGAGGATGTCGTCGATGCCGATCACGCCGTACGACGTGCCGGTGGAGGACGTGAGCTTCACGGCCAGATCGACGAACACCGTGCAGCCGGGCGCGAAGAAGTAGAGCGGGTCCTGCATCTGGCACCAGTCGATGGCCGGATACGGGCGGTCGATCGGCCGCATGGGCACGAGAGTCCGTTCCGCGCGTGCAGAAACGGCGCCCACGAAGAGGGCGATCGCGACGCCGACCGCCGCCGCGACGCGCACCGCGTGCTCGAGGAGATGGCCGCCGGGCTCACGATGCGCGCGGCGGACCCACGAGTGATTTCCGACGATGACCGCGGCGGAGTCGTGGAAGCGATGGTGCACGCGCCCTCCTCGGTTCGGGTGAGGAACAGCCGCGCCGCCGCCGGGGGTGCGCAGGCGCCGATGGACACATCGGGAACCGGGGGATGCCCGATGGACTGTATGGAGCCCGCAGGCGTCCTGTCGAGATCAGAGTCGTCGTGCACGCGTGATCGCACCCTGGGTCACGCGCCACCGAGGGGGCTGCGGCGCGGCGCGATCGAAGCCGCGTGGCCGTGGCCCTCGCGCCGCCAGCATGTTCGTTGCAGCCGCGGCTTCGCCCCGGCCCTGACCGGGCGTATCGTCCGCGGCGCCCCCGGGCACCACCCGCGCGAGCGCCGTGCTCGCGCACCGGTCGTGACCGCCGCACGGGAGGGCGCGCCGATGGCCGCCGAGTCCGAGAAGCCCGCCTGGCCACTGATGGTGATGGCCGTCGCGTCGTTCGTGCCGTGCCTGGGCTTCGCATTCGCCTCGGCCACGGTGTCGTGGGCGCTGGTCGCCCCGCGGCGCCATGCGCGCGTCGCCATGGTCGTCGCCGTGGTCGGAGCGTTGCTGAACCTCGGGTTCGCGATCGTGGTCGGCTCGGCGTGGCTGGCGAAGCACCCGCTCCCCACGCCGGAGCCCGGCTCGGACATGCTGGTGAAGACGCAGCAGCACCTGGACCTCACCGCCGAGCGAATCGAAGAGTACCGCGCGGCGCACGGGGTGTACCCCGACTCGCTCGGGCAGATGCTGGTGCCGATGGGCGCGCCCGCGGACTCGGGCCACATTCCCGTCGACACGTCGAAGATCTTCCCGCCGGTGGACCCGCTCTCGTACGCGGCGGGACGCCCGCGACTGTTCACCTACGTCGTGTCGCCCGACCGCCAGCAGTACGACCTCCTTTCCCCCGGCCGGGACGGCAGGACGCCCAGCTCCGACGACATGCGCCCGATGCTCTCGCCCGAGGTGCGGAAGCGGTCCGGCTACCAGCCGGGGCTCTGACCTGGAGCGAGCGGCGGCAGCGAAACCGCGCCCCGTCGGGAGACCGCTGCCGTCTTGCGGGGCCGCGGGGCCGACCCTACTCTCCGTCGCTGCTTCCGCTGGTCTCCCGACAACACTTCGCGAAAGGACGATGACGGTGTCCTCGCCCCGCTGGTCCGCTCTGTTGCCCGCCGCGCTCGCGGCCTTCGCTCTCGCTGGTTGCTCCCGGGACGGCGCCGAACTCGCGCGCGTCGGCGACCGCGTCGTCACGCAGGCCGAGTTCGTGGACGTGGCGCGCGACAAGGAATCGCAGTACCCCGGCGACGACGCCACCGCCAAGAAGGGGCTGCTCGAGGACATCATCCGGCGCGAGCTGCTGCTGCAGGTGGCGCTCCGGCGCGGCGACGACACCACGGCGATCGCGCGCGGCTTCCGCGAGAAGCTCGAGCGCGAGGTGCTCACGATGGGCCTGGTGGACGAGCTGTCCCCGCAGGCCGTGGGCGTGAGCGACGCCGAGGTGAAGGCGCTGTACGAGGCGCGCCGCAACGTCGTGGACGTGTCGCTCATCTTCACCACCGACACGGGGCTGCTGCGGCTGGCGATCGCCGACCTCGCGCGCGGCATGCCGTTCGCCGAAGTGGCCAACCGCACGAACAGCCCCGGCATGCTGCCGCCGGCCGGCGCGCTGGGCCCGATGATGCCGGGCCAGCTCGTGCCGCCGCTGGACGCCGAGATGGTGAAGCTGCCCGTGGGCGGCGTGGGCGGGCCGTACGAGACGCCACAGGGCTGGTTCCTGATGAAGGTGAACGGCCGCCAGGAGCACGAGCAGGCGCCGCTCGCGACGCAGCAGTCGATGCTGGCCGAGGCGATCCGCCAGCGGAAGCAGCGCCAGGCGCTCACCACGCGGCTCGCCGACCTGCGCTCCGCCTACCACGTGACGCCGGCGCCGGGTGGCGGGCAGGCGCTGTTCGAGCTGCTGCAGCCGAGCCGCGTCGACGAACCCGTCGACCTGGCGGGCGCCAACCGCAAGCAGGTGCTCGCGCGCTGGGACGGCGGCGTGTACACGCTGGGCGACGCGATCAAGGACCTGTCGGCCGAGCGCGAGCGTCCGCCGGCGGCGATGCTGCCCGCGCTGGAGGGCTGGATCGAGAACCAGGTGATGGCGCGTGTGTCGCTGGCCGAGGCGAAGCGCCGCCACATCGGGGACAAGCCCGCCGTCGCGCGCCAGCTGCGCGGCCGCTGGGAGGAGTTCCTGCTCGAGGGCGTGTACTCCACGATCATCGCGGAGATGCCGCCGGCGTCGCCCGAACAGGCACGCGCGTTCTACGACGGCGCGAAGAGCCAGTTCGCGCGCCTGCAGAGCGCGCACGTGTACCGGCTGCTCACGCCGGACTCGACGGTGGCGTTCCAGGTGGCACGTCACGGCGGCCACGCGGGCACGCTCAAGGAGTCCGCGGCGATGGTGGACCCGAAGCTGGTGGTCGAGGAGCTGAACGTCTCGTACCCGAACCCCGACCGCGAGTGGGCGATGCTCGAGGCCACGCTGCTGCGCATGCCGAACGGCGAGTGGGAAGGCCCGGTGCAGACCCCGACCGGCTGGCGGATCCTGCAGCTGATCGACCGCACGTCCGCCACGCCGTCGTTCGAGCAGCTCGACCCGGGCCTGCAGCAGCGCATCGTGGCGATGGCCTCCGAGATGGATCGCGACCGCAAGCTCGTGGCGTACAGCGACTCGTTGCGCACGACGTCGCGCGTGGCGGTGAACGACGCGAACCTCGCGCGCGCCCCGTGGCCGGCGCCGCGCATCATCGCGGTCGGCCCGTGAGATCCCCCCGCACGATCGCGGCGGCCGTGCTCGCGCTGTCGCTCGTGCGGGCATTCACGCCGGTGTCCGCACGCGCGCAGACGGTCGCCGAGTCGGTCGGCGATCGCATCGTCCGATTCCACGCCGACGACGCCGCACGCGGCGCGGCGCTGCCGTCGCTCGCGCTGGCGAAACCCCTGCCGGCGCAGGGCCCCGCGCCGGAGGGTTTCCCGGTGCGACCGCGCTTCGAGCGGCGCATGGGCGGGCAGGTCGTGCACATCGACATCGAGCGCGGCACGTCGCTGTACGGCGCGGGCGAGAGCATCGGCCCGCTGCAGCTGAACGGCCGGCAGGTGCTGTGCTGGAACACCGACGCGTACGCGTACCGAGACCCGGCGCTGTACCAGTCGCACCCGTGGGTGCTGGCCGTGCGCGCCGACGGCAGCGCGTTCGGCGTACTCGCGGACACGCCGAACCGCATGATGGTCGACCTCGCGAGCGGCATCGAGTTCCGGTCGCAGGGCCCGCCGTTCCCGGTGATCGTGATCGACCGCGGTTCGCCGCAGGCCGTGCTGCAGGCGCTCGCCGGGCTCGTCGGCATGATGCCGCTGCCGCCGAAGTGGGCGCTCGGCTACCAGCAGTGCCGCTTCTCGTACTGGCCCGACTCCGAGGTCGTGCAGGTGGCGCGCACGTTCCGCGACAAGCGGATTCCGTGCGACGTGCTCTGGTACGACATCGACTACATGGACGGCTTCCGCAGCTTCACGTGGCACCCGCGCGGCTTCTCCGACCCGGTGGCGCTGCACCGCGTGCTCGCCGCGCAGGGCTTCCGCACGGTGGCGATCCTCGACCCGGGCCTCAAGCGCGACCCCGGCTACTTCGCCTGGGAGCAGGGCACGAAGGGCGACCACTGGGTGAAGACCGCGGCCGGCGAGCCGTACGTGGGCAAGGTGTGGCCGGGCGAGTGCATGTTCCCCGACTTCACGCGCGGCGCGACGCGCGCGTGGTGGGCCACGCTCGTCTCCGACTTCATGAAGGACCGGCTCGACGGGCTGTGGAACGACATGAACGAGCCCGCGATCTTCGAGACGCCGACCAAGACCATGCCCGAGACCAACCGCCACGACGCCGACCCCGAGCTGGGCGGGCCGGGCTTCCACGCGCGCTACCACAACGTGTACGGCTCGCTCATGGCGCGCGCGTCGCGCGACGGCGCGCTGAAGGCGTACCCCGAGCGCCGGCCGTTCGTGCTGTCGCGTGCGGGCTACATCGGCGACCAGCGCTGGGCCGCCACGTGGACCGGCGACAACCGCGCCACGTGGGAGCACCTGCGACTGTCCGTGCCGATGACGCTGTCGCTGGGCCTGTCGGGTCAGCCGTTCGCGGGCCCCGACCTGGGCGGCTTCGGCGGCAGCCCCGACGCGGCGCTCTACTCGCGCTGGATCGGCGTGGGCGCGCTGTTCCCGTTCGCGCGCGGCCACAGCGAGAAGGGCTCCGCGCGACGCGAGCCGTGGAGCTACGGCGCCGCGGTCGAAGCCACCGGCCGCCGCGCGCTCGAGACGCGCTACCGACTGATGCCCTACCTGTACACGCTGTTCGAGGAGGCCTCGCGCACCGGGCTGCCCGTGATGCGGCCGGTGTTCTTCATCGACCCGCGCGACATCACGCTGCGCGCCGAACAGCAGAGCTTCCTGCTGGGCGCCGACCTGCTGGTGCAGGCCGCGCTCGACGAGCAGCCGTCGCCGGCCGCGAGCACGGTGAGCGAGCGGCTGGCGCGTCGCGGCGCGACGTGGCGGCTGGCGAACGTGCTCGGCACGAGCGACGCCGCGAACGACGAGAACCTGCCGAAGCTGTACGTGCGCCCGGGTGCGGTGATCCCGCTGGGCCCGGTGACGCAGTACGTGGACGAGCGGCCGCTCGAGGACGTGACGCTGCTCGTGTCGCTGGACGCGAACGGCCGCGCGCGCGGCACGCTGTACGAGGACGCGGGCGACGGCTGGGGCTTCCAGAAGGGCGAGTACCGCCGGTCCACGATCGTGGTGGAACGCCGCGGCAAGGACGTGAACGTGCGCGTCACGTCGGACGACGGCACGTGGAAGCCGCCGGGCAGGCGCACCTACACGGCGGTGGTGCTGGAGTAAGGCGGGAATCGGCGAGCGCCCGTGCGACGGCGCCCGGCGGGCGCAATCCGTCGTTGACCCCGCACGGGGCGGGCTGCGACGCTCGCACTCGACCGGGCGCGAGGAGGCCGCCGTGCACCGCACCGCATCGATCCTGCTGAGCCTGTCGCTGGTGTACGCGCCGGCGCTCGCACGCACGCCCGTGCCGATGCCGGCGCCCCCTGCCGCCGAATCGCTGCTCGTGAGCGCGTCGCGCCGCATGACGAGCGACGATCCCGCGCAGCGCCGATTCGCCCTCGACGAGCTGGACCGCGCCGTCGCGATGGCGCCGCGCGATCCGCGCGTGATGCTGATGGCGGGCCGGGCGCACCTCGACGCGGGCGAGTACACGCGCGCACGTGAGTGCTTCCGGCGCGGCTCCGAGCTGACGCCCGACGATCCGCGCCCGCTCGTGGGCCTGGCCGAAGCGGCGCGCCGCGACTGGCTCGTGGTGATGGACTCCACGCGCTTCGTGGAAGCGCTCGAGGCTCTGCGCACGGCCGCCGAGCGCTCGCCGGGCGTGGCCGAGCCGTGGTTCCGGCTCGCGCCGCTCGAATACGAGCACGGCGACTTGCGGCGCGCGGGACTCGCCGCCGAACGCGCGTTCGCGCTGCAGCCCGACGACGCGCAGGCCGAGCTCGCGTGCGCGTACCTGCACTTTCGCGCCGGTCGCCTCGCGCTCGCGGACAGCCTGTTCGAGGACGCGCTGCCGCGCCTGTCGCCCGCGTTCCGGAAGCGCCTGGGCGATCTCTCGCCGCTCCTTTCCGAGGAGGACGTGGATCGCTGGTCGCTGATGACTCCCGCGGAGCGCGACACGTTCGCGATGCGGTTCTGGCGCGCGAACGATCCCGACCCCACGACGGCCGTGAACGAAGCGCGGCTGGAGTTCCGCTCGCGCGTCGCGCACGTGCTGCTGCTCTTCTCGAAGGGCGCCTCGGTGTCGTGGGACATGCGTGCCGAGTTGTACGCACGCTACGGCGCGCCCGCGGAGGTCGCGAGCGTCGATTCCCGCGATCTCACGAGCAGCATGGGCGGCATGACGCACTCGCAGGACGGCATCGGCCCGCGCGGCATTCCGGCGGGCGTTCCCACGCGCAGCCTCCGGTGGAGCCGCCCCGATCTCGGCATCACGCAACTGCTCACCGAGCCCGGGATCGGCACGCGCTTCGCGACGCGGAACGACGATCCCGACGCCCGGCTCGGCGAGGTCGCCATGCGACGGAACGACCTGCTCCCGGCGGGCGGCGGCCGCGCCGTCTTCTCCACGTTGCCGCCGGGCGCCACGCCCCTCGACGTGGCGGGCAGCGTGCATCGCTTCCCGGGCGAGCGGCTGACGCGACTGTTCGCGTTCGTCACCGCGCCCGGCGCTCCCGCCGACACGCTCGATGCCGACTGCGTGGTGCTGGACTCCGACGACCGGCCCGTCGCCCGCGCCTCGCGACGGCTGGGACCGTCGGCATGCGACCCAACGCACGTGCGCACGGGCGAGTTCGGCTTCGACCTGCCCGCGGGCGAGTACCGCGTGGCGCTCGCGGTGTCGGACGGGCGCGGCGGGCGCGGCACGCTGCGACGCGCCGAGCACCTCGAATCGCGCGATCCCGGCGCGCTCGAGGTGAGCGACGTGGTCGTGGTGTGCCGCCCGCCGGCCGCGGCGCCCACGTCGGGCACGGTGGTGCTCGACCCCGATCCGCGCGCGCTGCCGCCGCCGGGCGTCCCGCTGTCGGTGTACTTCGAGATCCGCGGGCTCGCGCGCGACGGCGACGCGCCGTCGCACTTCGAGATCCGCTACACGGCGACTCCGCTGTCGGAGCGCCGGCGGCCGTCGTGGATCCAGCGCACGCTGGGCGCGCGCGAACGCCACTTCCTGAACGCACGCAGCGAGGACACGTTCGCCGGCGACGTGCGGCGGCAGTTCATCTCGCTGCCGCTGCGCGACCTGCCGGCGGGTGAGTACCGACTCGACGTGCACGTGCGCGACCTGGGCAACGGCGCGGAGCAGACACGCTCGGTGCGCTTCGAGAAGACGTGGTCGTGAGCGGACTGTCCGCCTGCGCTCACCAGCACTTCGGCCCTACGAGCACGTCCGCGATCACGCGCGCGAGGTCGCCGGAGTCGTTCGTGCCGATGCGACCCATCGCGGCATCACCGGCGCCGCCGCTGCAGTTGCCCATCGCGATGCCGAGCGAGAACTCGCGCAGCATCTCGGCATCGTTGCCGCTGTCGCCGAACGCCACCAGGCGCGTCGGGCGCTCCGCGAGCGTCGCCAGCCCGGCGCGGATCGCGGCGGCCTTCGACACGCCGGGCGCGAGCGCCTCCACCGTGCCCTTGCCGCTGCGCACCACCTTGGCGTGGCGGCCGAGCGCCGCGCGCACGGCACGCTCCAGCGTGTCGGCCGCCGCGGAGTCGCGCGCGAACGCGAGCAGCTTGAGCGGCGGCTCCTGCACGCCCGCGCTGCTGCGCGTCGACCACGGCTGCGACTCGAGCGGCAGGCGGTAGGAGCGCGCGAAGTCGGCTTCGGTCGCGGTGCCGAGCACGCCCCACGTGTGCGTGCGCGACTGCACGAGCACGCCGGTGGCGCCGCTCACGCCGCGGAACGCCTGCGCCGCTCGCGCGACCGCGGCGGTCTTCATCGGCCACGACGCGAGCAGCCGGCCGTCGGGCGTCTCCACGAGCGCGCCGTTGAACAGCACCACCGGGAGGTCGGCGTGCAGCGCGACGATCGCCGCGTCCGCCTGTGCCCGCACGCGGCCCGTGGCGATGCCCACGCGCCCACCGCAGGCCTGGAAGCGTTGCACGGCCGCGGCCGTCGCGGCGGGCACGCTGCCCGTTCCATCCAGCGTGGTGCCGTCGAGGTCGAGCACGACGGCCTGCACGCGCAGTCGCAGGTCGGCGTGCGCCGGGATGGCCGCGGCGAGCACCAGCGCGGTCGTCAGCAGCAGCCCGGCGAGCACGCCGCGCGGCGCGCGTCCCGGCGAAGTCCGGCTCGTGTCGTTCGTACACGTGTTCATCGCGACACCTCCGCGGGCAGAGTGGACCGGCCGGGCGGATCGTTCAAACGAGCTCCACGCTCGCAACTCGAGTTGCGAGGCGTGCACGATCCGACCGCGCTCGTCCGCCGGAATGGCAGGTCGTGCGGCGGCATCGGCCGCGCCGGCCGAGCTCGACGGGAATTCCGAGTCTCGACACACGATCTTCGTTGTCGGCCCGCCGCCCTTCCACTAGGTTCGGCCCGCTCTCCTCCCTCTCCCTCGCCCGTCGTGAAGCGTCCCAGCCCCCCTTCACCGCGAGGAAGTCCATGACGCCGCACCTCCGCGTGATGACCGCGCTGCTCCTGCTCGCCGCCGTCACCACCACACGCGCCACCGCCGCCACCGTGACCGAGCTGCCGGGCCTGCCGATCCCGCCGGCGACGAATCCTCCGTACTCCGCCACGTGGCGACCCGTGCACATCAATGCATCGGGGAACGTGGTCGGCACGGTCGTGTTCTCCCGCAAACCATGCCCGCGCTGCGCGGCCGTCGTCGTCCGGCGCTCGTTCCAGGTCGTGAACGGCATCACCACGCAGGTGGGGCCCGACGACTACATCGCCGTCACGAGCAACGACGCGGACGACATCGCATTCAACTGGTACGACCCGTGGATCACGGGTGCGAACTGGGCCTTCCTGTACCACGACGGCGTGATGACGCCGCTCGACACGATCCCGCACGTCGTGGTGGACCTCACGAACCTGGGGCAGGTGTCGTACGGACCGTTCATCAACGACCACGGCGTGATCGCCTCGATGGCGAGCGACAACGAGCACGGCAACCACGCGTTCAAGTACGCGGCCGGTGTTCCGATGCTCGACCTCAACTGCAGCGCGCCGTCGCCGGAGTTCGAGTGCATGACCGGCTACGACACCGGCTTCGACCGCCTGCACGATCTGAACGACGGCGCCACCGTGGCCGACGCGATGGCGGTGGGCGAGGACCGCGGCAATCCGTGGTCCTCCAGCATCGGCCCGCAGGCCGCGTTCGTGGGCTGGCAGGGCCACACCACCTACCTGTCGTCCGGCTACACGGCGGCGGCACTGGCGGTGAACGACCACGGGCTCATCGTGGGCTACGACGACGGACAGGCCGTGCTCTGGGCGCCCACCGGGTTCGGCGAGTGGACCGAGCACACAGTGGCTTCGCTCGCGAACGATCCGAGCTGGACGTTCTCGCAGGCGACCAGCGTGAACGACGCGGGCGAGGTGGTGGGCGTCGGCACGCACAACGGCGTGGCCGCGATGTTCCGGCTGTCCGGTGGCCTCGTCGCCGCCGAGGCACCGCGGGCCGGCGCCGGCCTGCGGCTGGGCGCGAGCCCCAACCCCGCGCGCGGCGCCGTGCACTTCCGCGGCGTCACCCCGGGCGGCGTCGACGGCACGGCGCGCATCGCGGTGCTGGATCTCGCCGGCCGCCGCGTGACGAGCCTCGAGGCGCCGATCGTGAACGGCACGTTCGACGCGGGCTGGGATGGCCGCGCCGCGAACGGCGACGCGCTTCGGGCGGGCATGTACTTCGCGCGCATCGAAGTCGCCGGGCAGGTGGCCCGGACCACGGTGATGCTGGCGCGCTGACGGAACTTCCCCCCGTCGCCCCTGCCGGGGCGACGTGCTCGGGCGGGGCGGCCCCCGCCGCCCCGCTCAGATCCAGTCGAAGCGCTTCACCTCGCGCGGGTCCGCCACGCCACCCGTGTGCCGGATGCCCGAGGGCTCCACGAGCACGAAGCGGCACTCGTCCGTGGCGCGCGGCCGATGCTCCACGCCCTTCGGCACCACGCACAGCTCGCCGGGGCCGAGCACCACCTCGCCGTCGCGCAGCTCGATCGTCATCGAGCCTTCGATCACCAGGAACAGCTCGTCCTCGTGCTCGTGCGCGTGCCACACGAACTCGCCCTGCATGCGGCCCACCTTCACGTCGCAGCCGTCCACCTGCGCCACGATGCGCGGGCTCCACAGTTCGGGCACCATCGCCAGCTTCTCGGCCAGGTTCACCTTCGTCAGCATGCGTCCCCCCTGCGCGAAAGGCTCGAAACGGCTCGGGCCGCCCGCAGGCGGCCCGTCGGTCGTCGTGATCCGGGCGCGCGCCCGCGACCTCACATCTTGCGGCGGGCGCGGCGGCCGGTGCTCGGCTGCGGCCGTCGGCCGTGCTGGATCGGTCCCGAGCCGGGTCGCACCGAAACCACCGAGCCGGCGCTGTCGCCGCTCACCGGGCCGTGCTGGTCGCGCCGACGCTCCACGCGCGGGTCGTGCCCGTCGCGGTCGCGGCCGCGGCGGCCGCGATCGCCGCGCTCGTCGGCGATGCCCCGCTTGAGCAGCTCGCCCGACAGCGTCTCCGCGCGCTTCTTGTAGTCGAAGTCGGGAAGCGTCACGCGCGGGATGCCGTTGCCGAGGAAGCGCTCGATGTCCTTCACGCCGCGCTCTTCCTCGCGGCTCATCAGCGTGAACGCGTCCCCGGTGGCGTCCTGCCGGCCGGTGCGGCCGATGCGGTGCACGTAGTCCTCGGGCGTGCCGGGCACGTCGAAGTTGATCACGTGCGTGATGTCGTCCACGTCGATGCCGCGCGACGCGATGTCGGTGGCCACCAGGATCTGCACGCGACCGCGGCGCAGGTCCCGCAGCGCGCGCTCGCGCTGGCTCTGCGTGCGGTTGCCGTGCAGCGCGGCCACGGAGTGCCCGCGGCGTTCGAGCTGGCGCGCCAGCCGGTCCGCGCCGTGCTTCGTGCGCGTGAAGCAGATCACGCTGCCCATGGCGCCGCGCGCCACGAGCGCGTCGAGCAGCTCCACCTTCAGGTGGCGCGGCACGGGATAGATCGCCTGCGTGATGCCGGCGGCGGGCTTGGACGGCGGGGCCAGGTCCACGCGCACCGGGTCGTGCATCGCCTCGCTCGCCACCTTGTTGAGGTCGGCGGGCATGGTGGCGGAGAACAGCATCGTCTGCCGGTTCTTGGGCAGCAGCCGCAGGATGCGCCGCAGGTCGGGCGCGAAGCCCATGTCCACCATGCGGTCGGCCTCGTCGAGCACCAGCATCTCGACGTCCTCGAACGTGACGCTGTCGCGACCGTACAGGTCGAGCAGGCGGCCCGGCGTGGCCACGAGCACGTCCACGCCCTCGCCGCGCAGCATGCGCTCCTGCGGTCCGATGTTGACGCCGCCGTACGCCACGCCCACGCGCAGGCGCGTGTGGCGCGCGTAGTCGCGCGCGTTGGTCTCCACCTGCGCGGCCAGTTCGCGCGTGGGCACCAGCACGAGCGCGCGGAACGCGCGCGGCCCTTCCACGAGCTGCGACAGGATCGGCAGCACGAACGCGGCGGTCTTGCCGCTGCCCGTCTGCGCGGCGGCCACGATGTCGTGGCCCTCGAGGATGAGCGGGATCGCCTTGAGCTGGACGGGCGTGGGAGTGACGTAGCCGGCGGACCGCACGCCGCGAAGAATGGCGGGCGCGAGCCCCAGATCACTGAATGACACGAAACCTCCGAAAACAGGGTTGAGGCCGGCAGAGTGCGGGATCGGCGCGGCCGTGTCGAATCGCGGAGGCGGCGCCGGCGGGCGGTCCGAACACCCCGCCCGGGCGTCACGGGCCCCGCCGCGACGCCGGAGCGCGCTGCCGTCGTTCGACTTGGCTCCCGGCTACGGCGCCACGGAGAAGCGCTGCGTGGCCACGCGGCCGCCCGCGCGCAGCTCGGCCACGTACACGCCGGGCGGGACGGCCCGGCCGGCGCGCGTGCGCAGATCCCACGCGGCGGTCGCGGGGCCGGCGGCGCGCACGGCGCGAAGCGGCTCCGCCACGCGGCGGCCGCTCACGTCGTACACGCGCAGCGTGACCGGGCCGCGCGAGGGCAGATCGAACGCGAAGCTCACGCGCGAGCGTGCCGGGTTCGGCGCCGGCGCCGCGAAGCGAAGCGCGTTCGCCGCGGGCGGCTCGACGCCCGCGCTCGCGTCGCGGCGCAGCACGATCGCGTCGTGCGCGGCGAGCGTCACCGCGTTCGCGGCGGACCCGTCGTTCCAGCGCGCGGCCGACTCCACGTACACGGCATCGGCGCCGCAGCGCCCACTCGGGCACGTGAGCCGCACCTGCACGTCCTGCCCCGGTGCGAGCGTCGCGGTGGCCACGCCGTGCCACGCGTCACCGCCGCTGCGCTGGCTCCACGTGCTGCCGCCCACCACCGCGCCGTTCACGAGCAGGTCCCACCGCGTGTCGGGCGCCCACGTGGCGGAGTCGGTGGCGTTCGGCCACCACGCGCTCACCGTGTACGTGCCCGCCACCGGCACGCTCACCGGCCAACGCGCCTCGCCGGGCCCCGAGGCGAGCCAGTGCAGCGAGTCGCCGAAGCTGTGGAAGAACGGGCCCGCCGCCTTCCACTCGCCGCTGTCCACCGCGCGCCGCGTCCACGCACCCGCCGGCGTGGTGAACGCGGCCACGCTGTCGTCCACGATGGCCTGCACGAGCGGCGTGCGCGCGCCCGCGAGCCGGCGGAAGCCCGGGCCCAGCGCGATCGTCTGCGGCGCGTCGGTGGCGTTCAGCAGCACGATGCCGCGCTCGAAGTCGCGCCGCATCAGGTCGGGAGCGCGGCGCGTCAGCGACACGTCGTCGATCCACACGCTGCCGGTGGCCGCGCCCAGCAGGAACTGCACGCGCGCGTCGGAACCGCCGCGCGTGGCCACGAACGGCAGCGTGTGCGGCGCCCAGTCGGCGCCCACGGGCACGTTCGCCTGCAGGCCGAACGGCTCCCAGTCCGGGGCGTTCCGCAGCGAGGTCACCTGCATCGTGCGCGGGCTCGACGCCTTCGCCCAGAACGTCAGTTCGTAGGCCACGCCGGCCTCCAGCGTGCGCGCGTCCTGGCGGAACTCCACCTGCCACGCCTCGCCCGGCGCCGCGGTCACGTCCACGCGCGCCGACGCCGCGCCCGCGTGCGCCACGGCGGCGTCGCGCGTGTCCGAGGCGGCGTAGCCGGCGCCGGTCCACAGGCCCCACGGCTCCACGATCGCGCTCTCGAAACCGGGGTTCACGATCGCGTTCGGCCCCGGCTCCACCACGCCGCCCACGTGCTGCGCCGCCCCCTGCGGCACACCGAGGTCGAAGTCGTACTCGTCGTACCACCACGTCTGGCCGTGATCGGTGTCACCCCACTCGTAGGCGGTGTAGCCGTCACGCATCAACGTGAGGCCGAACGCGAAGCGCATCCACGGCCCGAAGTCGCGCGCGAACGCCGCGCTCGCGGGCTTTGCCTTCGTGAGCGGGTCGTAGTCGTAGCCGTACGCGAACAGGTCGATCGGCGAACCTTCCTGCATGTTCAGCCGCGGCGCACGCGCGGCGGTGGACCACGTGGCGTACGTGCCCTCCACCGCCGGGTACGACTCCTCGTGCTCGATCACGTTCGCGGGGCTGAAGCCCACGCTGATGCCGTTGAACACCGCCAGCAGCCGCGGCTCGGTCACGTCCATGGCGTGGCCGCTCATCAGGATGTCGGGGCTCCGCGCGCGGATCGCCTCCACCTCGCGCAGCACGCCGGCGCGCCACGCCGCGTCGAACACCGCCGGGTCGTCGGGCAGGCCGTTGCCGTCGGCGTCGATCTGCACCGGGTTCCCGTAGATGTCGGTGTCCTGCCACGACTGCGACAGGAAGACGTTGTCCACGAACACGCCGTCGTGGATGAAGCCCGCTTCGGCCAGCTTCGCGTACGCCCAGTCGGCCTGGAAGTCGGCGACCTCGTTCCGCGTCAGGTTCAGCCGGTAGGAGCCCGGCCACACCTCGATGCGGTGGCCGTTCACGTCATGCAGGAAGTAGCTCTCGGGGATCGCGTTCGTGTAGGGCTCGACCGCGTTCATGGAGAGCAGGAACAGCGCGTTCGGGTTCAGCGTGCGCAGCTGGAAGAAGTCGTTCGCGACGTCGGGCAGCTGCGCGAGGTCCCACAGGTCGGCGCCCAGCCACAGGTCCACGCGCGCGCGGTCGGCGAGCGAGCGGCCCTCCTCGTACTTCCACTTGCCCCAGCCCCACAGGTTGCCGATGCGCGGATACCCGGGGTTCGCGTTCGCGCGCGCGCGCCAGCGCATCACCAGCACGGACTCCGGCTGCGCGGCGCAGCGCACGTACACGGTGGTCACCACGCGCGGGTCGGGGTCGATCGCGAGCGGCGTGTGGTGCACGGCGGTGCCCGCGCCCTGAGCGAACGGCGTCATCTGCGCGAAGGGCCGGTCGAGGCCGATCGCGTACGCCACGCTCGTGGGCACGGCCGACGACACCGTGAACGCCACGCTCGACGTGCCGGGCGCCAGGACGTTGCTGATCGGGCTCGGGCTCACGAGCGGGTGCGCGCCGGCGGCGGGCGCGAGGGCGAGCGCGGCGAGCAGCAGCGGCGCGGCGAGGCGGGCGACGGACCGTCGGCGTGGAGCGTGCATGGCGTCCTCTCGTGCCGCGCGCCGCTTCGCGCCGGTGGGAGCGGACCGCGGCGGTGGCGGGCACGGCCGCACCGTAGCCGAGAGCGCGACCCCGGGTGAAGCCCGAACGTCGCGGGCGCCGCGACGCGGTGTTCCGCGCGGCGGCGCCCGGTGACCGTCTCGCGTCCGTCACCGCAGGCGGCGACGCACCTCCGCCGCGCGGCGCTCGCTGGCTTCCACGCGCGTGCCGTCCTTCAGTCGCAGCACCAGCACGCCGTCCTCGGCGCCGTAGCTCTCGATGGCGTTCACGTTCACGAGTGCACCGCGGTGCACGCGCACGAACTGGCCCTCGGGCAGCCGGCCCTCCAGTTCCTGCAGCGTGTAGTCCACGAGGAACTCCTTGCCCTCGCTGCGCGCCAGCACCAGCCGGTCGCGGCTGAACACCAGCGGCACGTCCGCCAGGTCGAGCAGCTTCACCTCGCGCCGGTGCCGCACGGGCAGCCGCAGCAGCGGCGGCGAGTTGTCGCGCACGGATTCGTTCGACAGCGCCTCGCGCACGGCGGCGGCGTTGCCGCTGCGGCGCGCGCCCTGCTGCGCCTCGCGCGTCACGCGCTGCACGGTCTCGGCCAGCCGCTCGCGGCGGATCGGCTTGAGGACGTAGTCCAGCGCCGCCAGCTCGAACGCCTCGATCGCGTGCTGGTCGTACGCGGTCACGAACACGATCACGGGCGCGTCCTCGCCCTTCAGGTGGCGCGCCACCTCGAGCCCCGACAGGTCGGGCATGTGGATGTCGAGGAACGCGACGTCGGGACGCTGCTTGGCGATCAGCTGCAGCGCCTCGGCCCCGCCGCGCGCCGCGCCCACCACCTCCACGTTCTCGTGCTCGCCCAGCAGCTTCTCCAGGAACTGCCGAGCGCGCGGCTCGTCGTCGGCGATCACCACACGCAGTCGCGTCACCGTGGTCACGAAATTCCTCCAGCGGGCACCAGCCACGAAAGCTGCACGACGAAGCCTCCACCCGCACGCGGGCCCGCCGTCACGCGTGCATCCGGGCCGGCGAAGCGCCGCACGCGCTGTTCCAGGTTCTCCAGTCCCACACCCAGCCCGGGAGCGCCGCGGCCGTTCAGCGTGCCGTCGTCGGCGAACTCCATCTCGAACCGGCCCTCCACCAACCGTGCCTCCAGCGTCATGTGCAGGCTGTCGGCGCCGGGCGCGAGCCCGTGCTTGAGGCTGTTCTCCACCAGCGGCTGCAACACGAGCGGCGGCACGCTGGAGGACAGCAGATCGTCCCCGCCGCGGAACTCGAACACCAGCGGGTTCTCGTAGCGCTCGCGGGCCACGCCCAGGTAGTCCTCGACGAACGCGATCTCGTCGGAGAGCAACGCGGCCGGCCGCTGCCCGGCCTGCACGGCGTAGCGCAGCATGTCGGCGAGTCGCTCGGTGAAGCGCTGCGCCGCGGACGGATCGGTCTCGATCAGGTACGCGAGCGCGTTCAGCGCGTTGAACAGGAAGTGCGGCTGCACCTGCGCCTGCAGCGCGCGCAGCTCGGCGCGCGTCGCGGCCTCGCGCATCTCGACGGCCTGGCGCGCGGCGTTCGCGCGCTCGGCGGCCAGCGCCAGGTTCTCGAGCCGGATGCCGGCCTGCGCGAGCAGCGTCTCGAGCGCCCCGCGCGCGTGCTCGGGCGCTTCCTCGGGATCGGCCAGCCGCGGCGCGGCGTCCTCGGGCCACTCGATCGCGCGCGGCCGGCGCAGCCCGCGCGCGACGCCCTGCTCCACGGCGCGGCGCACCTCGCCACGGTCGAGCGCCGACAGCAGGTCGCGCCCGGCCTGGTCGAGCGCGGCGCGCAGTGCCTCCGGATCGCGGCCGTACACGCGGTTGATCGTGCGCTGCACGCGCTCGCGCAGCGGCGCGAAAGCGAACGCCACCACGAGCGCCGCCACCACGTTGAACGCCAGCGCCTGTTCGCCGGTGAGCGAGGCGAACACGCGCTGGCCGGCCAGCACGACGCCCAGGTAGATCGCGGCGAGCAGGCCCGACAGCAGCGCGTACGGCAGGCCGCCCACCACGAGCCGCCGCGGATCGAACAGCGGGTCGTCGGCGATCAGGTAGGCGATCACGAGCGGCGTCGACAGCCACGCGATCAGGATGGCCGGGAACAGCACGCGCATGACCTCGTCGGGCACCAGGTCGAGCAGCCGCGGATCCAGCACCAGCACGTTGAACGCCGCGCTCGCGAGCAGCACCACGGCCACGAGCAGCGCGAGCAGGCGCTGCTGGTTCGTCGGACGCCAGTCGGGTCCCTCGCGGCTGTAGCGCTCCAGCAGCGAGCCGGTGCCCACCACCAGCGCCACGGCCTCGAAGGCGTCGGCCCACTCGGACGGCGGGCTGTCCTGCAGCAGTGCGCGGCTCACGGCGTGCATCACGAACGGCGTCGCGTACGCGGCCACGGTCAGCCAGAACCACGGATTGCGCAGGTGCTGGCCGAGTTTCCAGCGCGGCCGCGGGAACATGCACATGAAGTGCACGAAGCTGGCCGGGTAGAACCACGTCAGCCATTCGTAGCCGCGCAGGTACAGCTCGAACGTCGGCGACAGGTCGCCCTGCGCGAAGTGGAAGCGCCGGAAGATCACGCCCGCGCCCTGCAGCGCGGCGAACCACAGGAACACCCACGCCGAGGTCAGGTCGGGCCGCCGCCACACCAGCAGGAACGCCACGAGCGGCGCCGCGATGACGGCGGCGATCGGGTACGTCCACAGGCGCAGGCGCTGCCACGGCGACAGCCGCACCGGCGGCACCTGCAGCGTCAGGTTCTGCCCGTCGCGGCGCACGGTGAGCGCGAGCGTCTCGCGCGGCCAGCTCTTCGCGGGCATGCGGCTGCGCGCCACCGAGTCCCCGAGCGCGATGCCGTTGATCGCCACCAGCGTGTCGCCCTTCGCGAGCAGCCCGCGCGCCGGCGGGCCGACCACGGCCTGCACGTCCCCCGCGCGCCCCACGTCCGCGCCGAGGCGCGGATAGGGCGTGTGGGTGAGGAACCGCGGCAGCATGATCGCGGCGGCCAACATCACGGCGGCCAGCGCCAGGGCGCGGCGTGTGCGGACATCCGGCTTCACGCGTGGCACCTTCGCACGGATGGGATTCGTCGGGTGGACATCGTGTGGCTTTCCTGTGGACATGCAGCGTGCGGCCTCGCGCGGCCCCGCGGCCAGCGGCCCTTCACGAGCGCGGCGCTCGCCACGCCGAGCGAGTGTCCGGACGGCGCAAAGCCGCGCCCGGACTCGGTCTGGGCCCGACAATTGCGTGCACCTGTGGAAAGCCGCTGATAGACTGCGGCCCCGATTCCGGGCAGGAACAGCCGGTCCCGCTCGTGTGACCGGCGGATCGCCTTCGCTCGCCGATCCGTCCGGACCGCCCACGCCCCGCGCGGGCTTCACCCGAGCCGCCGGCCGCTCCGGCCTCGACCCCCGCGCAGCCTCCCCGGCGAGGCGGGATTCCAGGAGGTTCACGTTGAAGTTCGGATCGCGCGCCGCACTGGCCGCCTTGCTGGTGCTCGCCCTCGCTTCTGTCTTCGCCGCCCACGCCGCCACGCCGTCGCGCGCCGCGCGCCCGACGGCGCCCGCGACCCCTCCGCCCACGCCGGCGGCCGCGGCCCGTCCGGCCGCGGGCACGCCGCCCGCCCCGGCCGCGAGCGCGGGTGAAGACGAGTCCGTGGACGCCGTGGCCGCCACGGTGAACGACGAAGTCGTGCTGATGAGCGACGTCGAGGAGCAGCTCTACCTGTTCCTGCAGCGCTCCAACGCGCGCCCGACCGACGTGGAGCTGGACACGCTCCGCAAGGCCGTGCTGAACCAGCTCATCGACGAGCGCCTGATCCTGGCCGAGGCCAAGCGCCAGAGCATCACCGTGCCCGACGCCGAGATCGCGAAGCAGGTGGACGCCGCGATCGAGGACGCGAAGCAGCGCCTGGGCAGTGAGGCGGCCTACCAGGAGCAGCTCAAGCGCGAGAACACCACCGAGGCCCGCCTGCGCGAGAAGTACCGCGGCGAGGTCACGCGCCAGATGCAGGAGCAGCGCCTCGTGCAGAAGATGTTCCCGAAGCGCGTGGTGCCGATGGCCGAGGCCGAGGCCTACTTCAAGGCGCACCCGGACCAGTTCCCGAAGGTGCCCGGCCAGCTGCGCCTGCAGGTGATCCAGATCCCGCCGACGCCGGATTCGATGGCGCTGGTGCGCGGCCGGCAGAAGATCGAGGCCATCCGCAAGCGCCTCACCACCGGCGGCGAGAAGTTCGCCAAGGTGGCGCCCGAGGTGTCCGACGATCCGGGCTCGGCCCGTTCGGGCGGCGACCTGGGCTTCTTCACGCGCGGCCAGATGGACCCCACGGTCGAGAAGGCCGCGTTCGAAGGCAGGCTGAACACGGTGAGCGCACCGGTGCTGTCGTCGTACGGCTGGCACCTGGTGGAGCCGCTCGAGCGCGACACGGTGAAGACCGTCTCGGGCCGCGACTCGCTCGACGCCGACGGCAAGCCGCTGCTCGAAGTGCACGCGCGCCACATCCTGGTGCGCGTCACGCCCGAGGACGCGGACGTCGAGCGCGCCCGCGCGCTGGCGGACCGCGTGCGCGACGAGGCCGTGCGCGGCACCAACTTCGGCGTGCTGGCTCGCCGCTACAGCAAGTACAACGGTCCCGCCGACGAGCAGGGCGACGTGGGCTTCGTGTCGGTGGGCAACCTGCAGCCGCAGATCCGCACCGGCCTCGACTCGCTCGAGGTGGGCCAGGTCAGCGAAGTGCTGGTGAACCAGTCGGGTTTCAACATCTTCAAGGTCGTGGACAAGAAGCCGGAGCGCGATTACTCGGTGGAGGAGATCCGCGAGGAACTCCCCGACGCCGTGGCGCAGATCCAGTTCCGCGAGAAGTACGACGCATGGGTCAAGACCCTGCGGGCCAAGGCGACGATCGACATCAAGAGCCTCTGACCCGCTGTCCGTGACCCTTGCGGCCGCCCAGGGAGGGGCGTGAACGCGATGATCACCTTCGAACACGTGACGAAGCGCTACGGAGAGCGCCTCGCCCTGGACGACGTGAACTGGCGTCTGTCCGAGGGCGAATGCGTCAGCGTGGTCGGCCACAGCGCCGCCGGTAAGACCACGCTTCTGCGCCTGATCACCCACGAGACGCTGCCCACGTCCGGCAGCGTCACCGTGGGCACGTTCCGCAGCGGCAAGCTGTCGCGCGCACAGCGCGCACTGCTGCGCCGCACGATCGGCGTGATCTACGAGGACTTCCGCCTGCTGGCCGACCGCAGCGCGTTCGAGAACGTGGCGCTGGCCGTGCGCATCGCCGGCCACTTCGCGGACGCCGAGGTGATCCCGCGCGTGATGTACGCGCTCGAGGAGGTCGGGCTCAAGGACAAGCAGACGGCGCTCCCCTCGGAGCTGTCGTTCGGCGAGAAGCAGCGCTGCGCCATCGCGCGCGCGATCGTGAACCGCCCGGCGCTGCTGCTGGCCGACGAGCCGACCGGCGCGCTCGAGCCCAGGAGCGCGGGCGAGGTGCTGGCGCTGCTCAAGCGCATCCACGCCGACGGCGCCGCGCTGCTGGTGGGCACGACGCGCCCCGAGGTGGCCGAGGCCGTGGGCGGCACGCGCTACACGCTGCTCGAGGGCCGGCTCACGCGCGAGGGCCAGGCGGCCTCGGCCTATGCGCCGCCGGCATCGTCCGCGCCACCCGCCTCGTCCGCGCCGCCCGCGCACCCGTTCGCGCCGCCGGGAGGGACGATCTGATGCACCTGTTCTTCTGGAGGGAAGCCTGGCGCTCGCTGAACGCGCACCGCGGTCTCGCATGGACGGCCGTGTTCTCGCTGACGGCGGCGCTCACGCTGGTGGGCCTGCTGCTGACGCTGTCGTGGAACGCGCGTCAGGCGCTGCACGCGATCGGCGACCGCCGCGAGATGATCGTGTACCTGCGCGACGACGTGAGCGAGGCGCAGATGGAGCCGCTCGTGGAGCGCGTGCGTCAGTACTACGGCGCGCCCACGTACGTGAGCCGCGCGCAGGCGTGGGAGGAGTTCTCGCAGCAGGTGGGCGACCCCGAGCTGCTGAAGGCCGTCGACCAGAACCCGCTGCCGGCGTCGCTGCGCATCAAGCTCAAGCCGGAGCTGCTCAGCTATCCCGCGATGGAGCAGGCCGCGCAGCAGCTGTCGCAGCTGCCGGAGGTGGAGGACGTGCGCTACGGCGCGGAGTGGGTGCGCCGGCTCGACGACGTGAGCGGCGCGCTGCACCGCAGCACGGTGGCCGTGGGGCTGGTCGTGGCGCTCGCGATCGTGTTCATCCTCACGAACACGCTGCGGCTGACCGTGCTCGCGCGGCGTCAGCAGGTGGAGATCATGACCAAGCTGGGCGCCACGGACCGCTTCGTGGCGATCCCGTTCGTGATCGAAGCGGTGCTCCAGGTGTTCGTGGCCGCCGCGTTCGCGCTGCTGATCACGTTCGCCCTGCAGCAGGCCGTGGCCACGCGGGTGACGGGGCTCGAGTTCCTGCCGCCGTTGTGGATGGCCGCGTTCGTCGGCGGCGCCGTGCTGCTGGGCTGGGCGGCCGGCAGCTGGGTGCTGATGCGCGCGCTGCGGCACACCGGCGCATGATGCGGCGCCTCGGGCTCGTGCTGTTCGCCGCGTTGCTGATGGCGGCGCCGGTGCTCGCGCAGCAGGACAGCGTGGAGCAGGCCGAGCGCCGTCGGCTGGAGCAGCTGACGCGGCAGGCGCGCGAGAAGCGCGAGGCCGCCACGCGGCTGCGCGGCCAGGAGAACCGCGCGCTCGGCGAGCTCAAGCGCACCGAGCGCGAGCTGGGCCTGACGCGCCGACGGCTGCAGCAGCTCGCGAGCAAGCAGCGCACGCTCGACACGCAGCTCGACGTGACGCGCGCGAACCTGGAACGCAGCATCGTGTCGCTGAACGCGCAGCGCGACCGGCTGCGCAAGCGGCTGCGCAACCTCTACAAGTACGGCCCGGCGCGCGAGCTGGAGTACCTGCTGTCCACGCGCTCGTTCGGTCAACTCATGGCGCGCTGGGACTTCCTCACCATGGTGGCGCAGCAGGACCGCTATCTGCTCGAGGGCGTGCGCGCCGAGAAGGAACAGGTCGAAGCCGACAAGCAGCGGCTCGAGTCCAACCTCACGCAGGTGCAGCAGAACGCCAAGGAGACCTCGAAGACGTCGGCGAAGCTCGCCGACCTGCGCTCGCAGCGGGCGCGCAACGTGAAGGCGATCCAGACGCAGCGCGAGGCGTACGAGGCGGCCGCGGCCGACCTCGAGCGCGCCGCCCGCCGCACGCAGGCGCTGCTCGCGCGGCTGGAGCGCCAGCGCCGCGAGGAGGCCGACCGCGCGCGCGCGCAGGGCCGCAACCCACAGCCGTACTCGGGCGACTTCGCGAAGGGCCAGGGCCAGCTCGACTGGCCGGTGCGCGGCCCGGTCGTGGGACGCTTCGGCCTGGAGACGCATCCGCGCTTCGGCACCAAGGTCAACAACGACGGCATCGACATCCAGGTGGCGGTGGGCACCGCGGTGCGCGCGGTGGCGAAGGGCCGCGTGGACTTCGCGAGCGACGACTACGAGGGCATGGGCGGCCTGGTGGTGCTGAACCACGGCGACGGCTACTTCACGGTGTACGGGCACCTGTCGGGCGTGTCGGTGAAGAACGCGCAGGAGGTGCTGCCGGGCGCGGTGATCGGCCGTTCCGGCGAAGTCGGCTCGCTCAAGGGCCCGGTGCTGCACTTCGAGGTGCGCAAGGGCTCCGCCGCGATGAACCCCGAGAGCTGGCTGCAGTAGCGCGCCGGCGGGTCGCGCCGGGCGTGTGAGGCCGGCGCCGCGTGCTCCGAAAGGAGCCGCCGCGGCAGACCGCCGCTACGCGCCGAAGATCTCCTCCAGCGTCTTCGTGAGTTCCGCGCGCGTGTGCGGCTTGCGCAGCGTCCGCGTCACGCCGTGCGCGCGCAGCATCTCGGGATCCGCCGTCTGCGCCAGCCCCGAGATCAGCAGCACCGGCACGTCCGCCCGCGCCGCACGCACGCGCATCGACAGCTCCAGCCCGGTCAGCAGCGGCATCGTGTTGTCCGTGATCACCAGGTCGTACGAATCCGGGCTCGCCTGGAAGTCCTCCCACGCCTCCACCGCCGACAATCGCGCCGTCACGCGCAGCCCCAGCGACTCCAGCTGGCGGCGCAGCATCGACAGCAGCTCCGCCTCGTCGTCCACCAGCAGCACGTGGTGCGCGGCCGGCCTCGACTCCTCGACCGTGTGCGGCGCCGGCTCGGCCGGGCCCTCCGCGTGGGCCGGCAGGTAGACGTCGATGCGCGTGCCGCGCCCCGGCTCGCTCTGCACGTCCACGAAGCCGCCGTGCCCGTGCACGATGCCGTGGATCACCGACAGCCCGAGCCCCGTGCCGAGCCCCACCGGCTTCGTGGTGAAGAACGGCTCGAACGCTCGCCGCAGCACCTCCGGCGTCATTCCGTGCCCGCTGTCCTTCACCGTGAGCCGCGCGTAGCGCCCGGGGCGCAGCGCCGGTCGCGACGCCGCGAGTGCTTCGTCCACCACCGCCAGCGACAGCCGCACCTCCAGCGCGCCGCCGTCCGGCATCGCGTGGGCGGCGTTCGTCGCCAGGTTCATCAGCACCTGGTGGATCGACGTCTCGTCCGACAGCACCTCGGGCGTGGCCGGGTCCAGCGCATCGCTCATCTGGATCGTGGTCGGCAGCGTCGCGCGCAGCAGGTGCAGCACTTCGCGCACCGAGCGATCCAGGCGCACCGGCACGCGCGGCGCCTCGTGCGGGCGGCTGAACGACAGGATGCGCTGCACCAGCAGCCGTCCGCGGTCGGCCGCCTTCAGCACCTGCGCGAGGTCTTCGTGCAGCGAATCGGGAAGGTTCGGCGAATCCGCCACCAGCTCGGTGTAGCCGATGATGCCCAGCAGCACGTTGTTGAAGTCGTGCGCGATGCCGCCCGCGAGGGTGCCGATGGCCTCCATCTTCTGCGAGTGCCGCACGCGTTCCTCGATGCGCCGGCGCCCGCTGATGTCCACCACCGACGCGAGCACGATCAGACCGTCGGGACGGTTCACCGGGTTCAGGCCGATCTCCACCGGAAACTCGGTGCCGTCGCGATGCAACCCGTACAGGTCGCGGCCGGCGCCCATGGGGCGCGTCTGCGCGTGCGCGGCGTAGCCCGCACGATGCCCGGGGTGATGCGTGCGGAAGCGGCCCGGCACCAGCTTCTCGATGGGCTCGCCGATCAGCTCGTCGAGCGTGTAGCCGAACAGGCGCTGCACCTCGGCGTTCGCGAGTCGGATGCGGCCGTCGCCGTCGACGGCGAGCATGCCCGACGGCGAAAGATCGAACGCGAGCCGGAACAGGTCGGCGTGGGGCAGCTGGGGAACCATGTCGGGGACGCTCCTCACGGGGGAGGCCAGCCCGAGCAGGGCCGGCGCGCGCACTATGCCCCATCCGGAGAACGGCTCCAACGGATTACTCACTCGCCTGCACGACTTGAGGTTGACGACTTCCTACCATGTCCGCCGAGGGGCGCGTGCTAGGCTCCCGACCGTTCTCCAGTCGACCCCGCCATCCGCCGATACCGCGGGCGTCCCGTCGCACCCGGAGGTTCCGTGATCCGTCGCTCGAGCTGGTACCCCGTCGTCGCCCTGGTCGGCACGCTCGTGCTGCTGGTGGCCGCCGACGTGTGCCTGCTCGTGACGTGCGCACCGCGCGATCGCGCCGCGGCGCGTTGCGCGCACTGCGCGATGCCGGCGCCTTCCACGAAGGCGCCACCCGCCGGCCACGGCGCCGACACCGACGCGCCCTGCTGCGTGCAGCTGACGCTGGCCAGCGCGCCGTCCGTGGTCGCTCCCGACGCCGCCCCCGCGCACTTCGCCCCGGCGATGCTCGCGTTCGCCGTGTCCGCACCGGCCCCCGTGACGGCGCGCTTCGAGCCGCCCCGCGACGAAGCCCCGCCGCCCACACGCGACGATTTCGATCCGCGCGCCGAGCGCGGGCCTCCCTCCTGCTGACCTCCGCCGGGCACTGACCCGGCCCGCGCCGCACGTGCGTCCGCACGCGCGGCAGTCGTCGCTTTCGCCCTTCCGCAGCGCGGAAGGCACGACGCCCGGAGGCAGCACGATGTCCGTTCGCCCGTTCGCGTGCGCGACCCTGGTCGCGCTCGCGTCGTTCGCTCCACCCGCCCGCGCGCTGGACCTGCCCACCGCGCTCGCGCAGGTGGCGGCCGCCAATCCCACGCTCGCCGCGCGCCGCCAGATGGCCGACGCCGCGCACGCGCGCATCGCGCCCGCCGGCGCGTGGAGCCCGCCCATGCTCGAAGGCGGGCTCGTGAACGCCCCGGTGGGCGGCGCGCTCGACATGGACGACATGACCATGCGCATGGTGGGCGTGGCGCAGAAGCTGCCGCTGTCGGGCGCGAACGGGCTCGCCCGCCGCGCCGCGCGGCAGGCCTGGGTGGCCGAGAGCGCCGGCGCCGAGGACGCGCACTGGGCGATGCTCGGCGAAGCGTGGCAGGCGTACGCCGACGCGTGGTGGGCGGAGGAGCTCGCGAACTGCGCGGCGGGGCACGGCGGCACGATGGACGCGCTCGTGGGCGCGGCGCGCGCGCGCGTCGCGTCGGGCCGCGCGCGCTGGGACGAGATCCCCGCCGCCGAGGCCGAGCGCGCCCGCACGCGCGCCGACCGGGCGGACTGGCGCGCCGAGGCGGCGTCCGCGCGCGCGCGGCTCGACGCGATGCGCGGCGTGGACCCCGGCGCGGCCGCCGGCGACCCGCTGGCGCCGGTGCCCGAACCCGAAGCGCCCGACTCGGCGTGGATGGCCGGCGCGAGCGCCGCACACCCGCGGCTGCGCGCGGCGGACGCGCAGGCGCAGCGCTGGTCGCTCGGGGCGCGCGCCGCGCGACGCATGGCGTGGCCCGATCTCGAGGTGCGCGCGTCGTACGGCTGGCGCGCGCCCATGCCCGACGGCATGACGCGCGACGCCATGTACAGCGTGACCGGCGCGATCATGCTGCCGCTGTTCGCGGGCTCGCGAGAAGGCGCCGAGGGCGCCGAGATGGACGCCATGGCGCGCGCGGCCGGCGACGAACGCCGCGCCGACGAACTGGCGTTGCGTTCCGGCATCGCGCAGCTGCTCGCGCAGCGCGCCGCCGCCCGCGAACGCGTGGCGCTGCTCGCCGACACGGTGGTGGTGGCGCGGCGCGCGGCCTACGACGCCGTGCAGCGCGCCTGGGCCGCCGGGCTCGCCGACTTCTCGCGCGTGCTCGACGCCGAGCACGCGCTGTACGCCGAGGAGATCTCGCTGATCCGCGCCCGCCAACAGCTCTCGCGCCTGACCGGCGCACTCGTTTCCCTCGCCGCGCGCGGCGACCTCGCGGGCTTCCCGCTGCCCGCCGCGCCCCGGAGCCAGCCATGACCACGCCCCCCGTGAACACCGGATCCTCGCTGCACCAGCCTCCGCCGGGCGCCGGCTTCATGAACGCGCTGCGCTGGGCGCTGTTCGTGGCGCTGCTGCTGCTGGCCGTCGCGTCGATCGCCAGCTACGTCGCGTGGCGGCGGGACGAGGGCCGCTCGGCCACCGCGGGCGTCGGCCAGCGCTGGCACTGCCCGATGCATCCCGCCTACACGTCGGACCGCCCCGGCGATTGCCCCATCTGCGGCATGGCGCTGGTGCCGATCCCGGCGAACGCCGGCGGCGGGCATCCCGGCGACGTGAACGGACTCACGTCCGTGGAGCTGGACGCGGGTCGCGTGCAGGCGATCGGCGTGCGGCTGGCCGTCGCGACGCGCTCGCCGATGGCGGACGACCTCGAGCTGGCGGCGTTCCTCGCGCCGGACGAGTCGCGCGTGCACACCGTGCAGTTGCGCGTGGCCGGCTGGATCGAAACGCTGCACGCCGACGTCACCGGGCAGCACGTGGCGGCCGGTCAGCCGCTCGTGACGCTGTACAGCCCCGAGCTGTTCCAGAGCGAAAACGAGTACGTGCTGGCGCTGCAGTCGGGCATGGGCGCCGACGCGGTGCGCGAGCGGCTGCGCCTGCTCGGCGTGCCCGAGGCCGAGATCGCGCGGCTCGAGCACGACCGCAAGCCGAGCACGCGGCTCACGCTGCGCGCGCCCACGGGCGGCACGGTGCTGGAGCGTCTCGTCACCGCCGGCCAGTCGGTGGGCCCGGACACGCCGCTGCTGGTGCTCGGCGACCTGGCGCGACCGTGGGTGCTCGCCGACGTGTACGAGCTGGACCTGGCGCGCGTGACCACGGGCGCGCCGGTCACGTTCACGAGCCAGTCGCTGCCCGGGCGCTCGTGGCGCGGGCGCGTGGAATTCCTGTACCCGACCGTGTCGGGCGACACGCGCACGATGCGTGCGCGCATCGCGCTCGACGGCGACACGCGCGACCTGCGGCCGGGGCTGTTCGGCTCGGTGCGCGTGGCCGGCCGCGGCGCGAGCGCGCTGCAGGTGCCGACCGAGGCCGTGGTGCACACGGGCGAGCAGGACTACGTGTTCCTGGCGCGTGCCGGCGGCCGCTTCGAGCCGCGGCTCGTGCGCACGGGGCGCGAGACCGGCGAGCGCGTGGAAGTGCTCCAGGGCCTCGCCGCGGGCGACACCGTGGTGGCGAGCGCGTCGTTCCTGATCGACTCCGAGAGCCGCATGCAGGCGGCGATCGCGGGACTGGGCGCGCACCGCGCCGACACCACGACCGGCGCCGCCGGTCACCAGCACTGAGGCCGCCATGGTCGCCCGCATCATCGAATGGTGTGCGACGCACCGCGCGGCGGTGTTCCTGGCCACCGCGTTCGCGCTGTTCGGCGCCGTGCTCGCGATCCGGCGCGTGCCGCTGGACGCGATCCCGGATCTCGGCGATCCGCAGGTGATCGTGTTCACCGAGTGGATGGGCCGCAGCCCCGACCTGGTCGAGGACCAGGTGACGTATCCCATCGTGTCGTCGCTGCTCGGCGCGCCCAGGGTGGTGGCGGTGCGCGGCCAGAGCATGTTCGGCATGAGCTTCGTGTACGTGATCTTCGAGGAGGGCACCGACCTCTACTGGGCGCGCAGCCGCGTGGTCGAGACCATGGGCACGATGCGTTCGCGACTGCCCGAGGGCGTCACGCCCACGCTCGGCCCCGACGCGACCAGCGTGGGCTGGGTGTTCCAGTACGCGCTCGTGGACCGCTCGGGCAAGCACGACCTCGCCGAGCTGCGCGCGTTCCAGGACTTCCAGCTCCGCTATGCGCTCGCCAGCGTGCCCGGCGTGGCCGAGGTGGCCACGGTGGGCGGCTACGAGCGGCAGTACCAGGTGGAAGTGGACCCGATCCGCCTGCACGCGTACGACCTGTCGGTCGGCGACGTGGTGGGCGCGATCCGGCGCAGCAACCGCGACGTCGGCGGGCGCGTGCTGGAGATGTCGGGCCGCGAGTACTACGTGCGCGGTCGCGGCTACGTGAAGTCGCTGGACGACCTGAGCCGCGTGGCGCTCGGTGTGGACGCGCGCACGGGCACCCCCGTGCGCGTGGCCGACGTGGGCCGCGTGTCGTTCGGCCCCGACATCCGCCGCGGCGTGTCCGAGATGGACGGCGAGGGCGAGGCCGTGGGCGGCGTGGTGGTGATGCGCACCGGCGAGAACGCGCTGCACGTGATCGAGCGCGTGAAGCAGCGGCTGCGCGAGCTGCAGTCCACGCTGCCGCCGGGCGTGCACGTGAAGGTGGTGTACGACCGCTCCGCGCTCATCCACCACGCCATCGGCACGCTCCGGCACACGCTGGTCGAGGAGATGATCGTGGTGAGCCTCGTCATCTTCCTGTTCCTGCTGCACCTGCGCAGCACGCTCGTGCCGGTGCTGTCGCTCCCCGTGGCGGTCGCGCTCGCGTTCATCCCCATGATGTTCCTGCGCATCAACTCGAACATCATGAGCCTCGGCGGGATCGCGATCGCGATCGGCGCCATGGTCGACGCGGCGATCGTGCTCGTGGAGAACGCGCACAAGCACCTGGAGACCGCGCCGCCGGGCGCCGACCGCCAGCGCGTGATCATCGACGCGGCGAAGGAAGTGGGGCCGCCCATCTTCTTCGCGCTGCTCGTGATCACCGTGGCGTTCGTGCCCATCTTCGCGCTCGACGGCCAGGCCGGCCGGCTGTTCAAGCCGCTCGCGTGGACGAAGACGTTCGCCATGGCGTTCGCCGCCCTCGTGTCGGTCACGCTCGCGCCCGCGCTCATGATCGTGTTCGTCCGCGGACGCGTGCGCCACGAGCACGAACATCCGGTGTCGCGCGCGCTGATCGCCGTGTACCGGCCGTTCGCGTGGGTCGCGCTCAAGAACCCGCGGACGACGCTGCTGATCGGGCTCGCCGCCGTGCTGTCGGCGGTGCCGCTCGGCCTGAAGCTCGGACACGAGTTCATGCCGCCGCTGAACGAGGGCGACCTGCTGTACATGCCGACCACGTTCCCGAACATCTCGATCGAGGAGGCGAAGCGCTACCTGCAGCTCCAGGACCGGCGCATCAAGGAGATTCCCGAGGTGGAGCGCGTGTTCGGCAAGGCCGGTCGCGCGAACACGCCCACGGACCCGGCGCCGCTGTCGATGGTGGAGACCGTGGTCAAGCTGCGGCCGCGCTCGCAGTGGCGCGAGCACTCGGTGACGCGCTGGTGGTCGCACGGCGCGCCGGGCTGGACGCGTCCGGCGCTGCGCGTGGTGTGGCCCGACCGGCGGCGGCTCACGTGGGACGAGCTCGTCGCCGAGCTGAACGGCAGGGTGCACCTGCCCGGCTGGACGAACGCGTGGACGATGCCCATCAAGACGCGCGTCGACATGCTGAGCACCGGCATCCGCACGCCGATCGGCGTGAAGGTGTTCGGCGCCGACCTCGACACGATCGAGCGGATCGGCATCGACCTCGAGCACACGCTCGCGCGCGTCACCGACACGCGCAGCGTGTACTCGGACCGCAACACGGGCGGCCTGTACCTGGACATCGTGCCCGACCGCGCGGCGCTCGCGCGCTACGGGCTCACGGTGGGCGAGGTGCAGGACGTGATCGAGGCCGCGGTCGGCGGCGAGCCCATCGAGACGACGGTCGCCGGCCGGCAGCGGTTCACGATCAGCGTGCGCTACCCCGCGGACCATCGCGAGAACATCGACCGGCTGAAGCACGTGCTGATCCCGCTGCCCGCGGGCGGGGCGCGCGGGCGACGGCGGCATGGGCGGCATGGGCGAAGGCTCGAGCGGCGGCGCCCGGTTCGCGCGCGACGCGGCGGGCGCGCTGCGGCGCGGCGCCGCCGGGGTGACCGGGCGTGCTGCTCGCGAGCGCGGCCTGTCCGACGGCGGCGACGACGGCATGGGACGCCCGCCCGCCGGGCCCGCGATGCTCGCGCGCGGCGGCATGCCCGGCGCGCGCGGGCGGCATGCGCCGCAGCGGCATGGGCGACGACGGCGGCGCCGGCGCCCAGGCCTCGGGCGACGACGCGTTCGCGTTCGAGCGCTGGTCCGGGGAGCCGGGCGGCACGTGCCGCTGGGGCTGGTGGCGGACATCCGCGTGAGCACGGGCCCGCCGATGATCCGCGACGAGTCCGGCATGCTCGCGGGCTACGTGTACGTGGACATGGATGCGAGCCGGCGAGACATCGGCAGCTGGGTCGCCGAGGCCAAGCGCGACGTCGCGAAGCAGGTGCGCCTGCCGGCGGGCTACGAACTGCGCTGGACCGGGCAGTACGAGTTGCTCGAGGCGATGCAGAAGCGCATGAAGGTGCTCGTGCCGGTGACGCTGCTGATCGTGGTGCTGCTGCTGTACCTGAACTTCGGCAGCCTCGCGCAGACGTTCCTGGTGCTGGCATCGGTGCCGTTCGCGCTGGTGGGCAGCGTGTGGCTGATGGCGCTGCTGCACTACAACCTGTCCACGGCGACGTGGGTGGGGCTGATCGCGCTGGTGGGGCTCGCCACGCAGACGGGCGTGGTGATGGTGGTGTACTGCGACGGCGCGTACCTGCGCTGGAAGCGCGAGGGCCGCATCCGCACGTTCGACGACGTGGTGGAGGCGACGCTCGAGGGCTCGGTGCAGCGCGTGCGCCCCAAGCTGATGACGGTGGCGACCACGATGATCGGCCTCGTGCCGCTGCTGTGGTCGCAGGGGGCGGGCGCCGACGTGATGAAGCGCCTGGCGGCGCCGATGGTGGGCGGGCTGTTCACGTCGGTGTTCCTGACGCTCGAGATCATCCCCGTGCTGTACGCCCACTGGCGGTGGTGGCAGGTGAAACGCGGGAAGTGAGGGGCGGCCGCGCCGCCCCTTCCCTCCCGTGAAACTCCGCGGCACTCTCCGGGCTCCAACCCGAGGACCCATACGCCGGCACACGACGGAGGAGACTCTCATGAAAGCCATCGGCCACTACGCCATCGAAGTCACCACGCAGCGCTCGTTCGACGACGCCATCGCCCGCGCGACCGAGCTGCTCGCCGAGGAAGGCTTCGGCGTCCTCACCGAGATCGACGTCAAGGCCACGCTCCAGAAGAAGCTCGGCATCGACCGGCCCGCGTACAAGATCCTCGGCGCCTGCAACCCCGGCTTCGCGCACCGCGCCCTCGGCGCCGAGCCGCACGTGGGCGTGCTGCTGCCGTGCAACGTCGTCGTGTGGGACGAGGGCACGCATCGCGTCGTCACCGCCATGGAGCCGCGCGTCATGTCACAGGTGGTCGACAACGCCGAGCTGGCGGGGGTCGCCGAAGAAGTGAGCGTTCGGCTGCATCGCGTGCTCGATCGCATCGGCTGAACCCCGCGATCCCGCACAATCTCCAGCGCGGAGAAACGCGCCCCGCGATCGCCCGCAGGGCCGAATTCCGCCCTTTCGACGTGCGTTCCGACGCGCGTCGCGTGCTACTGTTCCCGCGCGGTTCACCCCCTCCGAACCGCTGTCGAGGCGACTCACGACCCCCTGCGTGCGGCCATGCCCGAACTCCCTCTGAAGTCGTTGCTCGGACAACCCGAAGTCTCCGCGTTCCTCCGCCACGTCGTGGGCGTGGGGCGGTACGGCAACGCGTACCTGTTCCACGGTCCCGCCGGGGTCGGCAAGGGCACCGCGGCGCTCGCGTTCGCGCGGGCCGCGCTCTGCGACCGCGTCGCGGGCGGGCGCCCGCCGGCACCGCGAGAGGACGACCTTTTCGGCTCCGCCGCGCCCGCGGCCGAGGCGTTGCCCGCCGACGACGCGTGCGGTGCATGTGCGAGCTGCCGCAAGTCCGCGCAGCTGCTGCACCCCGACCTGCACTTCCTGTTCCCCGTGTCGGGCGAGGAGCGCGAACTCGACAAGACGATCGGCGACACGCTGCAGGCCATGCGCGACGACCCGCTGTTCGTCTTCCAGTACGAGAAGGCCGCGTCGATCCGGCTCTACCAGACGCGCGAGCTGCTGCAGGAGATGGCGTACAAGCCCTACGAGGCCGCGCGGCGCGTGGTGGTGATCCGTGACTGCGACCGGATGCGCGAGGACCAGTACTCCGCGCTGCTCAAGTCCATCGAGGAGCCCGGCGCCGCCACGGTGTGGGTGCTGACCACGGCGCGGCTGTCGCGCGTGCCGGCCACGATCCGCTCGCGCTGCCAGCGCGTGCGCTTCGCGCCGCTGCCCGAGAGCACGATCCAGGACTTCCTGCGCGAACGCGCGGGTTCGTCCGAGAGCGAGGCGCGCATGCTGGCCGCGCTGTCGGGTGGCTCGCTCGCCCGCGCGCTGGTGCTGCGTGGCGCGGACGCGCTCGCGCAGCGCAACGAGGCGCTCGCCATGCTCGCGCCCGCGCTGCGTGACGACCCGGCGGGCCTGTGGAAGGCGGCGCAGGGAGCCACCAAGTTCGGCAAGGCCGGCCGCGAGTCGCTGCGGCGCGCGATCGAGTTCCACCAGTTGTGGCTGCGCGACCTGCTGCGCGCCCGTTACGGCGCACCTCGCGAGTCGCTCGTGAACCGCGACCGCGAGGCCGAGATCCGCCAGCTCGCCGAGCGCATCGACGCCACCGAGGTGCGCCGCCGGCTCATGGTGCTCGAGGAGGCGCTGCGCTCGCTCGACGGCAACATCACCGCCGACCTCACGCTGTTCTCCGCGCTCGCGCGTGTCGCCGGCCAACGGCTCGGCGAGGGAGCCTGGCCCGCGCACGCTTCGCCGCGCTGGGACTACTGATCGTGCTCGCGCGAATCCGGAGCCTGCGCTTCTGGGTTCCCGCGGCGATCGCGCTCGCCGGTGTCCTGCTGTACCTCACGAGCCACGTGCTGGACGAGCGCGCGATCGAGAACCTCACGCGGCAGCGCTCGATCACGAACATGCGCGAGCTGCTGCACGCGTCGAGCCTGCTCGTGGAATCGCTCGCTGCCGCGGGCGACGAAGTCGCGGCGCTGCGCGTGGTGGAGTTCATCCGCAGCTCGCCGCTGATCCACGACGCCTACATCGCGGACGCGCAGGGTCGCCCGATCGCTTTCGGAACCGCGGACTCGGGCCGCGTCTCGGCCGGCCACCCGCTGCAACCGGCGAGCGCGGAAGCGGCGCGGCTCCTGGCGCTGCCTCAGCCGGACAGCCTCCGCACGCTGGTGCTCGCCGACCGGCGCGTGCTCATGGCGGCGCCGCTGCGCTGGCCGGCGAGGCCCGACAGGCCGGCGTTCCTGGTGTGCGAGGCGTCCTACGCGCTGGGGCTGCTGACCGCCGAACGGATGCTGCGGTTCAAGGCGGCGGTCACGATGGTGCTGGGGCTCGTGCTGATGGTGCTGCTCGCGTGGGTTCTGCACCGCCGCGTGACGGGCCCCGCGCGGTCGATCGCCGTCGCGGCCTCGCGGCTCGCGGCCGGCGAACGGTCCGCGCGCACCGGGCTGCGCGGCTCCGACGAACTCGGCCAGGCCGGGCAGGCGTTCGACGCGATGGCCGACGCGATCACGCGCACCGAGGCGGAGCTGAAGGAGGTGCGGAACCAGCTCCAGACGCTGCTGCACAACATGCCGGTGGGCGTGATGGCGGTGGATCGCACGCAACGTCGCGTGCTGTACTCGAACCACGCATTCGAGGAGTTGTACGGCGTGCCGCTGCACCTGGGGCGCAGCATGGACGACGTGCTGCACGACGTGCGGCTCGAGAAGTCCGACGGCACGCCGTACCCGCTCGACGACCTGTCCATTCGCCGCGTCGTGCGCACGGGCGAGCCCGCCGAGGCCGGCGACCTCGTCTACGTGCACGGGGACGGCACGCGCGTGCCGGTGCTGGTGCGGTCCGTGCCCGTGCGCCGCGAGGGCGAGGAGGACTTCGACACGGTGCTGGTGATCGCGCAGGACCGTCGCGAGCTCGAGAGTGCGCTCGAGGGGCGCCGCGAGACGCAGCGCCTGTTCGACGCCGTGCTGCGCGCGCTGCCGGTGGGCGTGGTGGTGTTGTCGCGCGACCTGCGCCTGCTGTACGCGAACCCCAAGTGGTGCGAGATCCACGGCGAGCGGCTGGAGCCCGGCGCGGACATGGTCCTGGCCGCCGGGCACACGCAGACCTACGCCGACGGCACGCCGTATCCGCCCGACCTGCTCGCGGCCCCGCAGGTGCTGCGCACCGGCCAGCCCGCCGAGGTGCGCGACATCGTGGAGGTGCGCCCCGACGGCACGAGCGTGCCGATCCTGATCAACGCGGCCCCGGTGAGCCTGTCGGGCAGCGGCGAGATGGACGCCGTCGTGTCGGTGGTGCAGGACCGGCGCGAGCTGCAGCGCCTGACGCACGAGCTGCGCGAGTGGGAACGGCGCTACGAGAAGGTCGTGGCCGCCATGTCGCAGGTGGTCTACGAGTGGGACCTGGGCGCCGACACCGAGGTGGTGAGCGCGAACCGCTCCAACGTGATCGGCGAGCCCACGCCCGGGCTCGCGATCCCGATCCTCGAGCGCTGGACGCGGCGGCTGCACCCGGACGACCGCGAGCGAGCGCGCACGGCGCTCGAGAAGTCGCTTCGCGACGGCAGCCCATACGACTGCGAGTACCGCTACCAGCACTCCGAGGGGCGGTACGTGGTCGTGCACGATCGCGGGTTCTTCGACCTCGACGAACAGGGCGTGCCGGTGCGCATGTACGGCACGATGACGGACGTGACCGAGCGGCACACGCTCGAACAGCAGCTGCGCCAGGCGCAGAAGATGGAAACCGTCGGCACGCTCGCCGGCGGCGTGGCGCACGACTTCAACAACCAGCTCACGGCCGTGCTCGGCCATCTCGACCTGCTCGCGGCCGACCTGCCGGCCGACGACCCGGGCCTGGAGCACGTGCGCGTGGCGCGCCTCGCGGCCGAGCGCTGCACGCAGCTCACGCGCGGACTGCTGGCGTTCAGCCGCCAGATCGAGAGCCGGCTGCGGCCGCTCGAGCTGGACCCGCTGGTGGAGGAGACGCTGCAGATCCTGCGGCGCGTGCTGCCCGCGAGCGTGGCCGTGCGCACCGAGCTCGGCACGGACGGCACGGCCGCCATGCTCGACGCCGTGCAGCTGCAGCAGGTGCTGTTCAACCTGTGCGTGAACGCGCGCGACGCCATGCCCGAAGGCGGCACGCTGGCGATCACCACGCGTCGGCGAGCCGTGAACGACCTGGCCGGCCGCCCGCCCGAGGCGCGTTCCGGCGAGTTCGTGGAAATGACCGTGAGCGACACGGGCGTCGGAATCCCGGGCCACCTGCAAGCGCGCGTGTTCGAGCCGTTCTTCACCACGAAGCCCGTGGGCGAAGGCACCGGGCTCGGCCTGGCGATGGCGTACGGCATCGTGCGCAAGCACCTCGGCTGGATCGAGCTCGAGAGCGCGCCCGGCCACGGCGCCACGTTCCGCGTGTACCTGCCGGTGGCGACGGAGGCCGCGCAGCAGGCGATCGTGCCGCCGGCGCCGGACGTGCGCGCGCGCCGTGGCGAGGCGCACGTGGTGCTGGTGGTGGACGACGAGCCCGGCATCCGCGAGCTCGCGTCGCTGGCGCTGCTGCAGTACGGCTACCAGGTGCGCACCGCCGCCGACGGCTCCGAGGCGCTGCGCTGCTTCCGCGCCGAACCGGACACGATCCGCCTCGTGCTGCTGGACCTGGTGATGCCGGGGCTTTCGGCCACGGCCGTGCTGCGCGAGATCCGCGCCCTGCGCCCCGACGTGCGCGTGGTGCTCTCCACCGGCTACGCGCCCGCCGACGGCGTGCCGGAGCTCCCCGTGGACGCCGTGCTGCCCAAGCCCTACTCGGCGTCGGACCTCGCGCACACGGTGGACAGCCTGCTCGAGTCGCCGCCCACCGAGCCCGCCGTGGCCTGACCACCGGGCCCCCCCGGGCCGCCGCCCCGTCCGTCGCGCCGGCCACGGCGTCCGGCCGACCGGCTGGCCCTCGGAGAACCGTAAGGGCTAGTGTTCCCGCCACGAGCCCCCCGGGGCCTGTCACACATATCGCCGGCCGACCACTCGCGCCGTCCGGCACCGAAGCGATTCGCATCGTCGTCGCGCATCTCCGTTCGCCTCCCCGGCGGACGTGTTCCGGCGGATCCCCCGTCCGCCCATAGAGGTCCGGTCATGTCGGAGATCGTCCAGGTCGCCCTGCGCGGTGCGCGCCGGGAGTTCTTCATCAACTCCCGCCATCTGTGGTTGCGCCTGCAGGACCCCGTGATCGTCCAGGGCGAGCACGGCGAGACGATGGGGCGCGTGCTGCTCAAGGACCCGACGCTGATCGGTCTCAAGAAGCCCGGCAACGTCACGCGCGAGATCATCCGCAAGGCCGAGGAGGAAGACCTCGACCAGGACGATCACAACCGCCAGCTCGAGGGCGAGGCGTTCGAGTACTGCGCCCGCCGGATCGACGTCCGCGAGCTGAAGATGGAGCTGTCCGAGGTGGAGGTGGCGTTCCGGCGCAACCGGGTGACGTTCTACTTCACCGCCGAGCAGCGCGTGGACTTCCGCGAACTGGTGAAGGACCTCGCGTCCAAGTTCCAGACGCGCATCGAGCTGCGGCAGATCGGCGTGCGCGACCAGGCGAAGCGGCTCGACGGCTGCGGTCCGTGCGGACGGGCGTTCTGCTGCTCGACGTGGCTGAAGAGCTTCCACCCGGTGACGCTGAAGATGGCGCGCGAACAGCAGCTGTCGCTGAACCCGAGCAAGATCTCCGGCGCGTGCGGCCGGCTCATGTGCTGCCTCGCCTACGAACTGGTGCAGTACCGCGACAGCGTCGACCACCTGCCGCCGATCGGTGCGAAGCTCAAGACCGGCAAGGGCGTGTGCACGGTGATCCGCGTGGAGACGTACCAGGAAGCGGTGTGGGTGCGCGACGACGAGGGCGGCGAGCACCGCATCGCCTACTCCGACCTGCCGCCCGGCCCGTACCACAAGTGCGGCGACTGCAACTGCGGCTCGAAGCAGAAGGGCGACCACGGACCGAAGGGCGACTGAACGCGTGATCGCCCCGACCCGCCGCCTCGCGCGCCCGGCGCTGGCCGCGTTCGCGGCGGCGACGATGCTCACGTGCGCGGCGAACGCCCCCGCCGCGACGCGACGCCCCGCGACGACGCCCGAGGACGCCACGCTGCAGGGTTCGCTCGCCCGCATCGCGGCGCGCGCTCACGGCCGCTGCGCGATCGCGGCGTGGCACTTCCAGCCGGACGGCTCGGGGTTGCAGGTGGCCGAGGTGAACGCGGACCGGCCGCAGGTCATGGCGAGCGTCTACAAGCTGCCGATCGCGGCGAAGGTGCTGGCCGACGCGGACGCGGGCCGGCTCGCGATGGATCGCACGCTCACGCTGCGGCCGGCCGACGACGCGCCGGGCTGGAGCCCGATCGCCGCGGCGAACCCGCAGGGCGTCACGATCTCCATCGCCGCGCTGGTCGATTCGGTGGTGACGACCAGCGACAACACGGCGTGCGACGTGCTGCTCGACCAGGTCGGCGGGCCGCGCGCGGTGACCGCGTGGCTGCGCGCGCAGGGCATCGCCGGCATCCGCGTGGATCGTTCGGAGCGGCAGATCGGCATCGACTACGCGGGGCCGGCGCCCCGCTCGGTCCGGCGCGCCACCGCGCAACGCGCCGCCGCCGCGAGCGCGTTCGCGCGCGACCCGCGCGACCACGCGAGCGCGCACGCGCTGGCGACGCTGCTGCACCGGCTGTGGCTCGGCGGGCTGCTCTCCGATTCGAGCCGCGCTCGGCTGCTGTCGGCGATGGAGCGCGCGGCCACCGGCCCGCGCCGCCTGCGCGCCGGGCTGCCCCGGGAGGCGCGCCTCTTCCACAAGACCGGCACCGGCTTCACCACGGGCGGCGTCACCGCGGCGATCAACGACGTGGGCCTCGTGAAGCTGCCCGGCGGCGGCGGGATCGTGGTGATCGCCGTGCTGGTGGAGGACGCCCGCGGCGGAGAAGCGGCCGAGGACACGATCGCCGAAGTCGCGCGCGTGGTGTACGACCACTGGAACGCGCCCGACTGATCGGGGCGGTATCGCGCCGGACGCCCGCGCCCGGCCGCGCCTACAGCGCGCGCTTCTGGAAGCTGCGCAGCGCGAAGGCCAGCGCGAACACGATGTAGAGCGCCGCCCACGCGATCATGGCCGGGCTCGGCACCGAGATCGGCGAGAACGGCGTGAGCTGGAGTTCCTTCATGATCGGCGGCTGCATCAGGTGCGCGGCGCGCATCCACAGGGCTTCGCTCGGCATGAGCAGACTGGCGATCGTGCCCACGTTGCGCGCCGCGTCGTTGCGGTTGAACGAGCCGATCTGCTCCACCCAGTTGCCGATGAACGCCAGGCCGAACAGCCCGAACGAGACGATCCCCGTGGTCACCGTGGACAGCCGCGTGCCGCCCGCGATGCTGACGGACAGCAGCACGAGCGCCTCGAGCCCCATCAGCGGCAGCCCCTGCAGCGGATTCGGCACCATGAAGTCGGCGCGCAGCTTCACGATCGCCAGAACGCCGCCCGCGAGGAACACGAGATAGCCGAGCACCACGATCGCGTACGCGAGCCACTTGCCGAGCACGATGGTGGAGCGGCGCACGGGCTTCGACGCCACGGTCTGCACCACGCCCGAGCCGATCTCGCCCGCGAGCGTGTCCACCGGCAGCAGCACGGCGCTCATCACGGTGAGGAAGTTGACCGCGTAGAGCCCGGCGAGCGTGAGGAAGTTCAGCATCACCGCGCGCTGCACCACGCTCACCGCGCCGGACTGCCTGGCGATGTCGAGCATGATGAAGTGCAGGCCCGTCGCGAACACGGCGAGGAACCCGGCGCCGCACACGAGCGACGCCGCCAGGATGCGACGGCGGACGGCTTCGTGGATCGTCATCCACACGATGGTGAGCAGGGTTCGCATGGGGGTCATCCCGGGCGCTGGTCTTCGCCCATCACCTCGAGGAACCACGCCTCGAGCGACTTGTGGTCGGTGGCCATCTCGTACAGCCGAGCGCCGTGCTGCACCGCCGTGCGCGCCAGTTCGGGCAGCACGGGCTCGCCGCTCACGCGCATCCGCACGACGCCGTCGGCGTGTTCGAAGCCCGTGCCGAGCGCCGCGAGCGCGGCGAGCGCACCTTCGTCGGCGCCCGCGAGACGCAGGCGAACGTCCACGCCCGCCGCTTCCTCGCCCAGCCGCAGCTCGTGCACCGTGCGGCCCGCCTTCACGAAGACCACGCGGTCGCACGTGGCCTCCACCTCGCCGAGCAGGTGCGAGTTCAGGAACACCGCGGCGCCCTTCGAGCGCAGCTCGCGGATCACGTCGCGCACGAGCAGGCGTCCGATCGGGTCGAGCCCCGACGTGGGCTCGTCCAGGAACACGAGCTGCGGCTCGTTCAGCAGCGCCTGGGCGAGTCCGGCGCGCTGCATCATGCCCTTGCTGTACGTGCGCAGCGGGCGGTGCGCGGCCTCGCCCAGTGCGACGCGCTCGAGCAGCTCGTTCACCCGTCGCTCGAGCGCCGCGCCGCGCATGCCGTAGAGGCGGCCGTGGAACTGCAGCAGCTCGCGGCCCGACAGCCAGTCCTGGAAGCGGAAGTGTTCCGGCAGGAAGCCGACGTGCGCCCGCGCGCCGCGGTCTCCGAGCGGGCGGCCGAGCACGCGCCCCTCGCCCGACGTGGGCTCCACGAGCCCGAGCAGCATCTTCAGCGACGTGGTCTTGCCCGCGCCGTTCGGGCCCAGGAAGCCGAACACCTCGCCGCGCGGCACGTTCAGCGTGAGCCCGGCCACGGCGAGTTTCTCGCCGAAGCGCTTGCGCAGTTCGCGGGTCTCGAGCGCGAGGTCGGTCATGGGCGGCAGGCTACCGCACGCGCGGGCCGCGGTCCCGCCGGGCGACGCGTCACTGATCCACCGCGATCGCCACGACGGGCGACAGTTCGGCGGCGCGCCGGGCCGGGTAGGTGCCGAACGCCAGTCCCACCGCGGACGACGACAGCGTGGCGATCAGCACCGACTCGACGGACAGCACGGGGTGCACGGGCACGTGCAGCGCGAACCGGAACATCGCCGTCACGAGCAGCGCGATGGTCATGCCCAGCACCACGCCGGCTCCGGCGCCCGCCAGCGCGATGGCGACGGCCTCGCTCAGGAACTGCGTGCTGATGTCGCGGCGGCGCGCGCCGACGCTCTTGCGGATACCGATCTCGCGCGTGCGCTCGGCCACGGAGGCGAGCAGCACGTTCATGATGCCGATCCCGCCCACCAGCAGCGAGATGCCCACGAGCGCGCCCACGAACGCCTTCATCAGGCCGAACGCCTGGTCGACCTGCTCCAGCTGCTCGAGTCCCACCGTCACCGTCACGCGGTCCTGCCAGCGGCCCCAGCGCCGCGACACCCATTCGGTGGCCGCGTCGCGCACGTCCCACACCGACTCCACGCTGGGCGCGAGAAGCTGCAGCGAGGGCGCGTGCCGGCCGTAGGCCGGCGCTTCGAGCAGCGCGCGCTCGGCGCCGATCGGGGCGATCAGGGCGAACGACGGGTCCTCGCGGTCCTCGAACCGTTCCGCGGCGAGCACGCCGATGACGCGGCGCCGGTGCCCGTTCACGTGGATCTCGCGCCCCACGAACGCGAGCGGGTCGCGACCGGGCGACAGCTCGCGGGCCAACGCGTGGTTCACCACCACCACGGGCGCGTGGGCCGCCACTTCCATGTCGCCGAAGAACCGCCCGGCCGCCAGCTCCACGCCACCGAAGTCCGGCAGCGCCGCGGTGCCCAGCGTGACCTGCGCGCCGTGCTCGATGCCGCGACACCGCACGCGCGTGCGTCCGCCGAGCACCATCGTCACCGCCGTGCCGGGCCCGAGGAACGCCCGCAGCGCCTGCTCGTCGGCCGGGCCGAACACGGGGTAGTCGCGGATCGGCTCCCACTGGCCGTCGCGATACACGCTGTGCCGGGGACTGATGCGGATCACCTGCACGGAGGTCTGCTTGCGCACGGTGTCGCGAGCGAAACCCATGAGCCCGTCGCTCACCGCCATGGTGGCGATCAGGGCGCCGCTGCCGATCGTGATGCCGAGCACCGACAGCAGCGTGCGCAGGGGATGGATGCGCAGGGCCTCGAACCCCACGCGCAGGTTCGCCACGAAGGCGACGCGGTTCGTCATGCCCTGTCGCCCGCGTCGAAACGCCGGGGGCCCGGAGGCCGCCGGCGCGTCGATCGCGAGTCGTCTACCGGAGCGACTCGGCCATCTGCACGAGGTCGGTGGACTGGATGTTGCCCTGCACCGCGAGCACGCGGTCGTCCTGCGTCCACAGCACGAGCACGCCCTCGTGCGTGCGGTGGCCTTCGGCGTTCGTCTCCTTCGTGGTGATCATCAGGCCGCGGCGGCCGTTCACCGTGATCTCGCGGAACGAGGCGGCGTTCATCGGCACCGGCACGAGCATGGTGCTGGACCAGTCGATCCGCCGAGCCATGCGGTGCGCGTCGGCCGCGGGCATGCCGAGCACGCGCAGGCCGATCTCGCCGAGCTGCGCCAGGTCGACGCCGGAAGGCACGCGCACCTCGGGGCTCTTCGCCTGCAGCACGGTGGCGCGACGGTTCTCGTTGACGTACGTGGCCACGATCATCGGCGACACGCGCACGTGCACCGTGCGGCCGTCGAGCCCGTCGGGCACGCGGGCGTCGCCCATGCCGAGCGTCTGGAGTGCGGCCCGCAGCTGGTCGGTGTGCACCACGAAGTCGCTCTCGCCCCCGCCGGTCACGCGCACGGTGTCGGGCACGAGCCCGGCCGGCATCATCGTGGGCGCCAGGGCGTGCAGCCCGGCGAGATCGCCCGCCTCCTGCAGCGACGCCACGACGCGCGGCGGTCCGGGCGTCTGCGTGGTGTTCTGCTTCTCGAGGAACATGGGCCCGTCGCCGTGGTCGAAGCCCTTCAACTTCTCGAGGCGCGCGGGGTCGAACTGCACGGCGGCGAACGTGCGCACGCGGAACAGGTCGAGCATGGCCTGCGCGGACACGCGCACGGCCGGGAACGCGAAGGCCACCGCGACCACCGCCATCACCGTGGCCCAGCCCAGGACGGGGCGCCAGCGGGCGGCGCGCGCGGCCCGCGCTTCGTCCTGCTCGCGGAGGCGTTCACGCAGCGCGCGGGCGTAACCGGGGCGGGGCTCGCCCTTCAGTCCACCGAGGAAGTCGTCGCTCATCGAGAGTCTCCTTCGTGCCATTCGGCCCGCAGTCCCGCGATGGTGCGATGCAGGATGGTGCCGACGTTGGATTCACCGAGTCGTGTGCTGCGCGCGATCTCGCGGTTCGTGAGGCCGGCGCCGAACTTGAGCGCGATCAGCTCGCGCTCGCGCTCCGGAAGCGCGGCGAGCAGGCGAGAGAGGCGTTCGGCGTCGGAGCGCTTCTCGGCGAGCTCTTCGGGTGTGCGTCCACCCGGGAGCGCTTCCGCTTCCTCGATCGGCGCGTGGATCCGCCGCGCGCGGAAGTGGTCGATGGCGGTGTTGCGCGCGATGGCGAACACCCACGTCTGGAAGGAGGCGATGTCGCGCCGGTAGCGGTGACGCGACTGCCAGGCCTTCTCGAACGTGGTGGACGTGAGGTCTTCCGCATCGGGCCCGGGGCCCACGCGGTAGCGGAAGAAGTCGTGGACGCGCGGCAGGAGCTCCGCATAGACCGCGTCCCACTCGGCTTCCGTCACCGGCGAAGCCCAACCCCACGTTCGTGCCGACATCGTCTGTTCCATGGCCATGACGAAGGAGAATACGGACGACCCGGGAAAGCATCACGGAGGATATCGCCCGAGCCCCCACCGCGCAGGCCCGGGTGCGTGGGGTGCGTCACGAGGGCACGTGAGCTTCCGCGCCCGCAGCCCGCGAGGGCGAGGACGCGGAAGCGCAGCGAAGGCCCGGCTCGCCGGGCCGCAGCGGGTGCCCCGGACGCATCCCACGTGCACGGGCCGTGGAGAGAGCACCCCGCGCGCTCGCCGCGCAGGCCCGGGTGCGTGGGGTGCGTCACGAGGGCACGTGAGCTTCCGCGCCCGCAGCCCGCGAGGGCGAG
>JBGAOB010000248.1:0-8184 GCA_044222045.1 Candidatus Eiseniibacteriota bacterium
TCGCGTTCGCGCGGCCCAAGCTGAGCTTCCTGCTCGCCATCGTGCTGCTCAACGGCGTGGTGGCGTGGCAGCTGCCGCGGCTGTGGAACCACCTGCACGACTACCAGAAGCGGCGCATCGAGACGTTCATCAATCCCGAGCACGACCCCTACGGCGCGGGCTACCAGATCATCCAGTCCAAGATCGCGATCGGCTCCGGCGGCGTGGCCGGCAAGGGCTACCTGAAGGGCTCGCAGAAGGCGCTCGCGTTCCTGCCCATGCGCCACACGGACTTCATCTTCTCGGTCGTCGGCGAGGAGCTCGGGCTGCTCGGGGCGCTCACGGCGGTGCTACTGTACGCCGTCGTCGTCATCCGCGGTTACCGCCTCGCGGCGGTCGCGCGCGATGGTTTCGCCGGACTCATGGTCGTGGGCGTCGTCACCGCGCTCTTCTTCCACGTGATGGTCAACATCCTCATGACGGTCGGCTGGGCCCCCGTGACGGGCGTGCCGCTGCCGTTCCTCTCGTACGGCGGCACCGCGCTGATCGTGAACTGCGTCCAGATCGGCCTGTTGCAGAACGTGGCGCTGCGGCGCCGGGAGTACTGATGCATCCCGAACTGTGGCAGTTCGGCCCCGTCCACGTGCGCGCTTTCGGCGCCATGATGGCGGCCGCGTTCCTCGTCGGCACCTGGCTCGGCATGCGCGAGGCGCGCCGCCTGGGACTGAACGAGGACCATTTCGTGAACGTGATCCTCGTGGCGCTGATCTCCGCGGTCATCGGCGCGCGCGCGCTGTACGTGATCGAGCACCTCCCCGAGTTCCGCTCCGAGTGGGGGAGCGTGTTCGCGCTCTGGCAGGGCGGCCTGACGCTCTACGGCGGCGTCGTGGCCGGCACGCTCGGCGGGCTCACCGCCGCGAAGCGCTTCGGGCTGCCGCGCTGGCTCGTCGCCGACGCGCTCGCGCCGTCGCTCGCGCTCGGCACCATGTTCGGGCGCGTGGGGTGCTACCTGAACGGCTGCTGCTACGGCCATCCGACGACGCTCGCGTGGGGCGTCAAGTTCCCGCACGACTCGTTCGCCTACCTCGAGTTCGGGGACACGCCGGTGCATCCGTCGCAGCTCTACAACGCCGTGCTCGGGCTGGGGCTGTTCGCGATCCTGTGGGCGGTGCGCAAGCGCCCGCGCACGCCCGGCACGCTGTTCTGGGGTTTCCTCGCGGCGTTCGCCGTCGGGCGCGCGGCCATCGACCTGACGCGCGCCTACGAGGCCGACGCCGTGTTCATGCGCATCGGCGCGTGGGGCGTCACCGAGAGCCAGCTCACGAGCTTCGCGCTGGCGCTGTTCTCGCTGCTCATGATCCTGCGGCTCCGCCGCGAGGCCGCCCCCGCGCCGCCGGCATGAGCGCGCCCGTCCGGCTGGCCGTCCTCGGCGACCCGCTCGCGTTCACGCTCTCGCCCGTGCTGCACCGGGCCGGCTGCGCCGCGGTCGGGGTGGCGTGCGAGTCCGAAGCGCTGCGCACACCGGTCGCGGACCTGCCGGCGCGGCTCGCCGACCTGGCCGCGCGCGGCTACCTGGGCTGCAACCTGACGCACCCGCTCAAGGAGTCGGCGGTCGACTGCGCCGCCACCGCTTCGGTCGCGGCCGAGCGCTCGCGGTCGGCCAACACGATCGTGTTCCGCACCGAGGGCTGGTTCGCCGAGACCACGGACGGCCCGGGCTTCGTGGACCTGCTCAAGTCCGTGCACCTCGAACCCGCGCGCCAGCGCGTGCTGCTGCTCGGCGCGGGCGGCGCGGCCCGCAGCCTCGCGCTCGCGCTCCAGTGGGCGGGCTGTCGCGAGGTGGTGGTGAGCGCGCGGCGTCCCGCGGACGCGCGCTTCGCCTGGGGCGAGGGGCTCGACGAGCGCTTCCTGGGCTGGCGCTCCGAAGAGGAACGCGACGCGCTCGCGGAGAGCACGGTGGTGGTCAACTGCACGCCGCTGGCGGGCGACGAGCCGCCGGTGCCGCTCGACCGCATCGCGCGCACCGCGCTGGTGATCGACCTGACGTACGGACCCGAGCCCACGCCGTGGGTGCGCGAGGCGCGGCGCGCCGGGCTGCAGGCGTTCGACGGGCTCGGACTGCTCGTCCACCAGGCGCGCCGTTCGCTGTCGCTGTGGCTCGGCCGCGAAGTGCCGGCCGACGCCCTCGCCGCCGCGGTGGGCTGGCCGCGATGACGCTGCTGCTCGCCCGCGCCCTCGCCGACGCGCTGCTGCCGCAGCGGTGCCCGGGCTGCGGCGAGCCGGCCGAGGCCGCGAAGCTGCTGTGCGACGGGTGCGCGGCGCGCGTGCCGCGCCTGCGGGTGGCGCTCTGCGCGCGCTGCCTCGCCGGCGGCGGCGACGGCGCGGCGTGCGCCCGCCATCGCGCGTTCACCGTGTACGCGCCGTGGCTCTTCGACGAGCGGGCGGCCGCGGTCGTCCACGCGCTCAAGTACCACGACCGGCCGGCGCTCGCCGCGCCGCTCGGCGCCGAGCTGGCCGCGGCGCTGCCGCGGGCGTGGCGGCGGCCCGACCTGGTGCTCGAGGTGCCGCTGCACGCGGCGCGCGAGCGCGAGCGCGGCTACAACCAGTCGGCGGCGCTGGCCGGGGCGCTCGCGGACGCGCTCGGCGCACCGCGGCTGCCGGGGGCGCTGCGCCGCGTCCGGCCGACCCCGCCGCAGGCGCGGCTAAGAGCCCGGCCGCGCGGCTATGAACCTCGCGGGCGCCTTCGCCGTCCAAAGGCCGGCGTGGCTGCGCGGGCGGCGCGTGCTGCTGGTGGACGACGTGATCACCACCGGGGCCACGCTCGACGCCGCGCTGGCGGCGCTGCATGATGCCGGGGCCGTGGCGGCCGGTGTCGCCGGATAGCCTGGGCCCGGTAGGCCCCTCCGCACCCTTCACCCGGAAGCCCCGTGTCCCACCTGCATTCCCGACGGCGTCCTGCCGCCCCTCGTCTGGCTGGCCGGCCTGCTCGTGACCGCCGTGGTGCTGTTCTTCGGCACCCGCGCCGCGACCCACGGCGAACCCGCCGCGGGCCCGCGGGCGATCGCGCTGCAGAGCGCGCTGGGCGGCGTGATGCTCGTGGTCATGGCCGTGCCCGTGCCGATCACCGCGTTCGACTACTGCATGACGCTCGCGGGCCCGGTCGGCGTCCTGCTGGGCGGTAGGGCCGCCTTCCAGGTCAGCTTCGTCGTCACGCTGATCCTGGCGCTGATGGGGCAGGGGGGCTTCACGGTGATCGGGCTCAACACGCTCGTGCTCGGCGCCGGAGCGGCGCTCGCGCGGCCCGTGTACCTGCGCGTGGTGGGCGCGCTCAAGCCCGCCGCGGCCATGGCCGCGGCCACCGCCGTCTCGCAGCTGTTCTCGAGCGTGCTGTGGGTGGCGCTGCTGTGGCTCAGCGTGCGGCTCAGTCCGACGCTGCTCGGCGACCACGACGTGGCCGACTCGCTGCGCTGGCTGCGCGGCGGGGTGCTGCTCGCGATCCTGCTGCCGTTGCTCGGGCTGGCGGTGGGCATCGAATCGCTGCTGGGGTACGGTCTGGCCCGCTTCCTCGACCGCGTGCGCCCCGACCTGCTGCCCCGGCGTGCCGGCGAGGCGGCGGTCCCCGTGGAGGCGGCGCAGCCGTGATCAACACCTTCGCCCAGATCGACTACCTCGCGAGCGCCGGGCGCACGACCTGGCACCGCGCCAGCGCGCTGTCCAAGCTGGTGCTCGCGCTGGCGGTGGTCGCGGTCGCGGTGTTCTCGCCGTCGTGGTTGGTGCTCGCGCTCACGCTGGGCACCACGCTGGCGCTGTGCGCGACCGCGCGGCTGCCGCTCGGGCTGGTGGCCGCGGCCGCGAGCACGCCGGTGCTGTTCGCGTCCCTGTTCGTGCTCGCGCACTTCCGCGGCGACCTGCGCGAGGTGCTCGTGCTCGGCCTGCGCCCGATCATCGCCGGGCTCGCGGCCCTGTGGCTGGTGGGCACCACGCCGTACCCGGACCTGTTCGCGCCGCTGTCGCGGATCATGCCGCGGGTGCTGGGCGACGCGCTGTTCCTGACCTACCGCGCGGTGTTCGCGCTGCTCGCGCGCGTCGAACGCCTGTGGAAGGCGCTCTTCCTGCGCGGCGCCATGAGCGGCCCGCTCGCGCGCCGCGCGCACATGCTGGGCGAGGCGAGCGGCACGGTGGTGCTATCGGGCTTCGAGCGCAGCCAGCGCCTGTACCAGACCATGCTCCTGCGCGGGCACTCCGGCCGGGTGTGCGGCTGCCGCCACTGGCTGGAGCTGCGCTGGGAGGACGCGTGGGTGTCCGTGTGGCTGCTGTGGATCGTGGCCGTGGTCGTGGCTTTCACCGGGGTGAGGTGGGCATGAGCGAGCCGATCGTCCACGTCTCCTGCGTGCGCCACACCTACCCGGACCGCACGACCGTGCACCTGTGCGGGCTCGACTTCGTGGTCGGGAAGGGCGAGCGCGTCGTGATCCTCGGCCCCAACGGCTGCGGCAAGAGCACGCTGCTCTACCACCTGCTCGGCCTGCTGCAGTCGCAGGAGGGCGAGGTGCGCGTGTTCGGCGTCGACCCGGCGCGCCAGTTCAGCAAGATCCGCGAGCGCGTGGGCGTGCTGCTGCAGAACGCCGACGAGCAGATCATCGCCCCGACCGTGTACGACGACGTGTCGTTCAGCCCGCGCAACTACGGCTACACCGACCACGAGGTCGAGCAGAAGGTCGAGCGCGTGCTGCAGCGCGTCGGGATCGGCCACCTCCGCCACAAGGTCTGCCACTACCTGTCGGGCGGCGAGAAGCGCAAGGTCGCGCTCGCCGGGGCGCTGGTGCTCGACCCCGAGCTGCTCGTGCTCGACGAGCCGTTCGAGGGGCTCGACCCGTCGTCGCGCAACGAGATCGTCGAACTGCTGAACCAGCTCAACCGCGAACAGGGCGTCTCGCTCGTGGTCGCCACGCACGACGTGCAGCTCGTGGCGCCGCTCGCGGACAAGGTGTACGTGCTCAAGAAGGGCGGCGAGATCGTCGCCCAGGGCCCGCCCGAGGACATCTTCCGCGACCTCGGCGTGCTGCAGGCGTCCAACATCGAGCCGCCGGTGCTGGCCGAGCTGTTCCAGAAGCTCGAACAGCACGGGGTCGCGCTCGGCCGGCCCGCGACGCCCGACGAAGCCGTGCAGGTGCTGCTCGAGTGGGCCGCCGCGCGCGCCGGCGCGCCCGCCGCGCCTGCCGCGCCTGGCCACGCCGCCCGCGCCGCCGCCCGCGCGCGGCCGCGCACGCCCGCGCCGCGCGAGAGCGGGGCCGGCGACCTGTTCGCGGCCGCGCCCCGGGCGAGCAGGCGCCGCGGTCGTGAGCGGCGACCTGTTCGGCGACGCGCCGGTCGCGCCCGGCAGCGGCCTGCCCGAGGAGCCCGGGCCCAACGCGCCGCTCGCCGACCGGATGCGTCCGCGCGCGTTCGACGAACTCGTCGGCCAGCAGCACCTGCTGCACCCGGGCAGCCCGATCGCGCTCATGCGGGACGGCAAGCACCTCTCGAGCATCGTGCTCTGGGGCCCGCCGGGCACCGGCAAGACGACCATCGCCCGGCTCGTCGCGCGCACCGCCGGCGTGCCGTTCGTGCAGCTGTCGGCGGTGCTCTCGGGCGTGAAGGAAGTGAAGGAGGTCATGGAGCGCGCGGCGCAGCACCGGCGCCGCACGAAGCAGCCGACCATCCTGTTCGTGGACGAGATCCACCGCTTCAACAAGGCGCAGCAGGACGCGTTCCTCGCCCACGTCGAGCGCGGCGACATCGTGTTCATCGGCGCCACGACCGAGAACCCGAGCTTCGAGGTCAACTCGGCCCTCCTCAGCCGCGCGCGCGTCCTCGTCCTGAAGGAGCTGAAGGCGCCCGACGTGCGCGCGCTGCTCGACCGCGCGCTGGTCTCCGAGCACGGCTTCGGCGGCGCGGTCGCGGCCAGCGACGAAGCGCTCGACCTGCTCGCGGCCGCCGCCGACGGCGACGGCCGCCGCGCGCTCACCACGCTCGAGATCGCCGCGGCCAGCGCCGAGGCGAACGGCCGCGGCATCGAGGCCGACGACGTGCGCGAGGCGCTCGCGCGCAAGCACCTGCGCTACGACCGCGCGGGCGAGGAGCACTTCAACCTCATCAGCGCGCTGCACAAGTGCCTGCGCGATTCCGACGTGGACGCGTCGCTCTACTGGTTCGGGCGCATGATCGCCGCGGGCGAGGACCCGCTCTACGTCGCGCGGCGGCTGGTGCGCTTCGCCAGCGAGGACGTGGGCGAGGCCGACCCGCAGTCGCTGGTGCTGGCCACCGCCGCGTTCCAGGCCTACCACCAGCTCGGCAGCCCCGAGGGCGAGCTGGCGCTGGCGCAGGTCGTGGTGCACCTCGCGCTCGCGCAAGTCGAACGCCACTACGTCGCCTACAAGGCGGTGATGGCCGAGATCGAGGCGAGCGGCTCGCTGCCGCCGCCGCTCGTGATCCGCAACGCCCCGACCGGGCTGATGAAGGAACTGGGCTACGGCAAGGGCTACGCGTACGCGCACGACGACCCGGGCCGCGAAGGCGCAGCCGCACCTGCCCGACGAGCTGGCGGGGCGGACGTTCTACCCGCGCCCGCCGAAGCGCTGAGCAGGAGGGGCCGCCCGGCCCGCCCCGGCGGGGACCGCCCGAGTTCGCCGTGGAGCGCCGCGGAAGCCCGGTGCTAGGCTCGCCCCGCCCCCCACGCGCCTCACCCGCACCTCGAACGGAGCGCTCATGCACCCCTCGATCCGCACCGCCCTCGCCGCGCTCGCGCTGGCCGTGGGCGTCGCGTGCGTGCCGGCCCTCGCGGCCGCCGCCGCCAACCACGTCGTCATCAGCGAGTTCGCCGCCTGCGGCCGTCGCTGCCACGCCTCGGCGAGTTCGTCGAGCTGTACAACCCGACCGAGAACATCGTCTCCATGTCGGGCTGGAAGCTGCAGTACAAGTCGGCGACCGGCACCCTGGTCCGACCGCGCGACGCTCCCCGCGGGGCGCGCAGATCGCGCCGCACGGCTTCTACCTGATCGCGAAGTCGACCTCGTGGGCGCGTCGCCCGACTACACGTCCCGGTCTGGGGGACCGGCATGGCCGACAACGGCCATGTACGGATGCTCGACGCCGGCTCGGTCGAGGTGGACAAGGTCGGCTGGGGGAGCACGGCGATCGATCCCGAGGCAGGGTCGCCGCGCCAACCACGGCACGTCGGCGAACGGTAACAGCGTCGAGCGCAAGGCGCTCTCCACGTCCACCGCCACGACGCTCGCCACCGGCGGCGCCGACGAGTTCAAGGGCAACGGCGAGGACACCAACGTCAACGGCAGCGACTTCGTCGCGCAGGTGAACGGCCGCAACCCCAGAACAGCTCGGCGGCCGCCGAGCCGCGCTGGGCGGTAGGCGGCAACGGCACCGGCCACGCCGCGATCCTGCCCACGGTCGTGTTCACCGGGCGGGCGCTCGATTCGCTCTACGTGACGTTCTCGCAGGACTCGGCCTACACGCTCACGGACTCGCGATGACCGTGCCCGCGGGCTGGACGTGGTCGCACTCGGCCGCCTCGGTCCTGCTGTCCGGGCCGGGCTTCGCCGCCGCGACGCCCACGGTGACGGGCGACACGATCTTCGTGAGCGGCGCCGCGGTGACGACCACCGACGGCGGCCTGCTCACCCTGCTCGGCGCGACGACGCCGCGGTCAAGGGCGCGACCACGTTCGTGGTGCGCTCCGCCGTCGCCGCGGGCACGTTCGCGCAGATCGCGCCGCAGCCGCAGGTGCGCGTGCTCGAACTGGTGCCGATCGCCGCGCTGCACGTGAACGACTCGCAGGGCGTGCAGGCCGCGCCCTACGCGGTCGGCGCCGAGGCGACGGTCACCGGCATCGTCACCGCCAACCTGAGCAGCACGCGCACCGACGTGTACGTGCAGGACGCCACCGGCGGCATCGACCTGTTCAACGCCTCGCTGCCGCCGTTCACGCTGTCGCCCGGCGACAGCATCACGGTGACGGCCTGATCCTGCAGTTGCGCGGCCTCGCCGAGATCCAGCCCGACTTCTTGCTGCTCGTGCGGCACGCCACCGGCCGGCCCGTGCCGGAGCCGCTCGTGATCACGTGCGCGCAGCTCAACGCCACGTTCCAGCCCGATTACACCGAGCCCAACGAGGGGCGGCTGATCCGCATCAACGGCGTCAGCTACAACC
>JBGAOB010000249.1:0-7007 GCA_044222045.1 Candidatus Eiseniibacteriota bacterium
TCGCCGATGCTGGACCAGGCGGACCGGGACTGGCCCGGGCGGCCGAAGCTCCTTTGGCTGCGCGCCGTGGCGTACGGCCGGCTGGGCCGGCGCGAGCCGGCGTTCGAGACGCTGCGCGAGATCGTGCGCATCGCGCCCGCGGACAGCTTCGCGATCCTCGCGCGGCGCGTGCTCGCGAACCCCGAGGTGCGCCCGGCCGAGTAGGCGGGGCGGGCGCGCCGGCCGCGCCCGCCGTGGTTGCCGCGCCCCCGGCCGCGTGTTACACGCACGCCATGCCGGATCGCGACTACACGCGCTCGCCGCTCGTGGCGGTGATCGTGCTGCTCACCGCCGTGGCGCTGTGGGCGCTGCGCGACGTGCTGCTGCTCGTGGGCTTCGCGGCGCTGCTCGCGTTCGCGCTGGACCCGCTGGTGAGCGCCATCGAGCGCGCCGCGCGCGGGCGGCTGCGGCGCGGCTTCGCCGCCGGCGCGGTGATGATGGCCCTGGTCGGGCTCGGGGCGTGGGCGCTCGTGGTGGCGGTGCCGCAGCTCGTGCGCGAGCTGGTCAACTTCGTCGAGGGCGCGCCGGCGGCGCTCGACCGGGCGCTCGAGGTGGGTCGCACGTGGGCGGCCGACCGCGGCATGTCCGCGTGGCTGGGCCCGCTGTCGGCCGAGCGCGGCGCCGACGCCTCGCAGCTGCTCGCGCAGAGCGGGCGCGCGCTGCTCGGCGCGGTGGGCCAGGTGCTCGGCAACCTGGGCGCGCTCGTGGGGCTGGCGCTGGTGCCGATGCTGGCGTTCTACCTGCTGGCGGAGCGCGAGGCGGTGGAGACGAGCGCGCTGCGCTTCGTGCCCGAGGACGCGCGCGCGCGCGTGCAGGCGCTGCTCGCGGCGGTGGATCGCGCGCTTCGCAGCTACGTGCGCGGGCAGACGGTGGTGTGCCTCACGATGGGCGTCGTGGTGGGCGTGGTGCTGGCGGTGATCGGATTCCCCGTGCCCGCGCTGCTCGCACTGCTCGTGGGCGTGGCCGAGGTGATCCCCATCCTCGGCTTCTGGACCGCGTCGCTCGCGATCGTGCTCGCCGGCTTCAGCGTGAGCCCGCTGCTGGCGCTGGGCGGCTGGCTCGCCTACGTGATCGCGAACCAGCTCGTGGGGCTGCTGGTGACGCCGCGCGTGATGGCGCGGCACATGAAGATGCATCCGTTCGTGGTCACGGTCAGCATCCTCGCCGGGGGCGCGCTCATGGGCGCCGCGGGCGCGGTGCTGGCGCTGCCGTTGGCGGCGGCGCTGCAGTCGATCGTGGCCGAACTCGCTTCGGAACGTGCGCGCACGGCGCGCATCGTGAATGCCCACGGGGAGGAAGCATGAAGCTCCGACGTCCGTTCGCCGCCCTCGCCGCGCTGGCGCTGGCGGCGGTGGTGGCCGGCTGCGGCAAGAGCGGCTCGGGTTCGGTGGCGCCCACGATTCCCCTGGGCACCGTGGACGACCTGGTGCGGCTGGTGCAGCAGTCGTTCGTGTCCGGCGCGGTGGCGCCCACGAGCCTGGACCCCAACGTGGGCGTGTTGTCGTACACGCTCGACGTGGACGGCCGCCGCGGCGCCACGGCGTTCTTCATCGAGCAGACCGCGACCAGCCAGACGCTGATCGACGCCGGCAACGTGTCGGTCGCGCCGGTGGCGGGTGGCTCGCTCGGGCTCACCGCGCACGTGCTGAACGTGCTGGGCAGCATCAACACGGTGTACACCACGTTCATCTCGCGTCCCGGCGGCATCGAACTGCCGTTCGACGGCACGACGCAGCACACGTTCACGGTCACCGGTTCGCCGCTGGTGGAGGCGTTCACCGACAGCGTGAAGTCGGTGAGCCGGCCGGTGCTGACCGCGCCGCTCGCGGCGGCCGTCGTGGACTCGCTCGACAGCCTGACCGTGCGGTGGTCCGACGTGCCCTCCGACAGCACCGTGTACGTGCTCGCGTTGCTGCGCTCGACCGTGGACACCACGTCCACCGCGCTGTCGGAACTGCGGCGCGACACGGGCGAGACGAGCATCCCGCAGGAGGAGCTGGTGCGGCTGCCGTCGGGGCCGGCGCGGCTGAGCGTGGCGAGGTTCCGCATCCACGCCCGGTTCGTGGGCGCGCGCAAGGCCGCGCTCGTGTGCGAGGCGGTCACGCTGCGATCGGTGACGATGCAGTAACACCGGTCCGAACGACGGGGCCGGCTCGCGGGTGCGCGGGCCGGCCCCGGCTCGGTCGGGGCCCCGCGGACGCCCCGGCCGCCGCGATCGGCGCGCGTCCGCGCCGGGGCCGCCCCGGGGTGCGCCGGTCGAAAGCCGCGCTCCCGACCGCGAAAACCGCGCTCCAAACGCGCGTGAACCCTCCTCCCGGCGGGGCCGATAACGCCCGCGTGACAGCGCTCACCAGGAAGGTGGCGAGCATTGACGCCCCTCGAGGCCGTGGCTACAGTCCGGCCGTCATCGAACGCATGGCGGCGTCTGCCGCCACGCCGGGGCGGCTGGCATCAGGACGGCTGCCCGACCCGGCCGGGTTCGGTGCAGGCCACCCTGGACCCTCCGGATTGCGCGATACCGCGACACGCTCGAAGCACCAGGCGGTGACCGATGCTCTCGGCCCGGTCCCCTCAGGGGACGAAGCGGCCGGGAGTTTTGCGCTTTCCGGTCCTCACGAGGCACGTCCGTGATCGTACGCAGGTTCCCCATCGAGCATCTCGATCCCATCTCCGTGCTGGGGCACAACGACGTCAACCTGCGCCAGATCGAGCGCGCGTTGCCGGTTCGCATCACGCTCCGCGACGGCACCATCACGGTGTCCGGCGAGGAGGACGCGGTGCGTCCCGCGGCTTCGGCGATCCACGAACTGGTGCAGCTGGCGGAACGCGGCAAGGTCGTGGAGGAGGCAGACGTGGCGACAGCGTTGGGCATCACCCGAAGGAACGGGGACGCGAAGGGCCGTCTGACCGAGGCGTACGACGGCGCCCCGGGGTACACGTTCGACCGCAAGGCGGTGCATCCGCGCACGCCGACGCAGGCCGAGTACCTCAAGGCGCTCGAACAGTACGACGTGGTGTTCGGCATCGGACCCGCCGGCACCGGCAAGACGTACCTCGCGGTGGCCGCCGCCGTCGCGGCGCTGCGCACGAAGCGCGTGGACAAGATCATCCTGGTGCGCCCCGCGGTGGAGGCCGGCGAGAGCCTGGGCTTCCTGCCGGGCGACATGCAGGAGAAGGTCGATCCGTACCTGCGGCCCATGTACGACGCGCTCGCCGACCTGATGTCGTACGACAAGATGCGCCGCTTCCTGGAGATGGGCGTCATCGAGATCGCGCCGCTGGCGTTCATGCGCGGCCGCACGCTGCACAACGCTTTCGTGATCCTGGACGAAGCGCAGAACACCACGGTGCGCCAGATGAAGATGTTCCTGACGCGCCTCGGGATGAACTCGCGCGCCGTCATCACGGGCGACCTCACGCAGATCGACCTCAAGGACCCGCGCAGTTCCGGGCTGGTGCGCATCCAGGCCATTCTCGGTCACGTGCCCGACATCAAGTTCGTCTACTTCCATCCCGAGGACGTGGTCCGGCACCGCCTGGTGCGCGAGATCATCCACGCGTTCGACGTCTACCACGCGCGCTCGCAGGGCGACGCGGAGGACGGCGTCGGCGAGACACTGGACCCCGAGCAGCCGCGAGCCGCGGCCGAGCTCGAGGCGGAAGCGCGCCGGCAGGCCACCGCGGAGCCCGAAGCTCCGGCGGCGCCGGGTGCGGGTGCGACCGGCGGCAGGGAGGGCGGCGCTCGCTGAGCCGTCCGTGCCGCAGCAGGGTCGGGATCCGTCCCGGGCGATGCGCCCGGGCCTGATCCCGGCCAGGGGGGAGCGATTCCGAAGTGAGTGAAAACGACCTGACGCCGGCACCGGCGCGGCCCGATCGGGCGCGTCCGCTGCGCTGGGGCTACTGGGCGGTGCGCGCCCTGCTCGTGGTGGTGCTGCTGGTGACCGCGGCGGCGTTGCCCACGGGCGGTTCGTCCGATCGCTTCCGCTATCGCGAGGGCGACATCGCGCGCGAGCGCATCGTGGCGCCGTACGACTTCAGCGTGCAGAAGGACGAGGCCACGCTGCGCCGCGAGCAGGAAGACGCCGCCACCGCCGTGCCGCCGGTCTTCGTGGCCGACCCCAAGGCGCAGTCCGAACAGCTCGCGCGCTTCGCGCTGTTCCAGGACAAGGCGCTGGGCGTGATCGGCGATCCGCGTTCGACACCGGCGCAGAAGGCCGAGCGGTTGCACGCGCTGGGCGTCACGCTGAGCGAAGGCACGATCGACGTGCTCGCCACGCCCGCCAGGGCGCGCCGCGTGGTCGAGAGCCTGTCCGCGTGGCTGAGCGAGTCGGTGTCGCAGGGCATCGTGGGCGAGAAGCGCGGCCAGTTCATCCTGGGCTACCGCGCCGTGAGCCTGCGCGAGGGCGAGTCGGAGTCGATCGCCGCCGCGACACGCTTCCTGGAGAAGGCCGAGGCGCTCGACCTGATCGAGAGGCACACGCGTGCCGCTTTCCCCTCCGACCCGCGGCTGGTGCAGTTCGCGCGCGAGGTGGCGACGCCGTTCACCACGCCGAGCGTGCTGTACGACCGGGCCGGCACCGAGTGGCGCCGCGTGCAGGCGCAGGGCGCGATCTCGGGCGTGATCGGGGCGGTGAAGAAGGACGAGCTGATCGTGGACGCGAACGAGCGCATCTCGCGCGAGGGGCTGCTCAAGCTGCGCTCGCTGCGCAACCTCGAGGAAGCCCGCCGCGACCGCAGCGAGTTCCTGTACCCGCCGGTCGCGCGCATGCTGCTGATGCTCCTGTTCATCGCCGCGTTCGCCACGTACCTCCGCATGGAGCTGCCCGCGGTCTACCGCGACAACGGCATGCTTTCGCTGTTCACGCTGCTCGTCGTCGCGGTGCTCGCCGCCACGGTGAGCCTGGTGAACATCGCCGGGCTGTCGGAGTTCACGGTGCCGCTGGCGCTCGCGCCGCTCGTGGTGGCGTCGCTCATGGAGAAGCGGCCCACGCTGGTGTTCACGCTCATGCTGGCCGTGCTCGACCTGGCGATCGCCGAGCTGCGCACGCCGTTCGTGCCGGTGGCCGTGATGGGCGGCGTGACCGCGGTGTACTCGGTGGCGCGCCTGCGCCATCGCTGGCACTTCATCCGCGCGTTCTTCGCGATCGCGCTCGCGAACCTGGCGGCGATCCTCGCGTGGGACCTCGCGCGCACGTCGCCGGGGCCGGTGCTGCTGAAGGACGCCATGTGGGGCGGCGTCAACGCGTTCCTCGCGACCTCGCTCGCGTTCCTGCTGCTGCCGCTGGTGGAGCACCTGTTCCGCCTGACCAGCGACATCACGCTGCTGGAGCTTTCGGACCTGAACCGTCCGCTGCTGCGCCGCATGCAGCTGGAGGCGCCCGGCACGTACCACCACAGCATGATCGTGGGCTCGCTCGCCGAGGCCGCCACCGAGGCGATCGGCGCGAACTCGCTGCTCGCGCGCGTGTCGGCGTACTACCACGACGTCGGCAAGCTGGCGAAGCCCGAGTACTACGCCGAGAACGAGCCCGCCAGCACGCGCAGCCGTCACGACAAGCTCACGCCCAGCATGAGCGCGCTCGTGCTGAAGTCGCACATCACCGAGGGGCTCGAGATCGCCAAGAAGGAGCGCCTGCCGCGCGCGGTGCGCGACGCGATCCCCGAGCACCACGGCACCATGGTGATGGCGTTCTTCTACCACAAGGCGCTCGAGGGGGATCCCGGCGCCCGGCGCGAGGACTACAGCTATCCCGGACCGCGGCCGCGCTCCAAGGAGACCGCGATCCTCATGCTGGCCGACGGTGTCGAAGGCGCGTCGCGCGCGCTGGCCGAGCCCACGCCCAGCCGCATCCGCGGGCTCGTGCAGCGCATCATCGACGAGCGCGTGCGCGACGGGCAGCTCGACGAGTGCGGCATCACGCTGCAGGAGCTGGCCCGCGTGCGCGAGTCGTTCATCCCGGTGCTCACCGCGATCTTCCACGTGCGCGCGCCGTACCCCGAGGCCCCCAAGCGCGAGTCGCGCCGCGACGCCGACCTGCGCCGGGACGCGTAGGCGCGAATCGAACACGGCGGGCGCCGCGAGGGGGAGACCCCGCGACGCCCGCACGTGCATCCGGCACCGGTGACGGGAGGCACTCCGGCCGGCGCCGTAGCCCGCTCGATCAGTAGTGGAAGACCAGGCTGCCGTTCACGCCCAGCACCGGGAGCTCGTCGTGGTCCACCTGTGTGCGGCTCATCTCGGTGCGCAGCCAGAAGCGGTCCTGGCTGTAGATGTCGTACTCGAAGCCGACGCCGTAGAGCACCGACGTGCCCGAATCCTCGTCGGTCGACGTGTACGTGGTGCTGCCGAACGTCTCGGTGAACGTCTCCTTCGTGCTCCAGCCGAGTACGCCGAGGCGGGCCAGCATCACCCAGCGCGGCTTGATGGGGATGCGCGCCAGGCCCGAAGCGGCCCAGCCGCCGCCTTCCACCCTGGCGCTCACGTCGCCCGCGCCCCACGAATCGCCGCTGCCGTCGGAGACCGCGTCGAACTTCGACGTGCCCACGTTCACGTAGCCGAGTTCGGCGCCCACGTAGCGGCCGGCGAAGCCGGCGCTGAAGTTCCAGCCGAATCCCGAGTCGTGCGCGTCGACGTTGCTCAGCGAGCCGTCGTCGTTCGCGTCGGTGTGGTCGCTGAAGAACGTGGGGCCCACGCCGACGCTGGCGTAGAAGTCACCGTAGCGGTGCCACGGCTTCGGCGTGCGCGGCTGGTCGGAGACGAAGAACGCGAGCAGCCCGGGCGGGCGCTTCGAGTCTCCGGATGCGGCGGTGGGCTCCGCGGCCCGGGCCGCGGAGGGAACGAGCAGTCCCGCGAAGAGGGCGGCGGTCAGCCAGCGCCGGACGAGCGAGGCGGTCCCGCGGGAAGGGGTTTCCAACCTGGTCATGCGAGCCTCCATGTGGGTGATGGCGACAGGACCGCCGGGACGCCA
>JBGAOB010000250.1:0-7289 GCA_044222045.1 Candidatus Eiseniibacteriota bacterium
CTGCTGTCCCTGCTCGCCGGCCCGCGCGCCATGTGGATCGCCGCGATCGTGCTGTGGCTGTCGCTCGTGCGGCCGCCGCGCCCGCTGGCCGCCGCCGGCGTCGCGGCGCTGTTCGCGCTGGCGGTGGAGCTCGCGTGGGCCGCGCTGGGCCTGGGCTGGATGCGCGACCTGTTCGCGATCCGCGTGGTGCTGGAAGCGTCGGGACTGATGGCGCTGTGGGCGGTGATCGCGTTCTACACGAGCGAGGCGCCGAACGCGCGCACCCGCGTCGGGCTCTGGACCGCGGCCGCGCTGCTCGCGCTCGCGTGGGGCGGCTGGCAGACCACGATGGGTGTGCGCCAGGCGCGCGTCACCTCGACCGTGCGGCCCACGCCCGCGGTGATGTCGATGTTCACGGCGAACAAGGCGCTGGTCGACGGCCTCGCGCCGAACGAGCCGGTGATGAGCAACCTGGGCGCGATGCTGGCGTGGTACACGAACCGCCCGGTCGTGCGGCTGGCGCTCACGCCCGCCGACGTGCCCGCGTGCCGACAGCGCGTGCCGTTCCGCCACGTGCTGCTGGCGTTCCCCGACGCCGAGCGCGTGTGGCCGGCGTGGCTCGACGTGGTCGCGCGCCCCGACGCCGCGTCGGGCGTGCCCGGTCTGCACGCGCTGCGCGAAGCGCGCTGGACCACGCCCGACGGCTGGTCGTGGCTGTGGCTGGAACTGCCGCCGCTCGAACCGGGCGTGGCGCAGGCGCCCGCGGCGGCTCCGCCCGACGATGCGACGGCGGCGACGACGCCCGACCGACCGGCGATCGCGCTGCACGAATGACGAAGGCCCGCGGCACGGAGCCGCGGGCCTTCGAACGTCGCGCGCCGGAGCGCGGCGGTCAGTTCGGCATCACGAGCGGCGAGGGCTCCTCGCCCTCGATCTGCGCCGGGTACTCGGCCGGCAGTTCGCGCAGGCTCTCCACGAACAGCGGCACCTCGTCGGACATGTTCGCGAGCGCCTCGGGCCCTTCGCTCACCTTGAGCAGGTGGTACTCGGTGTCGCGCTGCGCCGGCGTGAAGCCCGACTCGCGGATCAGCGTCTCGATCTCGGCGATCGTGGTCTTGTTGAGGTGCCCCGTGGCCAGGTGCACGTTCTCCTCGAACAGCGTGCCGCCGAAGTCGTCGGCGCCGAAGTGCAGCGAGATCTGGCCGGTCTTCTTGCCCTCGCTGAACCACGTGGCCTGGATGTGGTCGAAGTTGTCCAGGTACAACCGGCTCGCCGCGAGCACGCGGAAGTACATCGACGCACCGGCGATGTGCGGGACCTTCGACTCCATCGGCGTGTTGCCGCGCTTGTAGGACCACGGCACGAACGCGGTGAAGCCCTTCGTCTCGTCCTGCAGCGCGCGGATGTGGTCGAAGTGCTCCACGATCTCGGCGCGCGTCTCGACGTGCCCGTACATCATGGTGGCCGTGGAACGCATGCCCACCTGGTGCGCGGCGCGGTGCACGTCGATCCACGCCTCGGGTCCGCCTTTCTTCACGGAGATGCGCTTGCGCACGCGCGTGGCCAGGATCTCGGCGCCGCCGCCGGGCAGCGTGCGCTGGCCGGCCTCGTGCAGCGCCTCGAGCACGCCGCGGATCGACAGCCCGCTCACCGCCGCCATCTGGTGGATCTCGGGCGCCGAGAAGAAGTGCGGCGTGATCTCGGGGTAGCGCCGGCGCGCCTCCCGCACGATGTCCGTGTAGAACGACCACGGGATGTCGGGGTTCAGGCCGCCCTGCAGCAGCACCGTGGTGGCGCCCACCGAGCGGGCCTGCTCCATCATCTTCATCACGCCTTCCACGTCGTGCGTGTAGGCGTCGGGCGCGGCCTTCCCGGGCTTGCGGTAGAACGCGCAGAAGTGGCAGTCGACCGTGCAGACGTTGGTGTAGTTCGGGTTCGTGTCGATGACGTACGTCACCAGCCGCGGATCGGTCTTGCGCCCGCGCATCTCGTTCGCGAGCACGCCCATGTCCAGCAGGGGCGCGTCGGTGAGCAGGTAGACGCCTTCCTCGGTGGACAGGCGCTCACCACGAAGGACCTTGGACTCGATCTGGGACCACACGGAACGCACTCCTGGACGGCCGGGACATCGGCGGGGCGCGTCGTTCGCGCCCCGGACGAGCGAAGGGCGGCAAGACTACACCGGCCGCGCGAGCAGCGTCGAGACGGGCCGCACGAGGTTCGCGGCGCCCGAGGGCGTCAGAAGTTCAGGCCGATCGAGCCGTATTCCTGCGAGTCGGTGCGCTCGCGGAACTGCTGCGTCGTGTACGAGAACGTGTAGCGCAGCCCGACGCGGCCCCAGCGCACGCCCGCGCCCACCTGCGACTCGCCCACCAGCGGCACCCGCGTCACGTGCGGGCCGGGAGCGAACGTGTTCCCGTCCAGGAACAGGTCGCGCGCCACCGCGCGGCCCTCGGGCGCGCGAACAGGTACGCCGAGAAGCGCGCGCGACGTGCCCAGGTCCAGCGGCGTGAACGCGCTCGGTCGAAGTCGTCGGGCAGCGGCAGCCCAGCCGCACGGTGGCGCCGGCGTGCGCCTCGGTGCTCACGTTGCCGAGCGTGGCGCCCGCGTGCGGCACCAGGTCGACGAAGCGGCGGCGCCCCCACGGGCGCGCGCGCTCCTCCCAGCGCACGAACACGCCGGGCTCGTCGCGCAGCTGCCACTGCCAGCCGCGCGGTACGCGGATGCCGAGCTGGCTGTGCCACCACGTCTGCACCTCGGCGGCGCCCGACGACGGGCCCACCATGCCCGCGCCGGCCTGCAGGGCGCGGAAGCGGTGCTCGTCGGCCGCGGTCACGAACGCGCTCGCGTACAGCCAGCCCGCGTACGGCCGGTCGTTCGTGATGCGGCGCGTGCGACTGATCGCGTCGGGCGTGTAGATCTCCTGGCCCACGAGCACGCCGAACCGCCGCGTGCGCGGCTCACCGTCGCGTGCGAACGGGCGCAGCGCGGGAACGAACGCGGCGATCGCCTCCACGCGGGCCGGCAGCACGTCGGGCTCGCCGTACCAGGCGACGCGCGCGCCCTGCGTGTAGTTGCGGTCGAACGTGCCGGCGCCGGGCACGTACAGGTTCGTGTCGTTGTCGCTGACGAGTTCCACCTGCGCCGCACCGGCGGTGCCGGCGACGAGCGTGGCGAGGAGTGCGAGAACCGCGATGCGAGAGGTCATGGTCGTGGGCGCGTGGTGCCTGGCGTGATGTGCCCCGCGCTTCGGCGCGGTTCGACCATTCCGGGTCAGCGGACACAATTCTCACGGGTCGATTCCGCGCTTCGCAACACGCAAGTTGCCCGCTGCAATTCCACCCAGCCCTTCGGGGCGCCCGACCCATCGCGTGCGAATGCCGGTCGCGTGCGGAGTTCGCGACGCGGGCCCGGATGCGCCCGTTCGCGAATTGCGATCGCCCGTGCGAAACGCACTGTTTGCTTGATTCGTGTCCGGGAAAGGTTCATACAGGCTGCGGCTTCGCTGCGAAACGACGCTTCGGATCTGGTGGGTGGCCGACCCCCAGGCGCGTGCATCGCCGTACATGCCCGCGTTCGGACGCGCTCTCCCAGGGACGGGACGTCAGCAGGCCCGCGCGGTCGACCGGCCGCCGGGTCCACCCTCAGGACGAGGTGCCCCGATGCACGGAAGAAGCTGTGCCGGATTCCGTCCCGCCGTCGCGCTCACCGCCGCGCTGTTCGCCTTCGCGACCGCGCTGGCTCCCGTCGCCGCCCACGCCATCGCCGGCAACGGCAAGCTGCAGATCCACCACATCGACGTGGGCCAGGGCGACGGCATGCTGCTGATCTCGCCGAACGGCCAGACCGCCCTGTTCGACGACGGCAACTACCTCAGCTGCACCGGCATCAAGACCTACCTGCAGGGCCTCGGCGTCACCACGGTCGACTATCACTTCCTGTCGCACTACCACTCCGACCACCTGGGTTGCATCGACGACCTCGCGGCGATCGGCATCACCATCGGCACGGCGGGCTACGACCGCGGCTCGAGCTATTCGAGCGGCACCTACACGGCGTACGTCAACACGCTCGGCGCCAAGCGCCAGACACTCGCGAAGAACCAGGTGATCACGCTGGACGCGGCGAGCGCGAACCCGGTCACGATCAAGTGCGTCGACCTGAACGGCGCCGGTGTCTACTCGCCGAGCGGCTCCGACGAGAACGCCAAGAGCGCCGTGTACAAGGTGAGCTACGGCGGCTTCGACGAGGTGATCGGCGGCGACCTCACCGGCGATCCGGCCAGCAGCAACGACGTCGAGACCACCGTGGGCCCGGAAGTGGGCGACGTGGAGGTGTACAAGACCCATCACCACGGCTCGCGCTACTCGTCGAACGACAACTGGCTCGGCGCGATCTCGCCCGAGGTGGCCGTGGTGCAGTGCGGAAACGGCAACAGCTACGGGCACCCGACGCTCGACGCGATGACCCGACTGCACAACCACAACGTGAAGACCTACTGGACCGAGACCGGCGCCGGTGCCACGCCGAACGCCGCCTGGGACAAGGTGGGCGGCACGATCGTGGTCCAGGCCGACCTCGCCACGAACCAGTTCACGGTCGCCGGGACGGGCTTCACCGACACCTACGCGATCGGCGGTGGCGGCGGGCCGGTGATCCTCACCGACACGCAGGTGCCGTCTTCGGTGACGATGCTCCAGGGCACCATCAGCCAGGGCTCCGTGGCGAGCCTCGCGGTGGCCGACGGCACGCGGCTCATCGTCAGCTCCGCGCTCTCGGGCGGCACCTACCGCACCGACTGGTACGCCACGGCCACGCTGGCGCACCCGCCCCTGTCGCTGACCGTTCGCTACGACGGTTCGTTCAACACCACGCGCACGCAGACACTGTACCTGTACAACTGGAGCACCGCGGCGTGGGTGCAGATCGACCAGGCGTCGATCGGCACCGCCACCACCACGCGCACGTGGAGCACCACCACGCCGGGCGCGTACGTGAACGCGGCGGGCCAGGTGCGCCTGCGCGTGCAGGGCAACACGCGCACCACCACGTACACCTCGCGCGGCGACTACATGGCGTTCACGTACGAGTACCAGCAGGGCACGCTGGTCACGATGACGCCGGACGAGTTCGTGGCCATGCAGTCCGAAGCCGACCGCGAGGCGATCGCCAAGCGCACGCCGCAGGCGAACGTGGTCTCGCTCGAGGCCGCAGGAACGACCGACGGGAGCGTGCGGCTGGCGTGGACGGTGCTGAAGAACAGCCACGTGGACGGCTTCAACGTGTACCGCGAGCGCGAGGACGGTACGCGCGAGCACGTGGGCCAGGAGGCGCTGCTCGAGGTCACGAGCGACGACGCGCTGTTCGGCTTCGTGGACCGCACGCCGCCCGCCACCGGCACGTACTGGCTCGGCGCGCGGTCGTGCAGCGGACCCGAGGCGCTGATCGGGCCGATCCACGTCGAGACGATCGCCGCCGCGCCGGCGGCGCCCGCGCTGGCGTTCTCGGCCTCGCCGAACCCCGTGCGCGGCGGGCGCGTGACGTTCGCCGCCACGCTGTCCGTGGAGGGCGACGCACGGCTGGACGTGTTCGACCTGTCCGGCCGTCGCGTGGCCACGCCGTTCGCCGGCCGCGCCGCGGCGGGCACGTTGAGCGTGGAATGGGCACCGGTCGCCGACGACGGCTCCGTGCTGCCGGCGGGCATGTACTTCGCCCGCTTCGAGGCCGCCGGCCAGTCGCGCCTGGCCCGCCTGACCGTGCTCGACCGCTGATCGAGCCACCGACCGCGGGGGCCCGCACGTTCGCGGGCGGGCCCCGCGGCTTTCCCGTCTTGCCCGCGCCGCCGCCCCGGCCCCATGCTTCCCGCCCGCACGTCGCGCACCCGGAGCCCCCGTCGATGAAGAAGCTCGCGCCCCTCGCCCTGCTGCTGCTGGCCTTCGCCGCGCTGTACGCGGCGTTCCCGGCGCGCACGTACGAATGCGACGCGGTCATCTACTCGTCCGACGCGCTGAAGGGCGATCGCGAGGCGCTGTGGTACCCGGGCCACCTCGGCTTCGCGCCGCTCGTGGGCGCCGCTTCGATCGCGGCTCGCGCGGCCGTGCCGCCGCGTGACCCGATCCCGCTGCTGCAGCTGCTGAGCGCGATCGTGTCGCTGGCCGCGCTCGCGCTGTTCCAGCGCACGCTCGTGCGCCTGGGCGCCGGCGAGGCCCGCGCGGCGGTGTGCGCCGGGCTGCTCGGCGCATCGTACGGCTGGTGGCACTTCGCGCTGCAGGGCGAGTCGCACGTGCTGTCGAGCGCGTCGCTCGTGCTGTACCTGTGGTGCTTCGTGCGCGTGGCCGAGTCGCCCGATCGCGGCCGCATCGTGGCCGCCGCGCTCGCGCTGGGGCTGGCCACGCTGATGCACCAGAAGAACGTGGTGCTGTCGCTCACCGCGCTCGCGGGCGGTGTCGCCACCGTGCGCGGCGAGCCGCGTCGCGTGCTCGCGCTGGCGGTGCCGTTCGCGCTCGTGTACGCGGCCGTGGCGGTGCTGCCGTACTTCGCGGTGGGCATCGGCCTGCTCGCGCACCACGACTACGCGAGCTTCCACCACTGGTTCGTGGGCATCAGCGAGTGGTCGGGCTGGGGCAAGTGGGAGCGCGCCAGCCTCGCCAAGGCCGCGATCGGCGTGGCGCGGACCTGGATCGGCTCGCATTTCCTGCTCGGCTTCGGCCCCGTGCTCGCGTACGCGCACCGGCTGTTCCCCGGCGCGTCGCTCGACGACGAGATGGCCGCGGCGGCCTCGCTGCCCGCGTTCGCGCGCGTGCCGCTCGCCGCGCTGGCGATGGCGGCGTTCGTGGCGACCGGTGCGTGGCTCGTGACGGGCGCCCGGCACGTGGCCGCGGCGGTGCGGCGCGCGGACGCGATCCCCGTGTTCCTCGCGGCGTGGCTTCTCGCCGTGAGCGCTTTCGCCACGTGGTGGGCTCCGGAGCGCACCGAGTTCTGGATGGACCTGTTCGCGCCGGCGATCGCACTGCTCGCCGTAGCCGGGCGCTCCGCGGACGGCGCGCGGCGCTGGAGGCTGGCCGCGGCGCTGCTCGCGGGCGTCGCGCTGGTGAACGTGGCGGGCAGCATCCGGCCGCAGGCGCTGCCCGGGCCCGATCGCGAGACGCGCGTGGCCATGGCGGTGAGCGCCGCGCTGCCGCGGGGCTCGACCGTGCTCGCCGACGTTCCGTTCCGCGGCCGCGGGTCGATGTACGCGTCGGCCTTCGAGAAGGTGGACCTGCTCGCCGCCGGCGAGCGTGCGCCGCAGGTGGTGGACTCCGTGCTGGCCG